>JADFVW010000360.1 GCA_015222725.1 Pseudomonadota bacterium | reverse complement strand
TTTAACTTAAGGAAAAGAGGAACGACCATGTCTGATATTAGAGAGTGGGATGTCGAGAACGAACAGTTCTGGGAATCCAAAGGCAAGAAAATTGCCAGTCGCAACCTGTGGATATCCATCCCCAGTTTGCTCTGCGGCTTCGCGGTTTGGCTTTACTGGGGTGTTATCACAGTACAAATGTTGAACCTGGGTTTTCCCTTCGCGAAATCCGAGTTGTTCACCCTGATGGCCATTGCCGGCCTGACCGGTGCAACCCTGCGTATACCCAGTAGTTTTTTTATTCGCCTTAACGGCGGGCGCAACACGCTGTTTTTCACCACGGCTCTGTTGATGATACCCGCACTGGGTGCCGGTATTGCCCTGAGTGACCAGAACACGCCATTGTGGGTGTTCCAGTGCCTGGCGCTGCTGTCCGGTTTCGGTGGCGGTAACTTCGCCTCATCGATGTCCAACATCAGCTTCTTCTACCCCAAGAAACAGCAGGGTTTGGCATTGGGTTTGAACGCTGGCCTGGGTAACTTTGGCGTGACCACCATGCAAATTCTGGTGCCTCTGGCGATGACCTTTGGCCTGTTTGGCGCCATGGGTGGCGACTCCATGGTACTGCAGAACACTTCTGGTACCCTTATAGGCAAGATTCCTGCGGGCAGCGAGACCTGGATCCAGAATGCCGGCTTTATCTGGTTGCTGTTTCTGGTACCGCTGGCATTTGCCGGCTGGTTTGGTCTGAATAATATCCGCACGCCGGACGTGTCTCCCAATATCCCCAACCCTATTGCCAGCTTCGGACTGATGTCCGGCATGTTATTAATTGGTTTGATCACAGCCGCTACTGGCCTGTGGTTAATGTTGCCAGCAGCTGCCAACGGTTCTGGCTGGAATATCTCCAAAGAGATTGTCATGGTGCTGGTAATCGGCTCCACCGTGTTCTGGTTAAAGATGTTGCCCGGCACCGTTGGTGAAAGCCTGACCCGGCAGTACAAAATATTTAACAACCACCACACCTGGGTAATGAGTGTTATCTACACTATGACCTTTGGCTCGTTCATTGGCTTCTCTGCGGCTTTCCCTCTGGCGATTAAAGTAATCTTCGGCTATCAGCACGTGATGGTCGATGGTGTGATGAATCACGATATAGTCAATGCCAACGGCCCCAGTGCCCTGATGTTCGCCTGGATGGGCCCTTTCATCGGTGCCCTGATTCGCCCCGTGGGTGGCTGGGTTGCCGATAAAGTCGGTGGAGCACTGGTTACCCAGGTTTGCTCGGTAGTTATGACAGGGGCCGCATTGGGCGTGGCTTACTATATGAAGGCCGCCTACCAGTCAGCGGCACCCGAAGAGTATTTCGTGCAGTTCTTCGTACTGTTCCTGCTGCTGTTTGCCGCTACAGGTATTGGCAATGGCTCTACTTTTCGCTCCATCTCGGTGATTTTCAACAAGGAACAGGCCGGCCCGGTTCTGGGTTGGACTTCAGCAATTGCTGCCTACGGCGCGTTCTACATCCCCAAGGTAATCGGTGAGCAGATCAAGGCCACTACTCCTGAGGTTGCACTGTATGGTTTCGCCGCCTTCTACGCAGTATGCATCGGCATCAACTGGTGGTTCTATCTGCGCAAGGGCAAGTCTACAGAGGTTGCGTGCCCGAAGTGTGGTGAGGAATTTGCACTGGAAGATGACAAGCACTTCTACAATCCATAGACAGTGTAACCACTGATAGTTGACTTTAAATCGCTGGCCAGTTGACAAACTGGCCAGCCCATTTAGAAGAGAGAGAAGATAATGAGCCATTTACTGGATCGCCTGCAGTTCTTCAAGAAGACCAAGACCGCCGAATTTGCCAATGGTCACGGTGAAACCCGCAATGAGAGTCGCGAGTGGGAGAACAGCTATCGGCAACGCTGGCAGCACGATAAAATTGTTCGCTCCACCCACGGGGTGAACTGCACCGGTTCCTGTAGCTGGAAAATCTACGTTAAAAATGGCCTTATTACGTGGGAGACCCAGCAGACCGATTATCCGCGCACCCGGGCCGACCTGCCTAACCACGAGCCGCGCGGCTGCCCACGGGGAGCCAGTTACTCCTGGTATATTTACAGTGCCAACCGATTGAAATACCCCAAGGTGCGCAAGCCCCTGTTAAAGCTGTGGCGCGATGCGCGCAAGCAGTATGACAACCCGGTTGAGGCCTGGGCTTCTATTGTAGAAGATCAGGGAAAAGCCAAGTCCTACAAAAGCATTCGCGGCCTGGGTGGCTTCGTACGCTCCTCCTGGGACGAGGTGAATGAGATCATCGCCTCGGCCAATGTGTATACCGTGAAAGAGCACGGACCGGACCGCGTGATTGGCTTCTCTCCCATTCCCGCAATGTCCATGGTGTCCTACGCTGCCGGCTCACGCTATCTGTCACTGATGGGTGGTGTCTGCCTGAGCTTCTACGACTGGTACTGCGACCTGCCGCCGGCTTCGCCCATGACCTGGGGTGAGCAGACTGACGTCCCCGAGTCTGCCGACTGGTATAACTCCAACTACATTATTGCCTGGGGTTCCAACGTACCCCAGACCCGCACCCCGGACGCACACTTTTTCACCGAAGTGCGCTATAAGGGTGCAAAAACAGTCGCCATCACCCCGGACTACTCGGAAGTCGCCAAGCTCACCGATATGTGGCTGAACCCCAAGCAGGGTACAGACGCAGCGTTGGGTATGGCCTTCGGCCACGTCATTTTGAAGGAATTTCACCTGGATAACCCCAGCGAATACTTCGTTGACTACGTGCGTCGCTACTCCGATATGCCCATGCTGGTGAAGCTGGAAGAGTTTAACGATGGCTTCAAACCAACCCGTTTCCTGCGTGCTTCCGACCTGGACAATCAGCTCGGCGAGGAGAACAACCCCGAGTGGAAAACCATTGCCCAGGACGAGAACACGGGACAACTGGTTTCTCCCAATGGCTCGATCGGCTATCGCTGGGGCCAGAGTGGCAAGTGGAACATCGAGCAAAAAGACGGTGTGTCCGGTGCTGAAGTGAAGCTGCAGTTGTCCCAGATTGACGGTGGCAGTGTAGCCTCGGTGGCCTTCCCTAACTTCGCCGCCGACCAGTCCAATGAATTTTGGAATCACTGCGAGCACGACGAAATACTGTTTCGTAACGTCCCGGTGCGCGAAGTCACTACATCGGATGGAACAACAATTAAGGTTGCTTCGGTTTACGACCTGATGATGGCCAACTACGGCCTGGATCGCGGACTGGGTGGTGGTAATGTCGCCAGCAGCTACGACGACACAACACCCTATACACCGGCCTGGCAGGAAAACATCACCGGCGTCAGCCGTGAAAAAGTCATTCAAGTGGCCCGCGAGTTTGCCGATACCGCAGACAAGACCAAAGGGCGTTCCATGATCATCGTCGGCGCGGCGATGAACC
>JADFVW010000053.1 GCA_015222725.1 Pseudomonadota bacterium | reverse complement strand
TCACCGGTGATGTCGACAATAGTAGTATTGGCATAGCCCTTGGTTTTAAACATGGTTCTGGCGGCATTGAGCAGGGCCATTCGGCTTCGAACCCCCCTGGCGGTCAATAATGTTCCATCTGCGGGAAGGGCATTTGCAGCTGCCGCTGCCGCTTCCGGGGACGCCGACTCTTTGACATCTGACATGGCGTTGCTCTCTCGGGAAGCTTGCAAAAAGTAAGATGAGATATTAACATGAATGCTTATTCAAGTTAATATAAATACTTATTCATTTCATTCGCCCGGATAACCCACGGAGTCATCCATGCAGCTAACAGAAACCCAAAATGCAATACGCGACATGTACCGCAGTTACATGACCAATGAACTCGAGCCCCGCACAGAAGCTTTTGAGTCCGGTGAAGAGTCCGTTTTTCCCTTTATGAAAAAAATGATCAAGGATCTGGGCCTCGACGTCGCCGTGGATCAAATGTTTAACTCCGATGATTCTTCCTCTGCAAAAGACGAGAGCGAGAAACCCACAGGTGGCGAGGACATGAAGGCATTGGCCGACTTTGCCCAGGCCCAGCTTATCATCGAAGTTTCAAGGATCAACCCGGGTTTCCAGCAGAGCTTTGGTGTGAGTGTTGGCTTATGTGGCGGCAACATAGCCATGCGCGGAACAGCTTTCCAAAAAGAAAAATACGCTCGTCCGCTTATGAAAGGTGAAAAAGTGGGTTGCTGGTGCCTCACTGAGCCCGGCGCTGGCTCGGATGCTTTTGGTTCCATGAAAAGCAAAGTCAGGCGCGAGGGTGACCACTACGTAATGAATGGCTCCAAGACCTTTATCACCAACGGCCCGGACGGCGACATATTCCTGGTATACGCCCGCAATGAAGAAGACAACAGCATTCAGGCATTTATACTGGAACGGGAATTTGAAGGCCTGAGCACAGGAAAACCCTTCAAAAAAATGGGTATGCGCTGCTCCCCTACCAGTGAAGTATTTTTTGATAACGTGCGCATTCCACTTGAAAATATCCTGGGCGGTGGCAATAGCGATCGGGACCACGTACGCAAGTCTCTGTCCCGCGAGCGCATGGGTATTTCGATTATGGGCTACGCCATTGCCGAACGCTGCTTTGAAATTGCCCGGGACTATGCCAAGGAACGGGAACAGGGCGGGCAGCCTATCGCCAATTACCAGTTAATACAAAATAGACTGGCTCGCATGTATATCGACGTTGCCAACGCACGCCGCATTGTCTACGGCACAGTCGATAGTTCTCAGGAGCTTTCTGCGCTCGATGCCAGTGCCGCCAAACTTTATCTAGCGGAAGTGGGTACTCGTGTCGCCACGGAAGCCATTCATATTCTCGCCGGTTATGGCTATATGGAAGAGTACAAGGTAGAGCGCCTGATGCGCGACGCCATGTTACTGGAGCTGGGCGGCGGCACCACCGAAATCCAGATTCTGACCATTGCACGGCATATTCTTGCCACCTAGGAAGTAAGCATCATGAGTGATAGACAAGCGCCCGTCATCGTCGGAGTGGCACAAGTGCGCAGACGCGAAAAGCTCGACGGCCCATGTGAACCCATGGAGCCCACTAAAATGATGATGGAAGCGGTAAATCGCGCCGCTGAAGATGCAGGCAACCCAGACATCGGGGCAGAAGCTGATTATGTAGGCACCGTACCAACCATGTCATGGGGCTACGAGGATGCTACAAAGCACCTCAGTGGATTGCTGGGGGCTAGTCCGACCACCCTGCACGAGCCGGTGGCGGGTGGCAGCTCGCCGCTTAACCTGCTGCACCATGCTGCAGCGGCGATTTCACAGGGCAAGGTAAAAGTCGCTGTTATTGCAGGAGCGGAGTCACTTCAGTCGCGCCAGCAGGCAGCCCGCAACAAGATTCGTCTTGACGACTGGGGGGTGCTCGCCGACCCGCCTATCGATACACTTCAGCGCGGGCAAGACCCCATGACCTCACCCCTGGAGATGCGCCATGGCCTATTTTTGCCAGCTGATGTCTTCGCTCTGTATGAAAGTGCACAACGAGCACACTGTGGCCGCTCCATTGAGGAGCACCAGGCATACCTTGCCAAGTTGATGGCTGGCTTTTCCGAGGTGGCAGCTCAAAATCCGGTAGCCTGGTTCCCCGAAGCCAGAAGCGCGGAGGATTTTTCCACCATAAGCGCCAGCAATCGCTGGATCAACTTCCCCTACCCGAAACTGATGAACTCCATCATTATGGTAGATATGGCGGCGGCATTTATTGTAATGAGTGCCGAGGAAGCAGACCGAAGAAACATTCCCAAAGAACAGCAGGTAGCATTTTTGGGCGGTGCCAGCAGCACCGACCCCTGGACGCTCTCCGAGCGAGTCCAGTTTCACAGCAGCCCCGGCTGCACGGCCGCCGCACAAGCGGCCCTTGATGCGGCCGCTATCGGCGTGGCAGATATAGACCTGTTTGATCTTTACAGCTGTTTCCCCAGTGCCGTTCAATTTGGCCTGGACGCACTGGGCCTTACAGCTGATGACCCTCGACCCAAAACCGTCACTGGCGGTCTCGCCTGTGCCGGGGGGCCAGGCAACAACTACTGCACCCACTCGGTTGCGGCAATGGTTGAACGACTGCGCGCCGGCGATGGCAAAATTGGTTATGTCTCCGGACTTGGCATGGCCGCTGCAAAACATACGGTAAGTATTTTCTCAACCGATCCCGAACGTATTGCCGCTGCCAGTGGAGAGACTCCGGCTGTTACAAGGCAGTGCGAAAGTGACAGCGCTCCAGAAATGGTAGATGCCCCGGAAGGTGGAGGAACGATCGAGACTTATATCGTAGCTTTTGATCGCAATAACAATCCCGAGGTTAGCAGGATGATTATCAGGCTGAACGACGGTCGACGCACGGTTGCCTGCGGCGAAGCGACTCCCGCAGCATTCGCGAAGCTATTGGAAAATGAAGGTGTTGGCCTGCACGGCAGGATAATTCCCGACACAGACAAGCAGACAAACACATTTATTCTGGACTAAACAGATGAAAATAAGAATGACTGAAATTACGGGGATTCAATAACCCATCAGGCCATCGTAATGGGAATGATCGACAGCATTCCCACGTGCGACAAACTGGTTCAGTCCATCGCCCGAGAGTGTGAAGACATCATCAAGTCACGCCTGGCTGGCATGTACCCATAGGGTCAAAGCGGGCTCTCAATCACTTTAATCCAGCTCTGCTATTTGCCATATTTTTCGATGATTTGCTTGCCAAGTGCCATTTGATGCACCTGATCAGGGCCGTCTGCCTGTCGGCACCAGCGCGCATAGTTAAACGCTTCTGCCATAGGATAATCTTCGGTCAAGCCACCGGCACCATGCATTTGCATGCAGCGATCGATAATATTCTGAACCATCAACGGGACTGTGGTTTTAGTAGCGGCAATCATATCCCTGGATGCCTGAGCCCCAACGGCATCCATCTTGGTGCAGGTTTTCAGAACAAGCAGCCTGATCATTTCAATTTCAGAAAAACTTCGGGAGATCTCCTCTCGTACAGATTGATGCTTGCTCAAAGGCCTGCCAAAAGTCGTCCTAGATGTCGCACGTTTACAAGCCAGTTCCAGTGAACGTTGCGCCGCCCCCACCAGTCGCATGCAGTGATGCATGCGTCCGGGGCCGAGTCTACCCTGGGCAATATCAAAACCGCGACCCTCTCCCAGCAGTACATTTTCCAGTGGCACCCGCACATTTTCAAACGTTATTTCAGCATGTCCCAATGGCGCATCATCATAGCCCAGGGTGGTAAGAGGGCGAACTAATGTTATTCCCTGTGTATCTCTGGGCACCAGAATTTGAGTCTGCTGCTTATGCCTATTGGGGTTCGCTGGATCAGATTTACCCATAACAATAAATATTTTAGTTTGTTCGTACATGGCACCTGTAATAAACCACTTATGCCCATTGAGAACCCACTCCCCACCTTCACGCTGTATACTCAGCTCTATATTTGTGGCATCGCTGGAGGCCACCTGCGGCTCGGTCATGGCATAAGAGGATTTAATTTCCCCTCTTAGCAATGGGCTCAGCCACCGATCACGCTGTGCCTCGGTGGCATATTTCATAAACACTTCCATATTGCCGGTATCGGGGGCATTACAATTAAATACCTCCGGGCTCCAGATAACACGGCCCATTATTTCTGCCAGGGGGGCATAATCAAAATTGGACAAACCACCATGATCGCAGTACTGGGAAAATTCCTCGGGCACAAACAGGTTCCACAGACCGGCGGCTCTCGCCTTCGCCTTCAACTCCTCCATTAATGGCAAGGATGAAAACCTGTTTTCGGCACTGTGCAACTGCCGGGCGTAAGCTTCTTCATTTGGGTACACATAGGCATCCATAAAAACACTGAGTTTTTCCTGTAATTCTAGTGACTTGCTACTAAATTTGTACAAAATTTACTCCTGGTTCACATAAGAGTTTTCTTTTTTAACTAGCCGGCATTATCGCGAGCAATACCTTTGGCCCACTTATAGTTTGCCTTTCCGTTGGCCGCACGCATTACAACCGGGACAGCCACTATGGTCTTGGGCAATTTATATCCAGCCAATTTCCCGCGTAGAAAGTTGATCAAGTCTTCACGTTCAAGGCTACCATCACCTTGAAATGATATGACAGCCGTGACCCGTTCACCAAAGTGTTCATCGGAGACACCAACAACCAGGCAGTCGTATACAAACGGGTGTGTTTTAATGGCCTCTTCAACTTCCTCAGGAAAAACCTTTTCTCCCCCCGTGTTGATAGAGACAGAGCCTCGTCCCAGAAGAGTCATGGTTCCGTCAGCTTCGATCATAGCGTAATCGCCGGGTATGCTATATCGGTGACCATTGATTACGCGGAAGGTCTCGGCACTTTTTTCTGGGTCCTTGTAATATCCAACAGGTGTAAAACCTCCGTTGGCAATTAATCCAATTTCTCCCGAACCGGGCTTCACCTCCTGCCAGTCTTCAGTAAACACTTTTGTCGTCGGATGCGGAGTGAATTTTGCTGTTTCACTCGCCGGCATGCCACGGTTCATAACCGACACACCCATATTACCTTCAGAAGAACCGATGGCATCTACCACAATAAACTTTCCGTACTCAATAAGCCGCCGCTTCACCTCTATTGAACACATGGCACCCGATGAGACAAGAAAGATCAGCGAACTCAGGTCATAGGGCTCACCCTCCATTCTGGCTGCATCCAGTACCTTTACAATAGGCTTCCCAAATGAGTCCCCGACTATGACAGTATCTGTAATTTTTTCTTTTTCAATCAACGCAAGATACGTAGCTGGTTCAAAGGAGTAGTTGTCAAAGGTAACTGCTGTACCACCCATATGGTGGACGCCAAATACACCAAGCCACATACCGGATCCATGCATGAGCGGGCAGGCGGGCATACCGCGTGGCGCGGCGCCAGTCTCCTGTAATGTCTTGACCGCAGCCACCAATTCTTCCTTATTCGCAGGCGCTTTCATGCCGCGCCCGGCGTAGCTGCTTAAGATGGCAGGCGCGAAATCTCCATGCCTGTACATAACCCCTTTTGGCATACCGGTTGTACCACCGGTATACAGCATATAGATGTCATCTTCGAATCGTTCAATTCTGGGCATGGGGCTGGCAGCCGCAATGGCGTCTTCATAACGGGTGGCGCCCTCCAGGTGCATACCCGAGCCATCATCTATTTCAAGAAAGAACCTAACTGCAGGCAACTGATCACGAATAGCAGCCACTTTATCGGCAAATCTGGCCTGGAATACCAGTGCCTCTGAGTCTGAATTATCTAGCAGATAAGTCAGCTCGGCCTCCAGATAACGGTAATTTATATTAATGGGTACACAGCGAGCTTTAAACAGGCCAAATTGTGTCTCGAGATATTCAGGACAGTTACAGGAGAATATCGAAACCTTTGTATCCGGCCCCAGACCCTGGTCGGTAAAAACCTGAGCAAGCCTTGCTGCACGATTTTCATACTCCCTCCAACTGCGGCGAGTGTCACCATGTACCAAAGCTTCACTCTCGGGGACGGTATCGGCTATTACCTCCCACATGTCAGCAAAATGCCACTTCATTTAAAATTCCTCACTTGGCATTTTTTCAGGCACTCTTGCAACAACAAAGGTACAGGTTCCACCGGCGGTATCGACAACCTTCACATCATCGTAACCGGCATTTCTCACAAAATTCACAACCTGCTCTTTTGTCCACAGTGGAGCCGGCATGCCAAGCATTCCGTCAACCAACTGTAAATTAGCCTTCAACCAGGGAACATTGTCATACATATCAGCATAGGGCTCCCACAGAATCACATAGCCGCCCGGACGAATGTTTTTCATGGCACGATT
>JADFVW010000052.1 GCA_015222725.1 Pseudomonadota bacterium | reverse complement strand
TGCTGCAGGAAGATTTCGCCATAAAAATGCCAGACCCTTTAGATAGAGCGGCCTGGGTAGACTTTG
Organism: Pseudomonadota bacterium; assembly: GCA_015222725.1. Lineage (GTDB taxonomy): Bacteria > Pseudomonadota > Gammaproteobacteria > Pseudomonadales > Halieaceae > JBALVT01. The sequence continues at coordinate 35,842 of JADFVW010000052.1, read as the reverse complement.
CCATGGAGAATAACTTTTCCCTACTCGCTGCACGCTATGGCGAAGAAGCTGCTCGACAGAATGCCAAGGCAAACAAGATGGTCCACGCCCCCACCGTGAGCGGCAACTACGCTTATTCTGACTACAGCACGGAAGGTGACCTTACTCGCTTACCAGAAACAGCTTTTGACATTCCACCAGATAACGATGTAGAGCTCAACACCTGGCAAATTCGCCTCGACCTTCCCCTGTACAGCGGCGGCGCCATCAGCTCCAACCGTCGCCGGGCTGCACAGGATTTTAATGCCAGCCGGGAAAACCGCATCAACTTGTCTCGCAACGTGGTAACCAATACCCGCTCACTGCACATGACCGTGATCAGCGACGTATCCCGGGTCGCGGCACGCAAACAGAGCATCGTGTCCTCCCGCAGTGCGCTGGATGCCACCCAGGCCGGTTATGAAGTGGGTACACGGAACGTTGTGGACGTGCTCAATGCGCAAAACACCCTGTTTTCCGCCGAGCGTGACTATGCCAATACGCGCTATGACTATATTCTCGATATTCTGCGCCTGAAGGAACAGGCGGGCCTGTTAAGCCCGGAGGACATCAACAACCTCGACGCTTATTTGGAAACACCACCGGCTCCCACCGCGGCAAGTACTAAGTAGCTGAACTGATTTGCGTATCGATTAACTCAAGCAGTTGTTTTTTTGCGCCTCGGTTATCCGCAACCACCTGCTGCCCCGCCTCACCCATTTCACGCCGCCTCTTGGGACTTGCCAGCAGCTCGGTGAGGCAATCAGCCAGTTCCTCTGGGTCGGCCAACCGTGTCATCGCCCCCGCTGACACCAGCAAATCACTGATTTCAGAAAAGTTAAACATATAGGGGCCGGTGACGACGGGAACTCCCCAGGCGGATGCCTCCAACACATTATGACCGCCATGATTTACCAGGCTTCCCCCAATCACAGCCACTGTTGCAGCGCTAAGAAGCAACAATAACTCGCCCATGGTATCGCCTAGTACAATGTCATCCCCAGGGCCCGGGGCAATGCCACTGGATCTGCGTTGTACACTCCAACCCGCGTCGATACACAGCTGATAGACCGCGTCAAAGCGCTCGGGATGCCGCGGCACGATAACCAACAGGCAATTGTCTACACTCTGACGAATCCGGGTAAAGGCCGCGAGAATTTGCTCATCCTCTCCGGGATGGGTGCTGGCTGCCACAATAATACTGCGTTGGGACATACCCCAGGCCTGCCGTAATTTCTCCGCAGCGTCGCGCAACTCTCCGTCCAGTTCCAGATCAAACTTAATGCTTCCCGTCACATCCAACTGGCTGGGCTGAAGGCCCAGGGACAAGAAGCGATCACCATCTGCCCGGGCCTGGCAGGCCACTATGTTTAACTGGGCCAGCATGCCCCGCGTGAGGCTCGCAAAACGGGCATAACCTTCCGCAGAGCGTTGCGACAAGCGCGCATTTGCCAGCACAATATGACACCCCGCTTTGCGGCTGTAGTGCAGCATATTCGGCCACAGTTCTGTTTCCATAATGAGCAGAAGTTCGGGTTTGGTTTTCCTCAAAAAGCGCTTAACCGCACCGGGCGTGTCCCAGGGAGAATAGACGTGGAAAACGCGGTCGCCAAAGAGTGCTTTCACCCGCTCAGAACCTGTGGGGGTGGTGGTGGTCACTACCAGGCGATGCCCGGGGTAACTTGCCAACAGGTCCTCGATTAAAGGCGCCGCAGCCAGCGATTCCCCCACGGAGACAGCGTGTACCCAGATAGCAGGTCTGGTATCGCCACTCCTACCGCCCTTGAAGAAACCCAGGCGCTCGGCCATACGCTGTCGGTAGGCCGGTGCAATGCGCGAGCGAAGCAACATACGCAGCACAATGATAGGTATCAGGCAGTAAAATAGGGCGCTGTAGATCAAGCGCATTTTGGGCTCCTGTGAACGACGACTACCGTTAGAGGCAGTGCATTTATTGAAAAGCGGGCGGTGCCGCGCTCCTCACGCCAATTGCAAGGGGGATGCCGATAGTTCGTCTTTCGTCAATTAACCCATTTAAACCCAAATACGCGATTCAGGCTATAATCGCTTTTATACTTTCTAGCCGGATTCCGTAACCTTGCAGGACCTGCAGACAGACATTGCTATTATCGGTGGCGGCATCGCCGGGCTCTGGGCTCTCAACCAGCTGCGAAATAGTGGCTACAGCGCGATTTTGTTCGAGCAGGAGAGCCTGGGTGGCTACCAGACCATTGCTTCCCAGGGCATGATCCACGGCGGCGTAAAATATGCCCTGGGTGGGTCTCTCAGCGGTGGCTCCGAAGCTATTTCAGCCATGCCCGACCTCTGGCGACGTTGTTTGCAGGGCGAGGGGAAGGTTGACCTGCGGGGAACGCGGGTGCTGAGTGAGGATTTTTTCCTCTGGTCCGGCGCCTCCCTGACATCCCGTTTTACCTCCTTTTTTGCCAGTAAAATGCTGCGCGGGCGCGTTGAGAAACTGCAAGCCGAAAACTATCCGCTGCCCCTGCGAGACCCTCAGTTCAGGGGGCAGGTTTATCGCCTGGTCGACCTGGTACTGGATGTCCCCTCCCTGGTCGAAGTCCTGGCGCAACGTCATCGCGAGGCTATTTTCAAAATAGACTGGCAGCAAGCAAAGCTGGAGCGGGACAATGGAAAGGCCAGCCTGTTATTACCAGGGTGTCGTATCAGCCCCGAATGTTTGTTGCTTACCGCAGGCACGGGCAACGAGACGTTGATTGAACAACTGGGTGCCCCCGGGCCCGCCATGCAGCGCAGGCCCCTGCAACAAGTTATCGTCAAGCATCAATATCCCGAGGTGCTGTACGCCCACGCCATGGGTAGCAACCCCTCTCCGCGACTGACCATTTCGAGCCACCGCAGTAGCGATGGGCAGGCCATCTGGTACCTGGGGGGCGACCTGGCTACAGAGGGTGTAAACGATGAGCCGGCTGTTTTGATTGCGAAGGCGAAACGAGAGCTGAGCCAGCTATTCCCATGGCTGGATTTTGGTGAAAGCCAGTGGCGCACACTCAAAATCGATAGAGCAGAACCAAAACAGTCCAACTTGCTAAAACCCGATCAGGCCTTCGTTGCCCCCGTCGTGGGCCTGGATAATGTGCTGGCCGCCTGGCCGACAAAACTGACCCTGAGCCCCAACCTGGCAGACGCCATCGAAACAAAGCTGGCGGCCCTGAACATCCAACCACGGCACCAACCCGAGCTGTCGCTGTTGAGCGATCTCGGGCGCCCCGGATTTGCACCTGCTCCCTGGGACAGTTTGTTCGCATGAGCTGGATGAGGCCCCTGGGAAACACCGGAATGGTCGTCAGCGCCCTGGGGCTTGGCACCGTAAAGCTGGGCCGCGACCAGGGCGTAAAATATCCCGAGGGCTTCACCATCCCGGACGACCGGGCCGCTACCGCCCTGCTCACCCAGGCAAGAAGTCTTGGTATCAACCTGATCGACACCGCGCCTGCCTATGGAAAAAGTGAGCAACGCCTGGGCCCGCTACTAAGGGGCCAGCGAAAAGACTGGCTGATTTGCAGCAAGGTCGGCGAGGAGTTTTGCGACGGAGAATCACATTTCGACTTCTCTCCCGAGCACGTCGAGTTTTCCATTGAGAGAAGCCTGCAGCACCTGGAGACCGATTATATCGACATGGTTCTGGTGCACTCCGACGGCAATGACCTGGACATCATCAATCACCTTGGCACCTTGCAGGCGCTGGAAGCCATTAAACAAAGAGGCCTGATCCGAGCCTTCGGCATGTCCACCAAAACCGTGGATGGCGGAATTGCCGCGGCGGCGGCCAGCGATATTGTAATGCTGACTTACAATCTCGCATATCGTGATGAAGAAAAAGTACTGGATGAGTGTGCACGCCTGGGCAAGGGAGCACTGATCAAAAAAGCGCTGGCCAGTGGTCATCTCGCCAAAGACTACGATGATCCGGTACAGGCCAGCATGGATTTGATTTTCGCCCACCCCGGTACAAGCTCGGCGATTATTGGCACGATTACACCGGAGCATCTGGAGGCGAATGTGTTGGCTGCGAAGCGGGTTATTTTTTAAGTTGGGTAGCGATACGCCGCGACAGTTGTAGTGCTTTGCTGGACACGCTACAAGCACATCCATGTGCGCTCGGCCTCGGCCATCCATGGCCTCAGACGGTCCATCAAAGCACTACAACTGTCGCGGCGTATCTAAAATTTAAGTAAAGCCGGCTTTATCTCATTCATCTCGAATCTTCTCCACAATCGCAGTAGTGGAAACATTATCCAGAAAACCCAGCACTGCTATCTCGCCACCGTATTCCTCGACGATCTCCCAGCCCACTACGCCTTTTTTGTCGTAGTCACCGCCCTTTACCACGACATCCGGGTGTAGCGCGTGCAACAGGGCTTCGGGCGTATCTTCTTTAAAGCACACTACCCAATCGACAGCCTCCAGGCCGGCGAGAACAGCCATGCGTCTGTCTTGTGGATTAATCGGGCGACCCTTGCCTTTCAGGCGGCGCACCGAGGCATCACTGTTTACCGCCACGATCAGGCGATCGCCCAGTTCCCGGGCCTGTTCCAGGTAGCCCACGTGTCCGGCGTGGATAATATCAAAGCAGCCGTTGGTAAAAACCACTTTCTCGCCGTGGCTGCGGGCGTCGGCAATAGCGATCTGTAGCTGCTCCAGGCTTACCGCGCCACGCTCGGAGCCCTGGTCGCTTTGCACAGCCCTGCGCAACTCCGGTGCGCTGACGGTGGCGGTACCCAATTTGGCGACCACGATACTGGCGGCGGTATTGGCCAGCGCCACGGCGTGGGGCAAACTCTCACCGGCGGCGACGGCGGCGGCCAACACGGCGATTACCGTATCGCCCGCGCCGGTTACGTCAAAAACTTCCCGGGCCCGGGCGGGCAAATGCATCTCTTCCTCCCCGGGGCGCAACAGGGTCATACCGTGCTCTCCGCGGGTTACCAGCAGAGCTCCCAGATCCAACTCGGCCATTAGGGCCTCACCCCTTGCGACCAACTCCTGCTCCGAGGGGCAGCTACCCACCACTGCTTCGAACTCATGCAGATTGGGCGTCAGTAAAGTTGCCCCCCGATATCGGGCAAAGTCGGTTCCCTTGGGGTCTACCAGTATGGGGACCCCGGCAGCACGAGCTGTGGCGATAATGGGTCCCGGATCCTCCAGGGCGCCCTTGGCATAATCCGAAAGAATCAGGGCACCGCAGTTTTCCAGGTGTGCTTGTAGTTCACTTCCCAGATTTGTGTCCCTTTGGGAAGCATTGGTCTCCTCAAAGTCCAGGCGAATTAATTGCTGGTGGCGGGAGATAACCCGCAACTTGGTAATGGTAGGACGGTCCGGTTCGCGCTCGAACAGGCACTGCACCCCCGCCCCCTGCAACATGTCCTCAAGGGAGTCCGCCATTTCATCATCACCGGTGTAGCCGCGCAGACTGGCGGTTGCCCCCAGGGCGGAAATATTCAGGGCAACGTTACCCGCGCCTCCGGGTCTGTCCACAATCTCGTCCACTTTCACCACGGGAACCGGTGCCTCTGGCGAGATGCGGGAGGTCGGGCCCTGCCAATAGCGATCGAGCATAATATCGCCAAGCACCAGGACCCTGGCTTTATCAAAGCGCGGCATACTGAGTTTCATTATCGAAATTGCCTCATAAAAAATGCGGGTGAGGTATTATATGTGCCTCTCCACTATTGCACATGGCAGCATCATAGCACGGTAACAATGGACTACCCGGCGCGCCTGTTACTCTTGTCAGCAACGGCAAAAGCCGCTACTTTCGCGATCCTTAACCAGACAATGAGACTACAGCGTGATTCCAGACCTGCCCGACGACATAAATGAGATAAAAGGTTTTTTGGCCGATGACGAGGCCGCCGCACTCTACGAGCACGCCCTGCTCGCCAGCACCTCTGGCCCCGTTCTGGAAATTGGTAGTTACTGCGGCAAGTCCACTATTTATCTGGGCCTGGCCTGCAAGCGCAACAATCGCACTGTCTATGCCCTGGATCACCACCGCGGCTCAGAGGAACATCAATTAGGCGAATTTTTTCACGACCCGGACTTGTATGATGAAGGTGTAGGATTAATGGATACCTTTCGGGAATTTCGAAAAAATATTCGCGCCGCTGGTCTTGATGATATCGTGATACCCATAGTGGCAGGGTCGGAACTGGCTTCCCGCGACTGGCAAACAACGCTGGCCATGGTGTTTATAGACGGCGGGCACAGCCTCGATGCTGCTCTGACAGATTATCGTTGCTGGACACCACATTTAATGCGCGGCGGTATTCTGGCTATTCACGATTTGTTCGCCGACCCCCACGAGGGCGGTCAAGCGCCATATGCTATCTTTAATATGGCCTTACAATCGGGCTTATTCGAGAAAATCGGGCAAGTGAACAGCCTGGGACTATTGCGCAGATTATAAGCGAGGCAGGAAATGACAACAAAACTGGAGGGGGTCTTCCAAATCACCAAGTGGGACGAGACACCCACTGTAGAAGGTGATGATGGCAGTAAACTGACCCATGCCAAGATCACTCAAAATTATACGGGTGCCATCGAGGGCTCAAGTGAGATTCAATATTTGATGTCCTATCAGTCACAGGGCTTCGCAGTATTCGTTGGCTTCGAGACTCTGTCAGCCGCCATAAACGGCAAGTCCGGTAGCTTTGTAATCCAACATAATGGGAAGTTTGAGAACGGCGTTGCAAGCAGTGATTTCACAATTGTCCCAAACTTCGGGCGAGAGGGCCTAAAAGGTATTTCGGGCTCCGGATCGTTTGTCTCCACTGAAAACGGCCAGGCAAACTATGAAATAACTCTGGATTGTGACCACATTTGAATCACTGCTAGATGAGGTTAAATCTTGCACGCTCTGTAGCGACAAGTTGCCTCACGGCGTGCGGCCTGTATTACAGATACACCCCGAGGCCCGAATATTAATCGCCGGCCAGGCGCCGGGGCGGGTCGTGCATGAAACGGGCGTACCCTTCGACGATGCCAGCGGCAACCGCCTACGAGAGTGGATGGGCCTCAGCCGGGATGAGTTCTACAATCCCGAACTGGTTGCCATATTGCCTATGGGCTTCTGCTACCCCGGCACAGGAAAAAGCGGCGACCTGCCACCCCGCCCCGAGTGTGAGCCCGCCTGGCGCAAACAGCTGCTGGCCTATCTCCCCAATCTGAAATTAACCCTGGTGCTGGGAAAATACGCCCAGGGCTATCACTTCGAGAAGACCCACGCCTCGCTGACAGAATTGGTGAAATCCTGGCAAACGTATTGGCCCGACAAGGTGCCATTGCCGCACCCCAGTCCCAGGAACAATATTTGGCTGAGCAAAAATCCCTGGTTTGAGGCAGAATTACTGCCGCCACTCAGGCAGACTATAGCGTCGATAATCACAGAGCGAAATGGGATATAAGTATGTGGCAGGCAGACAAGTGAGCGAGGTACAGACCAACAATCCGCTGCACGGACTTACCCTGGAAAAAATAGTGGTGCAGCTGGAGAACTATTACGGCTGGGAAGGCCTGGCTGAAAAAATAAATATCAACTGTTTCAAAAAAGACCCCTCGGTAAAGTCCAGTTTGAAGTTCCTGCGAAAAACGCCCTGGGCCAGGGAAAAGGTTGAGCAGCTGTATATCAAGACGTTCGCAAAACGCAATCCGTGGAAAAAAACGCCTAGTTAGCCCGCTCTTTTGATTCCCGGGCATCCGCAGGCAGCAGCTGCACACCGGTAAACAAGCCCGAAGCCGCCGTGTGCTCGGTTAACGCGTCCGCCGCCAGCAAAATTGCACCTGCAGTCCAGGTTGGCTTTTCATCGGGCCACAGCAAGTCTTCTACCCACTGATAACCTGTCCAATAGGAACCATCTGCAGCCCGCCACTGGTGTAACCAACTGTAGACTTCCACTGCCCGGGCGTGATCGCCGGCGGCCAGAAGAGCCATTACCAACTCACAGGATTCGGCTACCGTCGCCCAGGGTTCATCGGAGACACAGCGACACCCCAGATTGGGCTCGACAAACTCATCCCAACGGGACACCAGTCGCGCGCGACCTTCCGCCGCAGGAAGAACGCCGGTCAACACCGGGTAAAACCAGTCCATGGAATAGCGGGCTTTACTCTCCCAGGTGCGATCAAAGCGCTCGGGTTTATGCCGCAATGCCAGGCCCAGTTCAATCCGGGCCTGTTGCCAGGCCGAACTATCCTGCCCCAGGGTGACAGCGATATTGCACGCGCACTCCAGGCTCTTGTAGATGGAACTGCAACCGGTCACCAGTGCATCGCACTTGGGCTTGCCATCGCCATCTACCGCCCAGTGAATTTCACCGTGTTCGGTTTGTAGTGACAGCACAAAGCCAATCGCCTTTTCCACTGCCGGCCACAGCGATTGCAAAAATTCGCGGTCTTCAGTAATCAGGAAATGATGCCACACGCCCGTCGCGATATAGGCGACGAAGTTGGTTTCACGCCGCTTGCTATTGTCTATCTCATCTCCTCGATAGGAGGCCCACCAACTCCCGTCGGCAAGCTGCACACTGGCCAGCCATGCATAGGCGAGCTTTGCCGCCGTATGTTCACCGCCAATGCTCAGGCCCATTGCCGCTTCAATATGATCCCAGGGATCGGTGTAGCCGCTTTCAAACCAGGGGATCTCGCCGCTGGGTTGCTGCACACCCAGAATAAACTCCACCGTCGGGCGCAAAAACTCTTCCGGGAATAAACCGCGACTGAGATAAAGACCGCTCATGCGCTTACGTCCTTACGGAAATACATCACCACACTTTTGCCCACTATGGGGTTCATTATTTTCTCCAGTACCCGGGTAAATGCAGGTTTATCCATCAGGTCCCACACCAGAAAACGGTGATACTGGGCGATCAGCCAGTTGCTGTCCTGTGTCTTCCAGAATATGCATTTTAACCACCAGAAAGGGGCGTGTAATGCATGTGCCCAGTGGCGATAGTAGTGGTTGAAACCCACTTGCTCTATCTCACCGCGCAGTTCACTGCTGCGGAAAATGCGCAGGTGGCCACCTAGAACCTGGTGGTAGGCATCGCTGAATGCCCAGCATATTTTTTCCGGCCAGCGCCGTGGCACACTCGCACAAAACAGGCCCCCGGGCTTGAGTACCCGGGATATTTCTTCCAGGGCACCTCGGTAATCCGGGATATGCTCCAGCACTTCGCTACAGATCACTTTGTCAAAAGTATTATCTGCGAAAGGTAGTTGCAGGGCATCGGCAGTGGACAAACCAAAGGACTTCGCCTGGTTATCGGGCTGGTAAAAATCACCGAATTTTTCCCTGGCCGCTTTCAGGTCGGACAGGGACAGGTCTACACCTACCGCCTGGATATCCGCTTCTACATAGGCGGAGATGACATGACGGCCTTCACCACACCCCAGGTCGAGCACAACATCCCCAGACTCCAGGGGCAGGTAACTAAAGTCAACTGTCTGCATGGGACAGTACCTGCTCATAGAAATTTATCATCTGGCCAGCACACACGTCCCAGCAAAACTCGTTCAGAATCCGCTCGCGCCCCCGGGAACCCAGAGCATCACGCTTGTCCGGGTTCTGCAGTAGCTCGTCGATGGCCTGCGCCAGTGCGTCAACGCTCTTGGCAGGCACGAGCAGCCCGGCATCGCCTACAACTTCCGGCAATGCGCCGCCATCGGTGGAAACTACCGGCACACCACAGGCCATCGCTTCCCCCGCCGGTAATCCAAAGCCTTCGTAGACAGAAGGCACCACCGCAATGGTAGCCTCGGCGTAATAGCTCACCATCTCCCTGTTGCTGATGCCACTGACAAACTGCACCTTGTCCGCAATACCCAAATAGCGGATCAGGCGCTCGGTTTTGCCACCAGGCTTGGGCTTACTGACGATCAACAATTCGAGCTGGGGGTATGTTTCCAGCAACCTTGCATACGCTCGCAACAAATACCTCAACCCCTTGAGGGGTGCATCGGCAGATGCGGTGGCCATTAACCGCATAGGCAAGCGCTGCACCCCGGGTATAGGCGCAAATTCGTCCGTATCGATACCGTTATAGACGATGCCAATTCCGGCTGGCTGAATACCAAAATCTTTGGCGATGTCCTGCCGCGAGCAGTCGGATACCGTGATAATATTGTGCAACTGCTTAACAACCCGTTTCTGCATGATCAGGAATGAGTGCCAACGCTTGATCAGCAGACGCTCGTACCAGTTCCTGGCGGCACTCAGGGCTATACGCAAATCGCTGGTGATGGGATGGTGTACTGTCGTGACCAGGGGCAAGCCCATACGCTGAATTTCTAGCATGCCATAACTCAAGCTTTGATTGTCGTGAATCAAATCGTAGTTGTGGCCATTCTCCTTCAGGTACTTAACCGCGCGACGGCCGAAGGTGTAGGGCTCAGCAAAGCCGCCGCTCAGCTTACTCAGCCACTCAATAATATTGGTCATCGACTTAAGGTGATGTGGCCGCAGCGAACCCAGGCCATTGGCAAACAGGTCCAGGCTGGGCAACTCTATCAGTCGCACTCGCGGGTCCAGATGGGGGTAAGGTGGGCCGGAAATAACGTCCACGGTGTGCCCCGCCTCCACCAAAGCCTTACTGAGATACTTCAGGTAGACACCCTGCCCGCCGCTGAAGGGCTGGCTGCGATAGCCCAGCAGGGCAATGCGCAGAGGCCTTGCTGCCGCAGCATTTGGCTGTTCGTCCGGCTGGTGCGCGGTTGCCGCCATCGATGGTGAATTGCTGGGAATTGTTTCGGGATGCCTGATAATACTGGCCTGTGGGGAAAAAGTGGCTAGATTTTAATCAGCTTGCGGTTGAAAAGCCACCCTCTTTATAGATCGGGGGCCAGCGCCTTGATCGTGGTATATCGTCCTGTACTGTTGATTTCGCGTATAATCACCCACTTTTAAGCAAGGGCTGACCTGCATGACCACCACCAACTACAAGGGAATCATTCTCGCCGGGGGCTCTGGCACCCGTCTACACCCCCTGACCAGCACGGTCAGCAAGCAGCTGATGCCCATCTACGACAAGCCCATGATTTACTACCCCCTGGCTACCCTGATGCTGGCGGGAATACGCGACATTCTGATCATCACCACACCGCGCGACCAACAGGCGTTCAGCGACCTTCTGGGAGACGGCTCTCGCTGGGGTATCAATATCAGCTACGTGCCCCAACCCAGCCCGGACGGCCTGGCGCAGGCATTTATATTGGGCGAAGATTTTATCGGCGATTCAGCCGTCAGCCTGGTGCTGGGTGATAATATCTTTTACGGTGGTGGTTTCACCGAGAAGCTAAACAGCGCGGCTCGCCGCGATAGTGGAGCCTCTGTCTTTGCCTATTATGTACAGGACCCGGAACGCTACGGCGTAGTGAACTTTGACAGCAGCGGTATTGCCCAGAACATAGAAGAAAAACCCACCGACCCCAAATCGCATTACGCGGTAACCGGTCTCTACTTCTACGACAATGATGTTGTCGAAATCGCCAAAAATATCCAGCCCTCCCATCGCGGCGAGCTGGAGATCACCGACGTAAACAAGGTCTACCTCGAGCGCGGTGACCTCAACGTTGAAATAATGAGCCGGGGCACTGCCTGGCTGGACACCGGCACCCATAATTCATTACTGGATGCCGCTGTATTTATCCGCGTGGTGGAAGAACGCCAGGGCCTGAAAATCGCCTGCCCGGAAGAAGTGGCCTACCGCATGGGCTATATCTCCGCAGAACAACTGCTGGCACTGGCCGCCCCGCTGGAAAAAAGTGGCTACGGCACCTACCTGAAAATGCTGCTGGACGAGAAGGGAGTTGTATTTCATGAAAATTGAAACAACTCCGTTGAAGGACCTGTTGGTACTGGAGCCTCGTGTCTTTGGCGATGAGCGCGGGTTTTTTATGGAAACGTGGAATGCCAACAGCTTTACCGATGCGGGCCTGGATTTGAAATTCGTGCAGGACAACCACAGCCGTTCGGCCCGCGGTATTTTGCGGGGTATGCACTACCAGAGCAAGCAAACCCAGGGAAAGCTGATAAGAGTGAGCCGCGGCGAAGTATTTGATGTTGCCGTGGACCTGCGACGCTCCTCCCCCACACTGGGAAAGTGGTTTGGCGTTACTCTCAGTGAAGATAACCACAAAATGCTGTGGGTGCCACCGGGGTTTGCCCACGGCTTCTACGTCACATCTGAGGTGGCCGACTTTCAGTATAAATGCACCGACTTCTACAACGCCGCGGCGGAAGTGTCACTGGCCTGGGATGATCCTACCGTGGGAATAGACTGGCCAACCGAAAGCGGTGGAACACCCCAGCTGTCGGGCAAGGATGTAGCGGGACTGGCCTGGGATGATATCCCATTGTTTGATTGATATCGGGGCGGCAAGCTTACTTATCCTTCACCATTCGCCCTCGATTGCTCCAAGATGCCCAACTCGTTCTCGTATCTGGCCAGACGGGACTCGATAAACTTGGCCCCGGTGCGCAACTCTCTGGCCAAAGACATTAATTTCAAGGCAAGTTTCGGGCTGGCGTCCTCTACCTGCAAGGCGGCGAACTTGAAGTAATCTGCACCCAGGCTCTCCAGCACTACTTGGATAGTTTCGGTTTTAGTTTTCTGCCGGTGCCTCGCAGAGCGGCGCAGAACTCCGGTGGCTTCCTGTCGCGACACCTCCAGCCCACGGGTTTCTACGGACAGCAAATCGATAGCGGCCGTATATTTGGCAAGGTGCGCCTCAATAAAATCCCTGCCAGGGCGGAGCTCCCCGGCCAGGGACATCAGGCTCAAAGCAAGCTCCGGACTGGCCTTCTCTACCTGTAGGGCCGAGAACTTGAAGTAATCCGCACCCAGTCTCTCCAGTTGCGCCCGGGTAGGATCAGTTTCTATGTTCTGCAAACTCCAGGCGATGTGGCGAAGAATACCGGCGGCTTCCGGTCGCGAACCCTTGAGCCCACTGGCTTCCTCGACCAAAAAATCGGCTACTGCAGCGACCAGATTTTTGTCGCCCAGGCCACGAATCGCACGCTCCAGAGCAACCAGGCTTTCGTTCTGCCACAGTGGTTTTACATCCCTTCTTTCCATCGCGGGGAACTGAAACCCAAGCTCCGATTCCAGCCATGCACCTTCTTCAATCGTCGACTGCAGCAGGTTTGAGCCGGCAAATTCTTCCAATTGAAATGACTGGCCGGGAAACTTCATCAGGGAGTGCATATCGTGCGGCCTTCGAATCACACCGTGAATTCTCTCTTCCCTGCGCGAGTATCGCCTATTGATAGCCAGCATTATTCTGTAGGCTTCAAGTGTGACCCGCTCGTTATTTGTCTTGAAATCAAGCGCTTTTAATTCGTTTTTCGGCACGCCAATAAAAGTCATGAAATGCGCGACAAGACCGAAGGGGTACCTAATTGCGTCATGAAAGTTAACGGTTTCTAGCAAGCCGGCAAAGTTGCGTTGTAAGCGCTCATAACGCATACGCACTACCGACACCAGCGCTTCCGGATCGACAGTTTGCCCGGACTTTACCCGCTGCTGGAGGATACTTTCGAGCGAGCTTTGAGGGCTGCGAATATATGCGACGACCCGCAGTCGCTCGGAATGAGCTTGTAATTTCTCCAGCAGAGCTTGCATATCCGCATCGCTGTACTCCGCCACTGCCTCCCCTGACAGGACCAGTGTATCCGCCTGAGGGTTTTCCAACAGCTCATCCATTTGCGGGCTGATAGCCCGTTGAAAAATCGTGGGATCCTCTTCAACTTGCTGCCGAAAAGCGGTGCCGTATTTTCCCGGGTTTTCACAAACACTGGCGGTTATACAGTCGGAGTGATTAACAATAGTTTTACGCCGGAAACTGAATGAAGGATACATGATACCGTGCTGTAATAGCAGTTCTCGATACCGATAGCAGTTACCCTGGATACTGGTTGTTCCAGTTTTTCCGAGCCCGGCATGCAAAATAATAAGGCGATAACGATCCGTCATCGATACCTCACACTATGGTAAAAATGGTCGATGTGATAAGTATATCATTCGTAGTTCACAATATATTCTCTGGAATACTGTTGAAGCTCATATGAATAGGGGACAATATGCCCGTCGCTTATCCGTTGACTGGTATTTGGGTCTTAATACCCCTGAGTATTGACACTCTAGGGCGGTAACAAAGAATCAGGATAGGTTCAAAGGGCTGAACGTTATGACCACAGCACAAGTAACCCGTAAAATTCGCTTTCTTCATATTCCCAAGACTGCGGGCTCATCTTTTGATGAATGCCTGTTTATTCAGTATTTCAAAGCTTATATTCTACGGCAACGATTCACTTTTACAGGCAATTTTGCAGCTGATCAACAACGTTATCGACAAATCCCGACTGCAGAACGCAAAAAAATTGTACTTTATACCGGCCACGCCCCCCTCACAACGGGAGTCAAAGAGCTTGATCACATACCCACTCTTACATTTCTCAGAAACCCCGTCGATCGCGTAATTTCCTATTGCCAACATGTTAGCGAAGGGAAAAGCCTTAACATATCCGGGGGCATTGATTGCAAAAACATGGATATCGATCAATTTCTATCCAGTGGCCGCACACAATTAAGCAACTTTCAAAGTAAAATTATATTAGGTCGAGAAAGCTATAACCTACCCAAGGAAAGTATGGAGGACCTTGTAACTCAAGCCCTTTATGCGCTTGAACACAAATTGAGTTGCTTCGGAATTACAGAAGACTTTGATCGTTCGTTACTCATGTTTAGTCACGTCCTGAGCTGGGAAAAACCACCTATTTACCGCTACCGAAACAAAAAAAACTCTGACTCTTTGATAGAGTTCGAAGCTAGGCATATCGAAAAAATTAAAGAGCTGAATAAAATTGACCTTTTAGTGTATGAACGAGCTCTAATTTTATTTGACAAAAAGATCCGGGGATATGGGGAAGAGTTTGAAGAAGAGCTAGCCCTTTTTAAGGAAAAGTTAAGGAGGCGACATGCTATTTTCCCAGCGATGGATTTCGCACGCTGCCTTCGCAAGAAACTTTCTCGATAAGAGGCCCAAATAAATACTTCTCGTTAGAAACCGCTATTACCTTAGAGAGAGCTATCTTTTCAGGCTTTTAACAATGATCGCCACCAGTCTTCCCGGGACAAATACCAATCCAGGGTACGCTTTAACCCTGTCTCAAAACTTTCACGTGGCGTATATCCCAGTTCATTCATGATTTTGCTGGCGTCTATGGCATAGCGCCAGTCATGTCCGGCCCGGTCTTCGACGAACGTAATTAAATCTCCGGCACTGCCGCCGTTAGCCCCGGGGGCCAGGGGGAATCGCTGCGTTAATTCGGGGTCTGCAGCAAAGCGCTGGTCCAACTGCTCACACAGCAATTCGACAATGGCCAGGTTAGACCACTCATTATTGCCGCCTATGTTATACACCTCGCCTACTTTCCCTTTTTGCAGCACCAACTCTATGCCACGACAGTGGTCTTCCACATACAGCCAGTCACGAATATTGCTGCCGTCGCCGTATACCGGTAGCGGCAGGCCACCCAGAATATTGGTCAGGCATAGCGGGATAAGCTTTTCCGGGAAATGGAAAGGCCCGTAGTTATTCGAACAGTTACTGGTGCTCACCTGCAAGCCAAAGGTGTGATGGTAGGACCTGACTAAATGATCCGAGGCCGCCTTGCTCGCCGAGTAGGGGGAGTTGGGTTCGTACTTCTGGTCCTCGAAAAAACCGGGGGCATCCGGTGACAGAGAGCCATAGACCTCGTCTGTGGACACGTGGTGAAAGCGATGGGGTATAACGCTGTCGCCACCCAGCCAAACCGCCCGGGCCGCCTTCAGCAGGCTGTGCGTGCCCACGATATTGGTCTCAATAAACTCATCCGGTCCAGTGATGGACCTGTCCACATGGCTTTCAGCGGCAAAATGCACAAGCGTATCAATGCTGTGCTCACGCATAACAGCCGTCACCCGATCACTGTCGCAGATGTTGGCATGGACGAAGGTAAAATTTGCGTTATCACGCAAGCTGTCGAGATTCGTCATATTGCCCGCGTAGGTCAGGGCATCATAGCCCACAATTTTGTCTGCAGGATGTGCCTGCGCCCAGTAGTGGACGAAATTGGCCCCTATAAAACCGGCTGCGCCTGTTACCAGTAAATGCTTACTCATCAATCTGTCCCTTCATTCTTGCTGTCCTGCATATCCAGCAACATGGTGCGCAGCTGCTCGCGCCACGCCACACCGCGTACTTCAAAATCGCGCCAGCTGCTGGTCTTGTCCAGCACACTATAGGCCGGTCGATGCGCCGGCGTTGGGTAGCTGCTGCCCGGAATCGGCTTTATCTCTACGTCTGAGTCCAACAACCCGGCGGATCTGCACTCTTCATAGATCGCCACAGCAAAATCATGCCAGCTGCAAACTCCATCATCAGACCAGTGGTAAATTCCATGCAGATGCGGGCGCTGCCCCGCTGCCCACAGGGCCTGTGCCAGCCCTCTGGCCCAGGTCGGTGTACCCAGTTGATCGCTTACCACCCCCAATTCCTGCCGCTCGGACATCAGGCGCAACATGGTTTTTACAAAGTTTGCCCCGAAGCGTGAGTACACCCAGGAGGTGCGCACAATGAGCGCCTCGGGCAAAGCCTTTTGTACTGCCAGCTCCCCCGCCAACTTGCCACGTCCGTACTCGCTGACCGGCGATGTTGCCGCATTGGGCAAATAGGGCTGGGAAGCCTCACCATCGAAGACGAAATCTGTAGAGACATGGATCAAGCGTACACCCAGGTCGGCACAGGCCTCGGCCAGATAGCCTGGCGCCAGTGCATTGGCCTTCCAGGCGGCACCGGACTCCGACTCGGCTTTATCAACGGCAGTGTAGGCAGCGGCGTTAATCAGCAGTTGCGGCTGCACCTTTCGCAGAAACTCTCGAATAGCCACCGGATTGCAAATATTGAGCGCCTCGCGGTCAACGGCTATGCAATCTATCTCTGAACTGGCCCCTAAAACCAGTTCGCGGCCCAATTGTCCGCCCGCTCCTGTGACAAGTACTGTTTGCTTCAAAACATTTCCTCTGGCAAGGTGACGCCATGCTCTAGTTCAGCAGCTCAATTCAATAAAATAGACAGAGTTACAACGTGCTTTCAGGTACCACCCCACAATCTCGTGCCATGCGACCGCCGGTAGACCTTCGATTCGTTGCCGCCGCCAGCCTCTTGCTGTCACTCTGGCTGATCCTCATAGAACCCGTTATCAACCGGGACGCTATCATATACCTGCGCACAGCCGATGCCTACCTGCGCGATGGGCTGATGGCGAGTCTCGGTCTCTTCGACAGGCCGTTCCTGTCTATTATAATGGCCTGGCTACACCAGCTCACCGGTCTGTCTTTACTCCATGCCGGCCTGGTTTTCAGCGCAGTGTTCTTTGCCATTCTATCTACAAGCTTCGTCTCCGTTGTGCGCCTGCTGGGCGGGGATCACAGAGTCCAGCTTATTGCCGCCATCGTAATCATCAGCCATCCTCTGCTGGCTCACGGGCGAGATTCAATCATGCGAGACGCGCCTTTCTGGGCCTTTTCGCTGTTGGCATTTCGCGCTCTGCTAATCTACCAGCGCCAACATACTGTGACGCATCAGATACAATGGTTTTGCTTCGTCGCTATTGCCTCGCTGTTTCGCTTTGAGAGTGTATTTTTTGCCGTGCTGGCACCCCTGGCGGTGTTCCTCGCTTCGGACCAAAGCAACAGGCTGCGAATCAGTTTACGTCTGGTCGCCTTGCCCCTGACGGCAATTGTCGCTGTGACGCTGGTCATTATCCTGATTCAAACGGTGATAATGCCCGGATCACAACTGTTCCCCGCCATTACAGGCTACATAGACAAGCTGACCTCCCTGCCCCAGGTATTTAACGATGTTTCATCTGCCACTGGAGAGGCCCTGCTGTTTTTCACCGCAAAATCAGACGCCAACATAGCAGTAATAGCCGGGCTGGCGGCCATTCTGGTGGTCAATATCTGTCGCGCCATCATGTGGCCCTATGTCATCGTTTTAATCTGGGGCAGGGCGCAAAACCTGTTTCCGCTTATACCCCGCCAAGCCCGTATTCTGCTGAACGCCCATTTAATTATTGCCCTGATTTACCTGGCCCTCTTTACCCTCACCAATCGCTTTATGTTGGAGCGCTACTGCCATATTTTTACTATATTTGTGGCGCTGTATCTGCCCTTCCTGCTAAATGCCGCCTTGGCGCCCGGCAGACGGCCTGTTACAAAAATACTGGCTCTTCTGGTTCTGGTGGGCATGTGCATCGATGTCTCGGGCAGCCTTGGAAACCGAAAAATATACAAAAAAGAGGCCTCCCAATGGCTCACTTCCAACACGCCTACGGATGCTACCATCCTCTCAAATAGCAAATATATTGCCTATTTCAGCGGCAGGGAAACAGACTGGAGTAACTTAGGTGCTATCACTTTTAAGGCCTCTGACCTCAACAGCAGGCCCGACCTGTGGCGCAAGGTCGACTACATCGTTGTCAGGGTAAAGCGCGGCGAGTCCGAGCAGTGGGCCAGCTTCCTGCAGACAAACTCACTGTCCGAGTTGAAAGTCTTCGATGGAGAGCGTCACGGTACAGTTAGCATCGTTGAGGTTCCACCTCGAGCTAAACCCGGTAGAGGACGCCGGTATTAACAGCCAGCAGATATCCGAGGAAGAGCTGCACAATTGTGCCCAGCTGCTCGCCGACCAGCAACTCCCCGCCGGCTGGCAGGTGGTCGCCAGCTCCGGCTTTGCCCACGTTGCGCACAACAGTGAGCTACAGGTTTTCTACAAGGAATTTCTCCCCCGCAGCCCAGTGGAGAAGATAAAGGCCCTGATTAAGGGAAGCCGTGCCACCCGCGCCAGAAAACACAGTGAAGCACTGCTAAAGGCGGGGTTTAACGCTCCGCAAAATCTGGCCTGGGGACAATTACCGGGAGCGCGGGAATACTTGTTTACCCGGGCCGTAGCCGGTGCCGGTGTCAGTACATGGATTAAGTCAAAACTTCCACGCCAAGAGGCGGTAGAACTACAAGAGCGGAGGAAATTCTTGCGGGAGCTGGGTGTTTTTATCGGCCGACTGCACGGCACCGGTTTTATTCACGGCGACCTGCGAACCAGCAATATATTGGCCCACAGGGGTATAGAGCATTTTGAATTTTCGCTGATAGACAACGAGCGAAACGTCCAGTACCGGCCGCCGCCGGGCAAGCTTATGCTGAAAAACCTCATGCAACTCAATATGCACACACCAGCTGAGCTGGGCCGCTCCGATAGATTGCGCTTTTTTCACTCGTGGCACTCCCAGATAAGAGAACTCTCCCCTCTAGAGGCTAAACTCATTGCTATAGAGTCCTATCAGTGGGCAATGAGGCGGCTTCACGCCAAGGGTAAGTTATGAAGAATATGAATTTACTGAGCAGAATTTTGTGGCGGATGATGCCGGAATCAGAGCGGCAAATGCTGCTGTCCTATGCCCCACAGTATCAGCGGCGGCACATCGACCGAATTCTAAAGGGCAGGGCTGGCTATCAAAGCTGTTTCGATACGCACCGCGCTCTGTTCATCCATATACCAAAATCTGCAGGTCGCAGCGTTGTACGCGGCCTGTTCGATGTAAAGTCCGTTGAGCACGCCCCCGCGGACTGGTACCAGCAACTGGACCCGGACAAGTTTGATAACTACTTCAAATTTACTTTTGTGCGAAACCCCTGGGACAGAGCTGTTTCGGCCTACACCTATCTACGTAAGGGCGGCTCCCCAGCCAGCAATGAGGACCAGCATTGGGCCAAGTTTGTTAACAGCTTCAAGTCCTTCGACGACTTCGTATGTCGCTGGATGAGCGATGAAAATATCAATCGAAACGCACTGTTCACACCACAGCGGACTTTTTTAAAAGACATCTTCGGCCAGGTAACAATGGATTATATCGGTCGTTTTGAAAGTCTGGAGCAGGACTTCAATAGCATCGCGGAAAAATTGGGTATAAGCGCACAACTGCCGCACCTTAACCAGAGTCGCGTTGAAAGCTACCAGAGCTTTTACAGTGCTGAGTCCCAGGCTATTATCGAGAGATTGTACGCTGATGATATCGCCGAATTTAGCTACGTATTTAACTAAACTCTGGCGTCCAACCAGCTCGCCAGGTCTCCCAGAACCTCCAGGCGCTCGGGCTCATTAAATATTTCATGAAATAATTCGGGATAGATTTTCAGCGTCTTGTCCGCGGACCCCACTGCATTATGGAAGGCTTTAGACCCCTCGCTGCTTGTCATTGCGTCCGCCTCACCGTGCATTACAAGTATCGGTAGGGTGATCTTTCCTCGGTCTCTCTCTACCAGTTCCATGTTCTGGAGAAGCTCAACAACTAGCCTGGCAGTGGCTTTTCCATGGTGAACCAGAGGATCCTCAATATAGTCCTGCACAACGTCCACGTCCCGGCTAATCTGGGTGGCGTCCAGTTGTAGCATGCCCATTTTGGGCAGGAACCGTGAAAACAAACGTGCGAGGAACATGGCGAAGACAGAGGGCGGTTCCACCGCTTGCAAGGCGGCGCCAGACAAAGCGGCGCCGGCAAACTTATCCTGATGATCCAGCAGGTAACGGGCAGCAATCACCCCCCCCATACTATGCCCTATCAGGAAACAGGGTAAATCCGGGTACCACTCGCTAATCATCTCGCGCAAGCCATCCAGGGGGCGCAGGAAATCATCAAAGCCCGTGATATGTGCGCGCTCTCCGGGCGAGGCACCGTGCCCCGCGTGGTCAAGTGCTACAACTGATATGCCCCTGGCAAGGAAAAAGTCCGCGAAACCCTGATAGCGCCCGCTGTGCTCCCCCAGTCCGTGTGCCAATAAAATTACCGCTCTTACCGGCTTTGCAGCGCGCCAGTGCCTATAGTAGGTGCCATTATCCATGTGTGCTTCTGTGCAGTGTTCGGCCGTCGTACTCATCTCAGTGCTCTCTTACAATTTCGTGCCCGCGCTTGCCATACTTTTTTTCATGGCGCCGGCGTAGCTGACGCAGAAAGGGCATCATAGCGCGTACTATAACGGCTCGTGAATTATTGCTGCCGTGCAGATAGCGCTCCAGAAACAGCTCATAGACTTGCGGCGCCACACCCAGATCCTCGGCGTTTACTGTGAAGCGCGCCAGGTCCCTGGCCTGCCTTTTCCCGCCGCGGCTTGTTTCCTTCACCGCCTCCAGGTCCACCAGATAAAAATTGTCGGCAGACCAGAGAAAATTGCTCCACTTGCAGTCACCGTGGCTATAGCCGGCGGAGTGGAGTTTTGCCAGAGCGCGCCCGGCTCCAGCCATTAACAGAGCCCGCTGCCGATCGCCGATGCCCTGTTGCCAAAGCGCTTTCAAGTCTCTGCCATCGAGGATACCTTCCGTCAGAAGCATCATGCCACCGGGTAGTGCAAGGCAACACAGCGGAGCTGGAACAAGAACATCGGCTTCCATTAATCTTGTGGCCGCATCAAAACTCCGCAGGCCCCTTGCGTAGCCAAAGCGAAACAACATGTTCTGGCCGGCAGACTTGGACTGGTAAAACTTGAGGTAACAGGAGCTGTCATGCAGCCGTAATAGGCCCACGCGACTGTAATCATCACTCTTGAGTAGTTCGGTATGAGCTTGCATCCACGCCATTTCACCCGCTGAAGCGTCGGCTACCACCTTTTTCAGCCGCTCACCCCAGCGGTCTCCGCGCAAAATACGAGCCGGAGGCTGTTTCATCGGATGGACATTCCACCAGCCAGTGGCGGTGGCATTTTGCCGTGATCTTTCTGGTACAGTTTCGTCGCGCGCCGCGCCACGTCACACCAGATGTCTGCCTGGGGGCCCAGGGCCTCGCGCAGGCCTCCCTCGCAGTAGTGGTGCATGAACCTGAATACGTCGCGTTGGCTGAGTCCGATATCCATCGCCGAGAAATATAAACCCGCAAGATCTTTCACCCGCCAGCGTCTGGGCGTCACTTTTCGCAACTGCGCCCGATGCAGGTCAATCAGATAGCAGCGAACGGTGCAGGGCCCGGCATCACCGGAAACCAGCGTGTCGGGGTCGAGATGAAAATGACAGAGGTAAAAGTCCCGGTGGTTGATACCCGCGTCGTGCATCCGGCTGGCACTATCGGCCAATTTTTTAATCAGTGCCAAGCGGGCGGCTGTGTCTGGGGGCTGCGTTGCCCAATCTGCACAGTAATCCTCCAGGCTTATTGTGCCCACCAGGTCATCGGTCACTATCAGGGATTTTATGGCCGACGGATTCAGGCCCTCGCTGGCATAGGCGGCTACCGACATGGTATCCACGCCCAGATTACGCAGTTTGTTAACAGCTTCATATTCATTGCGAGCGCCCAACACCGGCAGTCGAAGCTGCAGCAGGTTCTTGAAGATTTCCGCCCAGCCTATACCCGTGTGTAGCTTCAAAAAATAGGGTTTGCCACGGCATATAAAGCGCAGGGTTTTCCGACCTTCCTTATTTCTATACACATCTTCATCGCGGGCTTGCTCCGCCACTCTGGTGGCCCACTGGAACAGCTCTTCTGGCCGCGCTTCTGTAGCCAGGTCCTCGCGCAAATAGTGCTCTTTCATGAATGCACCTGGGATGGCTCATCGCCACTGGCTATAAAGCGCTCTATCAAGGCAGCCCCGGTTTTATGCATTGAATACAGGTCCTCGCGCTCGGCGTAGCTGAGCGCATTCTTTTTACACACATCGAGAAAGCCCGGATCCAGGGTGTTCAACACGGCCTGGTCCAGCGCCGGCTGGCTGAAGGAGGAGTCCAGCACCAGGCCTGCCCCCGCCGCCGCTATATGGTGCGCATAGCCACAGACATCGGTCACCAGCACAGGCAGGCCCGCCACCAGTGCTTCCAGTAAAACAATGCCTGCCGCTTCGTCCAGGGCGGGGTGAATCAGGACATCGGCTGCCAATAGTAAATCGGGAATATCGTCCCGCCCGCCCAGGAAACTGACAAAGGGCAATACCGACAGTTTCTCTGCCAAGCGGCGGAACCGCCGCTCCTTATCCTGCCCTACAACGTATAGCTGAACAGCCTGCCCGGGGCTGCTCTGGCGCAGTGCAGCCAGTGCCCGAATGGCGCGGTCCAAACCCTTTTTGATAAAACCGGAGCCGACAAACAGCAGGACGTGATCGCCCTCCGACAGTCCCAGCGACTTGCGCTTCGCAGCTCTGCGCGACTCTGCGTCCGCTGTAGCCCTGCGGTCCACAGAGATACCCGGGGGCAGCATATGCAGGCGTTGTTGCGGCGTGTCGTAGTACTTTTGAAATTTCGCTTTTTCTGTTTCAGAAATCAGCAAAATTTCGGTTTTACTGTCCGAGCCAAACACCGCGCGCTCATAGGCGGCAAAGTGTCGATATCGCGCGCCCAGTCGGTAGAGCCCGTTTCGCTCTTCCATCGCCTTGTCCATATAGCAGGAGTCCGCTGCGTAGTAGACATCCAGGCCCGGCATTTTATTAAAACCGATGACCCCATCTACCGGGTCCGCGACGAGATCTGCCTTCACCCAGTCGTAGTACCGCGCATTGCGGCGCGAGTTACTCAGCGCCTTGACCGGCACCTGGCGTTGGTCCACCGCCGCCAAATGCTCCCCCTGCCAGGAAATATAATAGACACGGCAATGGTGTCCGCGCAGCTGAACCTCTTCGACGAAACGCTTGAAATCCCGTTGCATTCCGCCATAGGGAAAATATTTATACAGTAAAAATGCCAGTCGCATGGCTAGAGACACTCCATGGCTAAGCTGGTTTCGCCAGTATTCGGGTCAATTCCCGCCACACACTGTCCGGAGTTATAGAGCGCATCATCTGTGTGGGGTCAGTGGTATCACTCACCCCCACCGGGGACTGAATATGGACCTGATTACCACCATAGGCGCCTATGATAGCGGTGTCTGTGGGGCCGTAGAGTGAAACGGTGGGCACATCCAGAGCAGCACTTAAGTGAGCCAGGCCCGTGTCCACCGCCACGGCGCCCTTTACATCCATCAACATGCTGGCCAGGCCCAGTAGGTCCAGGCGGGGCAGAACCTGGGCCTTACCGTCGCTGGCGGCAATGCGCTGTGCGCGCTCGCGCTCCTCCTCGCTACCCCAGGGCAACCACACCTGGTGCCCCCCCGCAGCAGCCAATGCGGATAGCTCTTCCCAGTGAGACTCCGGCCACAGTTTTTCCGCCCTGGCGGTACCATGAAAAAACAACAGGCCGGAACGATTCTTGCCGCTGCCGCCCTTTAATTTTTCCCGCACACCGTAATCACCGCGTTCACCCGGCTGCGGGTACTTGAATGCACGGGCGAACAAGGTGCGGATGCGCTCCACCGCATGCATTTCCCGGGGAACATGAATGGGGTGGTGGTAAAAGCTGGCCGCCAGTCGCTCCCGCACCGAGACCTTATCCATACCATAACGCGGCGCCTTGACCAGGCGAGCGACCATGGCACTCTTCAGCAAACCCTGGGCGTCGATAACCACATCGTAATGCTGAGCGCGCAGGGTGGACTTAAAGCGCTTCCACTCTGGGCCGGAAAAACTCTTAAGCGGGCTCTTACGCCAGCGACGCAGTGCTACGGGAATTACTCTGTCCACCGCGGGATGCCAGGCGGGAATTTCCCGGAAGGCCTCTTCAACTACCCAGTCAAAGCGGATTCCCGGCACCGCAGCGGCGGCATCAGTGAGAGCCGGCAAGGTGTGAATAACATCGCCCAGGGATGACATTTTTACCAGTAGGACTCTCACGGCTAATCTCTTACTCCACTGTCGATGCGCGCCAACAAGGCGTCCAGTTTAGCAGCTACCTGCTCGGGCAAGCTGTCCTTCATGCAGCGGTGGTGCCCCAGCGGGCACTCTCTTTGAAAACAGGGAGCACAGTCTATATCGGGTTCAATCACCTGCGCATTTTGACTGAGTGGCGGTGTAAAGCCGGCCGAGGTCGCGCCGTATATCACCAGCAGGGCGCAGCCCAGGGCGGAGGCGATATGCATCAAACCCGAGTCATTACTTAAAACTGCAGTTGAGAGAGACAGCAAGTCTACGGCTTCGGCCAACTCGGTGCGGCCCGCTAAATCAAAACACAGGGGGTTTCCCTTGCACTGCGCCAAAATCTGCCCGGTGACAGGCTTGTCATTGGCGGAGCCGTATAGCGCTATCTGCCAGCCCCGGTCCAGGTAGCGCTGGGCAATATCCGCATAGTAGCTTGTGGGCCAACATTTTGCCGGGCCAAACTCAGCGCCGGGACAAAGCGCCAGTATGGGTTTGTCCGGGGCAAGACCAAAACGGGTGCGACAGGCTTCTGCCTGAACCGAATCAACCACCAACGCCGGGGGCGGTATTTCAGTGGGCAGCGCCTCACCGGGGGCCTGCCCCAGTGCCACGAATCGCTGCACCATCAACGGCAGTGCCTCCTCATCCAGTTTGCGTATGTCATTGAGCAGACCATAACGCATTTCGCCGCGCCAGCCCGTGCGCTGAGGAACACCGCTAAAAAAGGGGATAAGCGCTGATTTCAGTGAGTTGGGCAGTAATATTGCCTGTTGATACTGTTGCCCTCGCAATTCCCGGCCCAGCTTGCGACGCTTGCCAATGCCCAACTCCCCATGCATTAGCGGCGTCGCGATAGCCCGCCTCACCTCGGGCATTCTGGCCAGAATAGGCTCGCTCCAGGCAGGTGCGAGCACGTCAATTTCCACCCCGGGACGACTTTGCTGAAGATAGATATACAGGGATTGTGACATCACCATGTCGCCAACCCAGGAGGGGCCCACCACCAGTATTTTTGTCGCAGCGGTAGTCATGCTAGAGGGTCCGGGCCAAACAGCTGCTGCCATTTGTCCATCACGGCTTTTCTGGCCGTTGAAAAATTACCCGCCGGGGCTACGACCGACTGCTGTTGCAGCGCAAATTGGTGCGCCGCAGAGCGGTAGGCAATATAGGCTTTGGTAAGCGCTTCACACTCACCGGGCTCAAACAGACTCTCCCGATCCAGTGCTTCCAGAATCCGCACATTGTCGGACCACTGGGCCAGGGCAGGCACTTTGTTGGACCAGGCCAACACCGCGTATTGCACCATGAACTCAATGTCGACGATTCCACCCCGACCCTGCTTCAAGTCAAAGTCTCCACTGTCTGCATTCCCCTCTGGTAGCAAGTGATTGCGCATTTTAACGCGCATCTTTCTCACGTCCTCCATAAGCACCTGGGAATCCCTGGGCTTACAGAGCGTTTCGATACGGATAGCTTCAACCTGCTGTGCCACTCGGTCGTCGCCGGCTACAAATCGTGCCCTCACCAGTGCCTGATGCTCCCAGGTCCAGGCATTTTGCTCCTGATAGCTGCGAAAGCCGGTACTGGTTATGACCAACATGCCGGACTCACCGGAAGGGCGCAGGCGCATGTCCACTTCGTAGAGCTGCCCCATGGCCATTCGCGTATCCAGAATGTGGATAATACGCTGCCCCAGGCGGGTATAAAACACCGTATTATCAATACTCCGGTTACCGTCCGTGACCCCCTGCTTGTTTGCATCGTAGACAAAAACCAGATCCAGGTCCGAGCCATAGCCCAGCTCTATGCCGCCCAGTTTGCCATAGCCGAAGATGGAAAAACCGCTGCCACTGCCCGGGCGCGATGGCTCACCGTACTTGGCCGCCAGATCGGCCCAGGCGACTGCTATTACCTGCTCCAGAATAACTTCCGCTATCGCGGTTAAATTGTCGCTGACCTGCATCAGCGGTAGCCGGCCGGTCAACTCGCTGGCGGCTACCCGCAGCACATGTGAGGCCTTGAAATAGCGCAGAGCATCCATCTGCGCTTCCAGGTCATCCACTGCCAGTCGCGCCACCTGCTGGCGCAACTCGTCCCGCAACATGGCCTTGTCGGGCGGGGTGTAGAGGCTCTCCCTGTTAAGCAGTTCATCCAGCAATACGGGGTTTTGCGACATTTGCCGCGCTATCCACGGGCTGGCCCCACACAGAACCACCAACTCGTGCAGGGCCGGCGGGTTTTCCAGAAGCAAAGCCAAATAGGCACTGCGCCGCAGCACCGCGACCACCAGGGGTATAACACGCTGCAGTGCCAGGTCGGGGTCTTCGGTATCAGCGCAGGTCTGCAGTAACTGCGGCATAAACTGTTCCAGCCGCGATTTGCCCTCTGCCTGCAATGTCACGACACGGGGACTTTGAGCAAGGCCTGCCAAAAATTCCTGAGCCTCCCCGGGTGCTCGAAAGCCCAGTTCCTCCAGTGAGTGCACAGAAAAAGTATCACTCCAGTGCAGTTGATGCTCCCCGCCACCACCGCCAGCTGTACCGCTTTCGTCCGGCGCCGCGATCAAGTTCTGAAAGTGCTGGGCAACTGTCGCGCGGTGGCTTTCCAGTTGGGCCAAATACGCCTGCCAGTTGTTAAAGCCCATTACGGTAGCCATAGCCAGGCGGGCAAATTCGTCGGTGGGCAGTGCCTGGGTCTGTTTATCGAGATAACCCTGTATCGCATGTTCGCTATCGCGAAGAAACAAATAGGCGGCGGACAGTTCATCCACGGCGACGGCGGGTAAACAACCCAACTGGGCACATTCGCGCAACACGAGGAGCAACTCCCTGCGCTGCAGGCCGAGGTCCCTGCCGCCCCGGATCAACTGGAAACACTGGGCGATAAACTCAACTTCCCGGATGCCGCCGTGCCCCAGCTTTACATCATCGCGCAGATTGCGGCGACGCACTTCGGCGTTAATCATCGCCTTCATACTGCGCAGGCTTTCGATAACACCAAAGTCTACATAGCGGCGGTAAATAAAGGGGCGCAGTGTTGCCATCAGGTCTGCACCAGAATCCGGGTCGCCGCTGATCGGCCTGGCCTTGATCAGGGCGTAGCGCTCCCAGTCGCGGCCCTGATCCTGGTAGTACTGCTCCAGCGCAGCGAAACTGGAAACCAGCGCACCGCTGTCCCCGTAGGGACGCAAACGCATATCCACACGAAATACAAAGCCGTCCACGGTAACCTTGTCCAGCGCATTTACCAGGACCTGCCCCAACTTGGTAAAGAATTCCTGGTTGCTGATGGACGCGTCCGGGCTGTCTGTGCTGCCCGCCTCGGGAAAGGCAAAAATCAAATCGATATCCGAGGAGACATTTAACTCCCGGGCACCCAGCTTTCCCATAGCCAGTACAATCAGTTGTTGCGCAGAGCCGCTACTCCCCCCGCGAGGTTGCCCAAAGCGTGTCTCTAGCTGCCGGCGGGAGAACTCCAGCGCCTCCCCAATACAGGCCTCAGCCAATAGAGAGGTATCGACTATGGTCTCAGTGGTGTCCGCCAGGCGACAAAAGTCGCGCCACACGATTCGCACCATATGGGATTGCCGGTAGCGGCGCAGCACCTGCTCAAGTTCAACATCCGGCTCCGCCAGTAACAGCTGTAAGCCCTCTAGTATCTCTCCCTCTCCAGTCGCCAGCAGGGAGCGCTGCAGGCTCCCCGATTGCAATAAGTGCAACAGCATCGCAGGCCGGCTGCGCGCCGCCTGGGCAACAAAAGGGCTACAGGCCAGTACGCGTGAAAGCTGTAGTTGTATCGTCGGCTGGGCAAGCTGGGCCAACAGCTGGGAAGCTAGCTCCGGTTCAGCGCGCTCCAGAATATTCTGCCAGGCAGATTGTGCCTGGGTAGCCATGGTTTCGTTAAGGTCTGTCGCAAGTAGCGTCATGCAGATCTAGAGGTCGAGCGTGGGAGCGACCCGCATCACCTCCTCGATGGTGGTCTCTCCCCGGGCAACACGGCTGGCACCGCTCAATCGCAGGGTTCGCATGCCCTCCTTCATGGCTATGTCACGAATGGCGGCGGTGTCGATGTGAGCGGTAATTTGCTCCTGCACCGCCCGACTATTTACCAGCACCTCGTAGATACCCTGCCGCCCCAGGTAACCTGTGGCGCGGCAGGCCTTGCAGCCCACGGGTTTCGCCATTTTTGCCGGCGGTTCCGCCTTCCAGGGTTGTGTAAGCTCCTTCCAGGCAGCCTGGTCCAGGGGAATTAACTCCTTGCATTGGTCGCACAGAATCCTGACCAGGCGCTGGGACATAATGCCCCGCACCGTCGCTTTAATCAGGTACGAAGGGACTCCCAATTCCAGCAAGCGTGAAATTGAGCTGGGGGAGTCATTGGTATGCAGGGTGGAGATCACCAGGTGCCCGGTCAGCGCCGCCTGTACTGCCATGTTTGCCGTCTCAAGGTCGCGGATCTCGCCCACCATAATGATATCCGGGTCCTGCCGCATCAGGGCGCGCACACCGCTGGAGAAGTCCAGGTCGATATTGTGGTTCACCTGCATCTGGTTGAAGGCCCCCTCTATCATTTCAATAGGGTCTTCGATGGTGCAAACGTTGACCTCGGAAGTCGCCAGCTTGCGCAGGGTAGAGTACAGGGTAGTGGTCTTGCCTGAGCCCGTTGGGCCCGTTACCAGCACAATGCCGTTACCCGCATTTGTCATGCCCTGCCAGTTCTCCAGGTCGCGGTCTGCCAGGCCCAGCTCGCCAAAGCTTTTTTGCAGAACATCCGGGTCAAAGATACGCATGACCAACTTC
The DNA here is from genome assembly GCA_015222725.1 of Pseudomonadota bacterium. Lineage (GTDB taxonomy): Bacteria > Pseudomonadota > Gammaproteobacteria > Pseudomonadales > Halieaceae > JBALVT01. Next base: position 6,183 of record JADFVW010000052.1, on the reverse strand, counting down.
TCACCGAAAGCCGTGGGCAGGGTGGCAAGGCGCAGCTCCACTTCGTTGCCTTCCGGTGTACGGGTCTTCAAACGGCCGTCCTGAGGCCGGCGTTTTTCCGCCACATCCATTCGGCCCAATATTTTTATGCGGCTGGTCACGGCGGCGCCCACCTGTTGCGGCAACTCGTAAACACTGTACAACACACCATCGATGCGAAAGCGCACATTGGCGACTTCCCGCCGGGGCTCTATATGAATATCACTGGCACGCTGCTCGAAGGCGTACTGCAAAAGCCAATCCACGATATTGACGATGTGCTGGTCATTGGCATCGGGCTCCTTCATCGATCCCAGCTCTAACATTGCCTCGAGATTGTTGGTTGTGGCAACACCCTCGGAGCGCCCGGCACCGCGGGCTCCGCGCACCGAGCCCGCCATGGTATAGAACTCCGCTGTATGGCGTGCGATCTCCCGGGGGTCGGCCAGCACCCGGCGAATTGATTTGCGCAATACGTGCTCCAGGTTGCTCTCCCAGGCACGGATAAAGGGGTCGCAACTGGCAATCACCACGGTGTCTTCCGCCACTTCAACCGCCAGTATGCGATGGCGCAGGGCAAAGGCCTTCGACATCACATCAGTGATAGCCCCGAGGTTTATTTTCAGCGGGTCTATTTCGTAGACGCCCTGCCCCGACTTGTCCCCAAGCCAAGCCAGCAGCGCGTCCATATTGAGTACTTCACCGGATCGCGAAAGATCATCCAACTTCTGCTCGGCCAGATACACCAGTGGATGAATGCTGCCTACTGACGCATTGCGCACCCGCTCCAGATCTCGACCCGACAACCTGCCATCCGCCTTTAAATCCAGAGCCAGGGAGGCCAGCGTCAGTGGCTGTTCCAGCAATTGCTCACCAAAATTTGTCGGCATATTTTGATCCAGATTAAGCGAATTAGAAAATAACCCCTGCACCGCTAATCCTAACACACAGACCTAGTAAACTGGCCCCCAGTCACTCGAGCATTAACGCGGGTAATTTTGTCGCAGGCACCGGCTATGGCTGCCCCGCGTTTTTCTGTGACAGAACAGAATATTGCCCCTATACTTCGCGCATTGAGATCAGGAGTTAAGCCAATGGCTAGTAGAAACCCACTGGGCAATTTATTTGGCCGATCACCCATCGGTCCCATTCAGGATCATATGACTGTTGCCGACAGAGCCGCGCAGCTACTCGCTACCTTTGTCCAGATCTCTATCGATGAGGATTGGGAAAAGGCTGGAAAGATATACAAGAAAATTCTGGAAGCAGAGCGTGAAGCAGATCAGTTAAAGCGTACCATCAGGCAAAACCTGCCCAAGAGCCTGTTTCTGCCGGTTCCAAGAACCGACCTGCTCGAGCTGGTCACCATTCAGGATCAGGTCGCCAACAAGGCAAAAGACGTCGCTGGAATCATGACCGGGCGTCACATGCATTTCCCTGAAAAAATGCACAAGGGCATCATCGAGTTTGTCAATACCTGCGCCGCTGCATCCTCCCAGGCTCTCGCCTCCATACAACGGCTGGACGAACTGCTGGAAGTGGGGTTTTCCGGGCGCGAAGTCAGGCTGGTCGAAACCATGCTCAAAGAATTGAATAAACTGGAAGGGAAAACCGACAAACAGGCCATTGCATTGCGGCAAAAGTTATTCAAGCAGGAGGCAAAGCTGCCGGCAGTTGATGTCATGTTCTATTACGAAATCATTGGCTTGATTGGTGGCGTTGCTGACGCCGCCGAAAATGTCGGTGACCGCCTCCAAATTCTGATAGCCAGGTAAGCTCAATATGGAAATCATTGCAGAACACGCCACCCTGTTCCTGGTACTGGCCTGTATTTTTGGCTTTTTTATGGCCTGGGGCATCGGTGCCAACGACGTGGCAAATGCCATGGGAACCTCCGTGGGATCCCGTGCATTAACCATCAAACAGGCCATTCTTATCGCCATGGTGTTTGAGTTTCTGGGAGCCTACCTGGCCGGTGGCGAGGTCACATCAACCATACGCAAGGGCATTATCGATGCCGATGTAATGGCAGACTCGCCCGAACTCATGGTCTACGGCATGATGTCGGCGCTGCTGGCTGCCGGCACCTGGTTGATGATAGCCAGTGTCAAGGGTTGGCCGGTTTCCACCACCCACACCATTGTTGGCGCCATCGTGGGCTTCGCCTCTGTGGGCATCTCGGTGGATGCCATTCACTGGGGCGCGGTGGGCAAAATTGTTATGAGTTGGGTGATATCACCAGTGATGGCGGGCGTCCTGTCTTTCAGCTTGTTCATGAGTGTCAAAATACTCATCCTTGATACCGAGGACCCCTTCCACCGGGCCAAAAAATACATTCCCATTTACATGTGGATGGTGGGCTTCATGATCGCCATGGTCACCCTGTTGAAAGGCCTGAAGCACGTGGGCCTGGATTTGGACCTGGGGCTGGGAAGTACCTTTGCCAATGCCCTGCCTATCGCCACCGTTATTGGCCTAGCCGTAGCCGGCGTGGGATATATGTTTCTGTCCAGAATAACCGAGACCCCCGATCTCGATGACCGTTTCGATAACGTGGAAAAAATATTTGCCATCCTGATGGTATTCACCGCCTGCGCCATGGCGTTTGCCCACGGCTCCAACGATGTGGCCAACGCTGTAGGCCCCCTGGCGGCAATTGCCAGCACCGTGCAATCCGGGGGTGTCATTGCCGCTAAATCAGCCATGCCCTGGTGGATACTGATGGTGGGCGGCCTGGGTATTGTGGTGGGCCTGGCAACCTATGGCTGGAAAGTGATTGCCACCGTGGGCCGCAAGATTACTGAGCTCACCCCCAGCCGCGGTTTTGCCGCCGAATTGGGGGCCGCCTCTACCGTGGTCATCGCAAGCGCAACCGGCCTGCCTATCTCCACCACCCACACACTGGTTGGCGCGGTACTGGGAGTAGGCTTCGCCAGGGGCATAGGGGCCATCAATCTGCGCACCATTGGCGTGATATTTATGTCCTGGATTATCACCCTGCCCGCCGGCGCCTGCCTGGCAATTATCTTCTTCTTTTTATTCAAAGGCATTTTCGGTTAGGCCTTCAGTTTCAAGCAGCTCTGGCGGCTGGGGACTTAGCCCCAGGGGAGTGCTATGTCCCTGAACAGCAAAATTATTCTGCAACAGCTAGCACAACTGGTGGGAACCTCATCCGTCAGCTCCACTGACCCGGGCTGGGACCAGGGTAATCGAGCCGTGATTGATACCCTCGCCACGTGGCTATCTGCACTGGGTTTCTCAGTAGAAATCCAGGACGTCAATACAGATGGCAGCAAGGCAAATCTGATCGCCACACTGGGTAGTGGGCCGGGTGGACTGGTGTTGTCAGGACACACCGATACCGTACCCTACGATGATGGCCTGTGGCAGTCCGACCCACTCAAATTAACGGAGCGAGACAACCGGCTATACGGCCTGGGCAGCACCGACATGAAGGGGTTTTTCCCCGTTGCCATGGCTGCGGCATCCGCCTTTCAGGGCAAAGACCTCAAACAACCGCTGATCATTCTTGCCACCGCTGACGAAGAGAGCTCCATGAATGGCGCGAGAGCGCTGGCCGCAGCAGGCTACCCCAAAGCGCGGGCCGCTATCATTGGCGAGCCCACCGGCCTGGTGCCAGTGCGCATGCACAAGGGCATCATGATGGAGTCTGTGCGGGTGACTGGGCAAGCCGGGCACTCATCCAACCCGGATCTGGGCAATAGCGCCCTGGAGGCCATGCACGCCGTGATGGGAGACCTTATCGCCTACCGCGCCGAGTTGCGCCAGCGCTACAGCAACGACCTCTTTGAGGTAGCCTTTCCCACACTCAACCTGGGCTGTATACACGGGGGTGACAGCCCCAACCGCATTTGCGGCAAAACAGAGTTACACTTCGACCTGCGCATGACACCCAACGGAGATAATGAAACCGTGCGTGGCGAAATTGAGCAGCGCATGAACCGTATCGCCGAGCAACACTCCCTGGATATTTCGCTGCACTCCCTGGTCAAGAATATTTCCCCCTTCGTTCAGGATGCAGACTGCGAGTTGGTAAAAATGGCTGAGAAGCTGACCGGGCACAGCGCCGAGTCTGTCGCCTTTGCCACAGAGGCGCCATTTCTGCAGCAACTGGGTATGGAAACCATCGTGATGGGCCCGGGCTCAATCGACCTCGCCCACCAGCCCGATGAATACCTGGAGCTGAGCCAGATCCAGCCCTGCGTTGCCCTCCTGCAGCAGTGTATACGCCATTACTGCCTGTAAGTTCAGTTTTCACCGTATCGTGCCGAGGTATATTCACATGACAATAAGACCGATAGTTATCTGTTTGTTGGGGCTATTACTGCTCGGTGGATGTGCAAAGACACCATCACCTTTCCTGGCAGAGTATGCATCGATTGATCTGCTTATAGAAAATGGGCTGGTACTCGATGGATTGGGTGGTGCTGCGCAAGCTGCCGATATTGTTGTGGTCGGTGACAAGATCGTGTTTGTCGGTGATGCACAGTTCACCGATAGCAATTTCGATACCCGGGTTAATAAACGTATTGATGCAAATGGTCGAACCATCACTCCCGGTTTCATCGATCTCCACGCACACGGTAACCCGCTAGCGACACCGGAATTTGAGAATTTCCTGGCCATGGGGGTCACCACCATCGCCCTGGGCCAGGATGGCTCAAGCCCGGAAGTTACCGACCTGGCAGCCTGGATGGATCAGGTGGCCAGCAACGGCATTGGTCCAAACCTTGTCATGTTTGTCGGCCACGGAACGCTGCGAGCACTCTCCGGTATTGGGCGGGTACAAGTTCCCGGGCCCGACGATCTCGAGCGCATGCTTGAGATACTCGACACCTCACTCAAGCTTGCATTTGGAATGAGTACGGGGCTTGAATATAACCCCGGGCTCAACGCACAGCGGCAAGAGTTGCTGGCGCTGGCCAAGGTCGTCGGTCGAAACGACCGCATGATTATGAGCCATATGCGCAATGAAGATGACGATCAACTCGAAAACTCGATTGCTGAGTTGCTCGATCAGGGACGCCATGCACGAGTGCACGTGTCGCACCTGAAGTCCGTATTTGGCAAGGGGGCGCAGCGTGCACAAGAGATACTTGGCATACTTGCCAGTGCCCGTAAATCCGGCATCGAGGTCACGGCCGGGGTGTATCCCTACAATGCCAGCTACACCGCTATCGATATCGTTTTTCCGGTTTGGGCGAAGACCGTTGAGCAGTTCGAAGTTGCGAAAGTGCAGCGGCGGGATGAACTCGCGGAGTATTTACGCAACCGTGTCAATCGACGCAATGGCCCCGAAGCGACCTTGCTGGGTACGGAGCCTTACACCGGAATGACGCTGGCCGAACTTGCTGACAAACTCGAGACACCTTTTGAAGATGTGCTGATTGACGTGATCGGACCCGCTGGCGCGAAAGGGGCATACTTTGTCATGAACGATGAATTACAGACCCGGCTTATGGCGGACCCCTTGGTCGGCATTTGCTCCGACGGCGACCCTACAGGATTTCATCCTCGCGGGCACGGGACGTTTGCAAAAATCATCGAACGGTACGTGATGCGCGACAAAGTATTCACATTGCCTGAGGCGGTACACAAGATGACCTCATTCGCAGCCGGGATACTTGGTATCACGGACCGGGGTGTTGTACGAGAAGGCATGATCGCGGACCTGCTTATTTTTGACCCTGCCCGTGTGCACGCAACTGCGACCTACCCGGACCCGCTGCAACTCGCCACGGGTTTTGATGTTGTGATTATCAACGGCAAAGTAGCACGCGAGAATAACCAGCTTGCCGATGGTTTATTCGGCAGCGTTCTGCACCCTTGAAACCAGCTTGACACCCATTGTGAAAAAGTAATTCACCTTCTGCTATCCAGGAAAATATAGGACGTGGAGTTCACCACATATTTGTGGCCGTAGATCTGGCCGATAACCAGGTCGGTGAAGTGCTCCATATCCCTGGCCTGCAATTCGATAATCATGTCGACATTGCCCGCCACACCATGAATGGAAAGTATGTCCTCCTTGCCCATCAGGAAGTCCATGACCTTACCCCGAGCTCCGGTGACATGGCTGGTAACAGAAATCAGGACGTAAGCTCGCAGCATGTAGCCCATCTTGTGATGATCAATGATTGCCGT
>JADFVW010000359.1 GCA_015222725.1 Pseudomonadota bacterium | reverse complement strand
GGAACGGTTGTGTCCACAACTTCCTGGTTTGACCGGGAGACCGACGAGACTGAAGACATGGAGACGTTCCTGAACTTCGTGGGTAACCTGGCTTTCGGAATAAGTGTTCCACCTCTGGAATCCCCGGTTTCCACCATCGAACAATATGAAAGCTTAACCCACGAAACACGTTTTACCAGCAGTTTCGAGGGCAACTGGCAGTTTACCGCAGGTATCTTCTATGCAGATGCTGAGTGGGACCATGAATATCCGGCTTCTTTTCAGGTGGGTCTCTACGACGCTGCAGTCGCAGGTTTCGGGGAGTTTGGGCTTCCCCCTGAAGCAATTCAGGACTGCAGTATAGATGGACCACTGATCTGTATTCAGCCTAGTGACCTGATCTTCGTCACTCAGACCATTACCAAGGTAGAGGAAATCGCCGTCTTTGGTGAGGTTACTTATGAGTTCGATGAGCGCTGGTCTGTCACCGCGGGCGGTCGTTGGTACGATACCCAGGTAGAGGCGACAAGCACAGCTGACGGTTTCGCCAACACCGGTTTCACCAGCTACGCTGCCAAGCAGGATGAATCGGGCTTCAACCCCAAAATAATGGCCGAAATGGTGCTGAATGATGATATGAACTTCTACGCGTCGGCCTCCAAAGGTTTCCGTGTCGGTGGTATTAATGGCAACCTGCCCCTGGGCCTGTGTGGCGAGGAACTGGACGCCAAAAATATCAACCCGGCAGAGACGGTCACCTATGACTCCGACGAATTGTGGAGCTATGAGCTGGGTTTCAAATCCAGCCTGGCCAATAACCGGGTAACCTTCAACGCCGCGGTTTACTTCATCGACTGGACCGACATGCAACAACAAAACCGCCTTGGTTGTGGCTTCCAGTTTGTGGCAAATGCCGGTGAAGCCGAGAGCAGGGGTTTCGAATTCGAACTGGCTGGTGCCATCACAGATAGCCTGACAGGCACGCTGGGTGTAGGTTACACCGATGCAGAAATCACCGATACAGGCGATGTACCAGGACTGGAAAAAGGCGACACGATCCTGGGTGTACCGGACTGGACAGCCAATGGCAGTCTTGAGTATTTGTTCCCGATGATGGGCGAGTGGGAAGGTATGCTGCGCGCCGATGCCAACTACTATGGCGAAAGTACGACAGCGCCCACAGGCGATGTGGTTGTCCGGGACGACTGGTCCACGCTCAACCTGCGCGCCGGCATGCTGAATGACAGCTGGGAAGTGATAATGTTCGCAGACAATGTCACCGACGAGCGCGCCAACCTGTCTGACAACCGTTCAATCGCAGCGAACATGCCAGGACGAGCGAGGGTTATCACCAACCGTCCGCGGACTATAGGTGTGGAAGCCCGCTTGCGTTTCTAGCGTCCACCGTGACAGCAACTACGGCGATCGTGCCCGAAGCCACACCGCTTCGACGTACTATCGCCGTTTCTTTTTTTCTACTGGCTGCACTATCAGCCTGCACCGATAAAAGCACACAACAAGACCCCGCCCCTGCACCCATCGTCAATCAGCAGCGCTTACAGGAGCTCGACCGTGAGCCGGGTACCTGGCTCACCGGTGGTCGTGATTTTCAACAACGTTATTTCTCTCCGCTGAATTCAATCAATACTGAGAATGTCGCCGGCCTGGGCTATGCCTGGCATCACGATTTCGACAGCGAACACGGTTTTGAATCGACACCCAGCGTGGTCGATGGGGTGTTATACGCCTCGGGGCCCACGGGAACCGTGGTGGCACTGGATGCAGTAACCGGGCAGGAAAAATGGAGTTTTGCACCACAAATTGATCCCGCTTCGATACGGCGTGTTTGCTGTGGTGTGGTCAACCGTGGGCTTGCGATATGGCAGGGTAAAGTGTTTGTCGGCGCTCTGGATGGCTTTCTCTACGCCCTCAATATTGAGGATGGCTCTATTGCATGGAAAACAGACACCATCACCGATCATGAGCGCGGTTACACGGTTACAGGAGCCCCCTATATTGCCAACGATCTGGTGATTATTGGCAATGCCGGTGCTGAGTTTGATGCGCGCGGCTATGTCACCGCCTATGAGTCGACCACCGGTGAACAGCGCTGGCGCTTTTTCACTGTACCGGGTAATCCGGACAATGGGTTTGAGCACCCCGAACTGGAAGCCGCAGCAAAAACCTGGGACCCCAACAGTCTGTGGCAGGTAGGGCTGGGGGGCACGGTATGGGATGCCATGGCCTACGACCCGCAGCTCGATATACTCTATGTAGGTACAGGCAATGCTGCCCCCTACCCCCGCAAACTACGTAGCCCCGAGGGTGGAGACAATCTCTACCTCGCTTCTATTCTTGCCCTGAACCCGCACGACGGAAAATTGATCTGGTACTACCAGACAACGCCCGGGGACAACTGGGACTTTACCGCCACCCAGAAAATGATTCTCGCCGATCTGGAAATTGAAGGGGAGACACGGCAAGTCATTATGCAGGCGCCAAAAAATGGTTTTTTCTATGTGCTGGACCGGGTTACGGGAGAACTGCTCTCCGCAAAACCTTATGCCGTAACGACCTGGGCAAGTCATATTGATATGGACACCGGTCGCCCGGTGGAGACCGAACAAGCAGAATATTTTTACCAGCCAAAATTAATATTTCCCAGCGCTGCGGGAGCCCATAACTGGCAGCCCATGGCCTACAATCCCCATACCGGCTTGGTATACGTACCGGTTATAGAGTCCGCCGCCATCTGGACCATGCCCACTGAGCCCTTTGAATATATCAAGGGAGGAATCAACTCCACATCACTCTATATTTTCCCGATTCGCGGGGAGTGGGGTCTGGACAGCGAACTGGCCCGCACCCTTCCCTCTTTGGAAGAGCTGTCTGAGGGCCAGCCCGACACCACGGTACGGGGATTTTTGCGCGCCTGGGACCCGGTCACGCAGACCCTGGCCTGGGAAAAAGAAACTTCAGGCCCCTGGGCCGGTGACATGTTTGCCTTCTGGAATGGTGGTGGCGTAATGACGACCGCCGGCGGTCTGGTTTTTCAGGGTCGCGCCACTGGCGCACTGGTGGCACTGGATGCCGCCAGCGGTGAGGAACTTGCCAATATAGACATGGCGGCGGGTATGATGGCCGCACCCATGACCTACGCCATAGAGGGCAATCAGTATGTCGCTATCCTCACGGGTGTAGGTGGCGGCATTGGACAGGTTCATGTGCCCGGCAGCGCCGCCTATGAATACGGTAACAAAGGGCGCTTAATTGTATTGAAGCTGGGCGGTGGCGATGTTCCCAAGCGTGCCAGGGTAGAGCATGACGAGAGCGATGGTTTTCCCATTCCACCTGTTTTACGAAGTGGTAGCGAGACGCAGGTCGCCGAGGGTGCGGATATTTTTCTGCGTCACTGCGCCAAATGTCACGCCAATATTGACGGCCGCGGCGCGGGCATTCCCGACCTGCGACGTATGAATGCGCTGGCACACAGCGAGTTTGATAATATTGTACTGAAGGGCACGCGGGTGGACAGGGGCATGGGAGATTTCAGCGACCTGCTATCGGCGGACCAGGTAGAGGCAACTCACAAATACCTGATAGAACTCGCCTGGAAAGCCTATGAGAATGCCAAGGCCCCCAGTTTGCCGCATCAGCCAGCAGCTCGGGAATAATCCCTAGACTATAGCAGCACCCAGCAGGTCTCCCAGGTACAGACCCATCAGCGTGCAGGCAGACAATAAGGCAACACCATAAATAATCATGCTTACAAGCCCCTCTGCTTACTTCAAAATAAGGGCCTCACACCCCTATAAAGACTCCTGCAAAACAGGTTTTCTGTCCAGGTGATCGACACTGGCCTCGTAAGCCCGGGCAAACTCCAGAACCCTGCTGTCCTCGCCCATTGGACCAATAAACTGTAAACCCATGGGACGTCCCTGCGAATCAAAGCCCGCGGGCAGATTAACCACGGGACAACCGGACAGCGTTGCACCCACCGTCACCTCCATCCAGCGGTGGTAGGTATCCATGGCCCTGCCGGCAATTGTTTTCGGCCAGCGTATCGCCGCCGGGAAAGGAAAGACCTGGGCACTTGGCAATACCAGAAAATCGTAGCGAGCAAACAGTTGATGCAAGGACCGGTACCAGTCACTTCTCGCCAACACCGCAGCGGATAACTCCAGACCGGTGATCTCCAGACCACCCTCTATTTCCCACACTGCTTCCGCCTTGAGCAGTTTTCTTGTTTGCGGATTGTCATATAACGGCTTGGCTCCCCCGGTGATAGTCCAGTGTCGCAGGGTGAGCCAGGTTTGCCACAGGCGTGCCATATCGTAGTCGGGCTTACAGCTCTCCACGACCGCACCTTCCTGGGCAAGCCCCACAAGCGCCTGTTCACACAGCGGCATGACACCGTCACCTGTGGGCAGGTATCCATTAAAATCCCCCATCCAGCCCAGCTTGTACTGATCCAGTTTGGTCGATGGTCCAGGGGTGAAGGCCGCTACGCGATCACGCAGGCTCATGGGCGCCCTAGCATCATAACCCGCCATGGTATTAAGCAGCCGAATGGTATCTTCCACCGATCGCCCCATGGGACCCTCATAACCCAGCTGCTGGAAAAACAGATCTCCGCCCTGATGCGGCACACGCCCCTGACTGGGACGAAAGCCAATAACATTATTATAGGCCGCCGGATTGCGCAGAGAGCCCATCATATCGCTACCGTCGGCACCCGGTAGCATATGGGAAGCCAGGGCACAGGCAGCACCCCCACTACTGCCCCCGGCACACAACTCTGGATTATAGGCGTTGCGCGTGGTGCCGTAGACGGGGCTCATGGTCTGGGATCCCAGACCAAACTCCGGCACATTGGTTTTTCCTATAAAAATGGCGCCCTGTGCCCGAATTCGCTCTACAAAGATATCGTCGGCCTGCGCCACATTGCTGGCAAATAGTGGTGAGCCCCGAGTGGTTAGCAGCCCTTTCACATTAGAG
>JADFVW010000358.1 GCA_015222725.1 Pseudomonadota bacterium | reverse complement strand
CGCAGTCCCAGCTCCCGGCGACCACCCCACTGTCGGACGCCATCAGCAAAGATATGAAAAAGCGCGGCTTTACTTTTGTTGGCCCCACAATCATCTATGCCCATATGCAGGCGACCGGGATGATTAATGACCACACCCAGGAATGCTTCCGCCACCGGGAGTGCAAAAGACTTGCCCGGGGCCAGTAAACACGTCTGGAAGCTTGCCTGGCCCAACATCCTCTCTAACCTGCTGTTCACCACTGTGGGTTTTATGCACATCAAGATCGTGGCCGAGCTTGGAACGAGCTCTGTCGCCGCAGTTACAACCGGCCACAGGGTTTTCTTTCTTATCCAGGCCATCTTCATGGGCGTGTCTGTCGCCTCAACCGCCCTTGTCGCCCGTAATTGGGGCGCTCAGCAACAGCAAAAGGCAGAAATGGTCGCCTGGACTTCCATTATATTATCCGGCGCGCTCGCCGCCCTGCTAAGTATTCCCGTCGTTTTGATACCAGGCAGCATCGCTGGCCTGTTTGGCCTGGACGCGGAAACCACGCAACTAGCGGCTAGCTTTATTTTTTACCTGGGTATTTTCACCATATTTTCTACCACCAGCATGATGCTCTCTACAGCGCTGCGCGCAACCGGGGACGTCATCACACCACTGTGGTTTTTGTTCTTTAGTTCGGTACTGAATGTGACCTTTGCCTACCTTCTCGCATTTGGTATTGGGCCATTTCCACAACTGGGTGTGGCCGGAGTGGCTCTGGGTGGAAGCGGGGCCAGCGTTATTGTCACCTGCGCCTTTGTACTTTTTTGGTGGCGTGGAAAATTCGCCCTGAAAGCCGTAAAGCGCCTTAGGCTGGACCGAAATATCGCGAGACAACTTATCTCTATTGGCACCCCCGCGATCATTGAACAGGCTATCGTGCAGCTCTCATTTTTAGTATTTTTTGCCATTATTGCACGGTACGGGACCGGAGCCTACGCGGCCTATGGTATAGGAATCTCGCTGGTCTCATTTTCTATCGTTGTCGGTTTCGGCTTCGGTATCGCAACTGCAACTATCATTGGGCAACAACTGGGGGCCGGAAACCCCGATGTGGCCATAGCAGCGGTCTGGCGTTCCCTGCGCATGGCCGTTATAGCAATGTCCACCTTGTCTGTCCTGTTGGCCTTGTACGCGCGGGAGTTAGCCTCATTTATGATTGATGACCCCCAGGTAATCAACCTCACCGTGGCCTTTATCTACATGATAGCGCTGTCACAGCCCCTGATGGCCTGTGAATTTACCCTCGCCGGTGCCCTGCGCGGTGCCGGGGATACACGCTTCCCCCTGATTGCGACGTTCTGCGGGATCATCATGGGCCGCCTGCTGCCCGCCTCAATATTTGCTTACCTGGGGTTCTCCGTCTACTGGATTTTTGGCGTCATGATTCTGGACTACAGCATCAAAGCTACATTACTGCTGTACCGGTTTCGCTCCAGGGCATGGCTCAATGTCAGCTTTTCTAAGCCCACTGCAGCATCCAATTGAAACAACTGTAGAGCGCTACAAAAATAATACTTAAAGTTGGAATATTAGAACAAACAGTAGGTTATACTTCCAGCTTCAAGGTTTTGACCACAGCTCCCCATGACCACCGACTCAAAAAAGCCGACATCGCCCTTTAATCGCACGACGCAACACGATGCAAAGCGTGCCGCCATTCTTTCACAGGCGGCGCGGCTATTTAATTCCAAGGGTTCGCGGGCAACAACACTCAAAGATATTGCAGAAAGCCTTGGTCTCACAAAAACCAGCCTGTATTACTACGTCAAAACCAAAGAAGAACTCATCTATCAATGCTATATGGCGACCCTGCAGCGACACCACGGGAACCTGGATAGAATTGAGAAAGACTACAGTGACCCCGTGGAGCGAATGGCGGCGTTTTTCAGCTTACACTTTGAGGACTGGCAGGAGGCACAAAGTGGCGAGGGAAGCCATTTTGCAGCCCTGCTGGAGATCGCCTCACTACAGGGCTCCCACCGCACCGATGTCGAAGCCCAATACATCTCCATGTTCAAGCGTCTGCGTCAGATTCTCAGGGATGGCATCGATATAGGTGCGCTGCGTTCGTTTGACGCAACATCGGCAACCCGCGCAATTCTGGGCTCCGTCGAATGGTCATTTTCATGGCTGCACAAGGTTCCAAAAAATGAGCTGAGTGAGATCGTGAACCAGGCCATGGATATTCTCGGCCATGGGTTCAATGCGGGCGATGCCGATTACAAGCCTCTGCCGTTGACCTCTGGAAGCTCCGCCAAACACCAGCTAGAGGGCTTCAACCGCCGCGAACAAAATCGCCTTAAGCAGGAAGCATTTTATAAAACAGGCACCTGGTTCTTCAATAAAAAGGGCTTCAATGGCACATCCCTGGACGAAATCGCCGAGCAGCTGAATGTCTCCAAAGGTGCCTTCTACTACCACATCAAGAACAAGGAAGACTTGCTGTTTAATTGCTACACCTATTCCCAGGACATCATGGCATCCATCTACGCTGACACCACCGATTCAGCGGCCACTGGCCTGCAGAACATCGATCAAACCTGTCGCCGTATTTTCATTGCGCAGAATTCTGACCAGGGTCCGCTGATACGCTACAACACTATCACCTCGCTGCCGATGGAACGCAGAAAGAAAATTCTTGCCCGAACGGACAAGTCGAATCAACGCTTTGGCGATCTCATTCGCAAGGGCATTGAGGATGGCAGCGTACGCCCCATCAACATCTTCGTTGCCGAAAACCTTATCTCCGGTGCGATAAATGCCGCGATGGACATCCAGCTGTGGCGCAATGTTAACGACATAGAGTCAGCGGCAATCGACTACTTCGATATTTTTATTAACGGCTTACTCCCCCGCAAGTAGGCGGTATACACCAAGGAACACACCGTGGCTAATGACCTGGATAAACTACTCAACTTCCTGGAGGTTGAGCGCATAGACAAATACTTATTTATTGGGCGGAGCCCCAAAAGACCCTCTCGCGTATTCGGCGGGCAGGTACTCGCCCAGGCGCTCAATGCGGCGATACGCACGGTAGAGGAAGATAGGCTGGCGCACTCCATGCACGCCTACTTTCTGCGCCCCGGAAAACCCAGCAAGCAAATCGTCTATGAAGTCGACCCCATAAGAGACGGCAGAAGCTTCACAACGCGCCGGGTTGTCGCCAAGCAGGAGGGCAGAGCTATATTTAATACCTCGGTGTCATTTCACACCGCAGAGCAGGGCTTTAACCACCAAATGGATATGCCATCCGTTGCACCTCCCGAGGAGTTGCAGTCAGACCATGACTTTTGGTCCGAGATGGCAGTCAAACACCCGGGAAAGTTTCAGGCACCCACCGTGGAACCCATTGAGCGCCTGGCGGTAAATCGCCGGGACTACCTGGACCCCCAACCCACCGAGCCAGAGCAGTT
>JADFVW010000357.1 GCA_015222725.1 Pseudomonadota bacterium | reverse complement strand
GCCGGTCCGGCGAGAGCTGACAGCGAGGTCTTCTACCTGGAGACCCGCAGCACGATCTTTCCTTTCACTGCCCTGTCCTCAATGTGGCGGTGGGCAGCTGCCGCCTCGCTCAGGGGCATGACCTGCCAGATTTGCGGCGTGATTTCACCTGCTACCGCCAGGTCGAACAGTGTGCTCAGGTCCTCGTGAAACCAATCGGGGTGCTCATCTCGCATATCGGTTATGGAATAGAACGCGGCAGATTTACCGTCGCTGGGAAACCAGTTCCACAGCAGTTGCTGCCACTTGAAGCCAAGAAACTCCCGTACCAACGAGCCCGTGCCCCCTGCTTCGCCCTGGAGTGTGGCCGTGTAAAGCCCGTAGATCACCAGTTCGCCGCCGGGTTTAAGTGTCTCGTAGGAGCGCTTGAAATTGTCCAGGCCAATAGCATCGAAGGCAACATCGACGCCCCTGTCTTCGGTAAGCTGTCGCGTGCGGCTGACGAAGTCCTCGGTCTTGTAATCGATAGCCTGCACACCCAACGAACGCAGGTAGCCCTGTTTGCGGGTGGAAGCCGTGCCCAACATGGTGAGCCCGGCCACTCTCCCCAACTGCGCAAGTGCTGTGCCCACGGCGCCGCTGGCACCGTGAATCAAAATCGATTGTCCAGGGGTGACCTGCGCAACTCTGTGCAACATTTGATAGGCTGTTGTGTAGGACAGGATCAGGGCGACAGCGGCCTCGTCACCCAGTCCCTCCGGCACAGGGACCAACTCCGTGACCGGGCGCACGGCATATTCAGTATATGCGCCCCAGACAGTCAGGGCGGCAACACGCTGGCCGATTTCCACACCCGTAACCCTTGGGCCCAATTTGTCGACTATGCCAACCAGATCGTAGCCGGGCACCAGCGGTGGTTCAGCGGGTGCTCCTCCATACATACCTTTACGGACCATCACATCGGTAAATGAGGCGCTGGCCGTCAATACTCTTATTCGCACTTCGCCGGCAGACGGTTCTGGCAGGCTGGGCTGGGTGACAAGCGTGAGGACATCTGCATCACCAAATTTTGTAGCAACAATTTGTTGGTAGCTGGCGGCCCAAGAGGTGACGGGTAGCAGCAAGATAAGCAGCAATAATATTCTTTTCATAGGCAGGTAGCATATCCGAAAACCAGATCTCTTGCAGGTCATCATTGACGATGCGAGCAGTGGGAGTGAAGTGCTTCGTAAGCCTGTTACAGCCGACTACCTCCGGCGCATTTCTGTTCTATACTGCAGGACATAATTTCAGGGAGAAAATGATGACCACTAAATTGCTCAGCGCGCCCCTGTCCCTGGCTGTCTTTTTTAGCTTATTTTTTCAGGCTGCAAGTGCGCTTGCTGAGGCAGTCGATAAAGATACGCAGCGACCCAGGGCCAGGGATATTGGCCTGGTGGTCGGGATTCTGCCGACGGGCGAAAACAATGCGATAACTGATGTCGATGGTGTTCTCGTTGGCCATACCACGGTGATTGAAGAACCCGATATTCATACTGGTGTAACCGCGATCATTCCGGCGCCGGGGAATTTATACACCAACCCCGTTCCGGCGTGGATTCATGCAGGTAACGGATACGGCAAATTAACGGGCGTTACCCAGACCCTGGAATTTGGTGAGATTGAAACACCGATATTACTCACCTGTACGCTTTGTGTATGGGCTGTAGCAGATGCCATGAAAGACTATCTTCTTGCTCAGCCGGGTGAAACCCAACACACCATTAATCCAATTGTGGGTGAGACTAATGACAGTATCCTGTCTGATATGTGGACAAACCCCGTTAAACCTCAGCATGTGAGAGCGGCCCTGGAGTCAGCAAAAGGTGGAAAAGTTGAGGAGGGCAGTGTCGGCGCGGGCACCGGCACACAAACCTATCACTGGAAAGGCGGCATCGGAACGAGCTCTCGAGTTCTACCCGAATCCTTAGGTGGATACACGGTCGGTGTTCTTGTGCAAAGTAATCTATTGGCCGGTGCTACCCTGACAATGAATGGCGCCCCCGTTGGTCGAGAGCTGGGAGCCTACGCTTACAAGAGTGAACTGGAGGAAAATCGTAAAGACGATCGAGCTGTCAGAGGTGGTTCTATAATGATTGTGGTTGCGACGGACGCACCACTTGACTCGCGGAACCTTGCTCGCCTGGCTTCACGCGCGATGATGGGCCTTGCGAGAACCGGATCAGTGGCAGAAAATGATTCAGGTGACTATGTGATTGCTTTTTCTACTTCTGAGCTCGTCCGCAAGTCGCGTTCAAGTAATAAACCCTGGCCTTCAGAGTCACTTTTACCTTCGTCCATGTCGCCGCTTTTTACTGCTGTCGTTGAAGCAACAGAGGAGTCTATTTATAACGCATTGCTCAAGGCCACGACCGTGGAGGGGCGTGGGAATCGCCTGGAAGCTTTGCCTTTGGATGCCACGTTAGAAGCTCTGAGGAAATACGGGGTTTTGAATTGGGACAAAACCCTGCCCCCGGGGAATTACTGATAAGTTAAACTGGCCATGAATGGCACTTAATTAAGCGGTGTAGGGCCGAATTTAT
>JADFVW010000356.1 GCA_015222725.1 Pseudomonadota bacterium | reverse complement strand
TGACCACAAAACGTATATTGCCCCCTCGCCTGCCCCATCAGTGCCACACCTGCGGCAGAGCCGATAGACAACAGACTGCCACCCACACCTGCAGTTAGCGTCACTAATAGCCACTGCGCCTGGCTCATATCGGGATTCATCGTCAGTACGGCAAACATCACCGGGATATTATCGACAATGGCTGATAAAACCCCCACCAATATATTTGCCGTCGTCGCACCCAGTTCGCCGTACATAAATTCAGAGGTCATGCCCAGGTAACCAATAAAGCCCAAACCACCCACGGCCAGAATTACACCGTAAAAGAAGAACAGCGTATCCCACTCGGCCTTGGCGATTTTATCGAAAATATCAAAATCATCTTCAATCACATTGCCCGTTGGCATATCGGTTTTGTCAACATCGGTATTACCGTGCTTGCGCAGGTAGTAGCCGAAGAACTTCAGGTAGGCCAGACCTGTCATCATGCCGAACACGGGCGGCAAATGCAGGAAATTGTGGAAGCTGACGGCTGTGACGATGGTTGCCAGAAACAACACAACAATGAAGATTCCACCAGGTTTCATCCTGGCTAACTCGCCCTCGTTTTTAGGAGGACTGCCCGCGGGCAGGGCAAACTGCATGATCAGAGCGGGAATAACAAAGTTAACAACCGACGGAAGGAACAGCTTGAAGAACGTACCAAACTCGAGGATACCCTTTTGCCACACCATCAGCGTGGTGATATCGCCGAAGGGGCTGAAGGCACCGCCGGCATTGGCAGCGACCACAATATTCACGCAACCAATGGCGACGAACTTGGGCTGGCCCTCCCCGACCGCCAATATCACCGCACACATAATCAGGGCGGTGGTGAGGTTGTCGGCAATGGGCGATATGAAAAAGGCCAAAATACCCGTCAGCCAGAACAGCGCCCGGTAGCTAAAGCCCTTGAGTACCAGCCAGTCACGCAACGTATCGAAAACCCCGCGCTCCAGCATGGCATTTATGTAGGTCATAGCCACCAATAAAAAGAAGAACAATTCGGCATATTCAAGGAAGTTATGGCGTATCCCCGCCTCTGCAGCGTGAACGTCCCCCGTGCTGGTGTAGGCGAAAGCAATCAACACCCAAATCAATCCTGCGGCCAGCAGTACCGGTTTGGATTTTCGCAGATGTAACTGCTCCTCCATGATTACCAGAGTGTAAGCCAGCACAAACAGGGCGATAGAGGCATAACCCACCCAGTGACTGGTGAGATCCAGCTGTAGCGTATCGCCGCCTGAAGCGAATGCCATGCTCGAGCTGAATAGGGAAAATAATAGAACGAGAAATTTCATCTTGATGGCCACCTTAGTTTATCCGGCGATTATAGCGCAGCTGTGCTGAACAGGACATCGACATCTATCCCGCGCTAGCGTCTATAAATGTCAAACATAAAAAAAAGGGGCGGATTGAAGTCCGCCCCTTCCTTATAACTTCTGCTAACTTAGCCGAACTGGTTCATCGTGTTGTCTTCACCAGAGGCTTTCAACGCCTGATCACCAGAGAAGTACTCTTTGTGGTCATCGCCCATGTTCGATCCAGCCATATCCTGGTGCTTGACGCAGGCAATACCCTCGCGTAGCTCCTTGCGCTGTACGCCCTTAACATAGGCCAGCATGCCCTCTTTACCAAAGTATCCCTTGGCCAGGTTGTCTGTAGACAACGCAGCTGTGTGATAGGTGGGCAGGGTAATCAGGTGGTGGAAAATACCCGCTTCGCGTGCCGCGTCCGCCTGGAATGACTGAATTTTTGCATCCGCTTCAGCCGACAGCTCAGTCTCGTCATAATCGACACTCATCAGCGCATCGCGGTCGTAGGCAGCCATGTCCTTGCCATCTGCTGCCCAGGCATCAAATACCTGCTGGCGGAAGTTCAGGGTCCAGTTGAAAGACGGTGAGTTGTTGTATACCAACTTGGCGTTGGGAATAGTCTTGCGAATCGCATCAACCATGTCACCAATCTGGCGCACGTGGGGCTTTTCAGTTTCGATCCACAGCAGGTCGGCACCATTTTGCAAGCTGGTTACGCAGTCCAGTACACAGCGCTCGATGCCCGTATCTTCCTTAAACTTGTACAGGCCATTGGGAAGACGAACCGGCTTAACCAACTTACCATCCTGTTTGATTACCACGTCACCTTCGTTCACGTCCTCGGCAGACTCAACCAGAGTGGTCTCCAGGAAGGCGTTGTACTTATGCGCCAGGTCACCCGCGTCTGTAGACACTGGGATCTTCTGGGTCAGGCCTGCACCCAGGGAGTCTGTACGGGCAACAATAATGCCGTCGTCAACACCCAGCTCCAGGAAGGCATAGCGAATCGCGTTGATCTTGGCCAGGAAGTCCTCGTGAGGAACCGTTACTTTACCGTCCTGATGGCCACACTGCTTGGCATCTGAAACCTGGTTCTCAATCTGGATGGCACAGGCACCCGCTTCGATCATGCGCTTGGCAAGCAGGTAGGTGGCCTCTTCGTTACCGAAGCCGGCGTCGATATCAGCGATAATAGGTACGATGTGTGTTTCATAATTGTCGATAGCATTCAGCGCAGTTTGTTCCGCCACGGCATCACCCGCTGCTTTTGCATCGTCCAGGTCGTGGAACAAGTGCCCCATTTCTCTGGCATCGGCCTGGCGCAGGAAGGTGTACAGCTCTTCAATCAGCGCAGGTACGGAAGTCTTTTCGTGCATTGACTGGTCTGGCAGAGGGCCAAACTCGGAACGCAGTGCAGCGATCATCCAACCTGAAAGATAGAGGTAACGCTTGCTGGTTGTACCGTGGTGCTTTTTAATTGCCAGCATTTTTTGCTGACCGATAAAGCCGTGCCAGCAGCCCAGAGACTGGGTGTACTGCGAGGAGTCGGCATCGTAGTCAGCCATGTCCTGGCGCATAATGCCAGCGGTGTATTGGGCGATTTCAATACCGGTCTTGAAGCGATTCTGGGCCTTCATGCGCGCGGCGTATTCGGGGTTGATCGCACCCCAGGCGCTGCCCTGCTCGGTGCGAAGGCTGGTAATGGCCTCTATATCACTTTTGTAGTTTGACATGCTAATACCTCTGGTTTTCAGTATATGGGTTGGGTGACCTGGTACGTATCTTAG
>JADFVW010000355.1 GCA_015222725.1 Pseudomonadota bacterium | reverse complement strand
GGTCAGCTCCCGCATCGTGGTCTTCACCGTTTCCGATGATCGCAACGATGTGGTTTCCGCCCTGAAATCCGGTGCCGATGGCTATTTGCTAAAAGATACCGAGCCGGAAGAACTGGTGGCGTGTATTCGTCTGGCATGCTCGGGAAAACTGGTTCTCAGTGAACCCCTCACCGAGGTACTGGCCCTTACGTTCCGTGACAAGAAAAATTTACCGGGACCAGATCTGGACACTCTTACGCGTCGCGAATTGCAGATACTAAAGTATCTGGCCCGGGGACAAAGCAACAAGCAGATAGGCCGCAAGCTGGCTATAGCCGAGTCAACCGTGAAAGTTCATGTTAAGCACCTGCTGAAAAAGCTGGGCTTGCGTTCGCGGCTGGAGGCAGCTGTCTGGATGGTAGAACACAAAATGCAGGAGAAAGACTCCGTTACTTAACGCCAGTGGGCTAATGCCCATCGGGTACTAGCCCAACTTGCGGAAAATCTGCCAAACCGATGTCTCTTGCGTGCTGCTCAAAGGCTTTGTTCTTCCAGAAAAAAGCACCGGGCATAGTGGTCGGAATAACCAGAACATAGAACAAGGCCCTGCCGGTTACCGCCACCAGGAAAATCGAAACCGCAACGCCTAGCAGCATCAACAAACCGCCTGCTCCACTGATCAGATTTAGTGAACACGCTGCCGTCAGTGCCAGCAGACAAAGAAAATTTATCCCCATCAAGATATTTCGCAGGCAATAGGTTTTACCAAAAGTGGTTGTTTGTATGTAATGGGAGGCTGCACCTTCGTGTGAGGCTGTTTTCATTGCCCTGCTGTGAACCAGCAGGCCTATACCCTCCAGAGCAATACCCACAGCAACCAGAGCCGAAAGTACCATCAGCAGGGCCGAGTAGTCGCTACGCTCAACCAGAGCCGCAGGTACAAGTAGCACGGCGGCCAGCATCGCCCCAAGGCCAATCGTGTTACCGGTAAACGCCGAGGCCGATTGCCAGTGGTCCCAAAAGGGCCGGGCCTTAATTCGGTAACAACGGTACATGTAGTACAGGCCAGTACAGGCGGCCAAGGTGGCCAGACAACCGCAGACAAGGGCGACGCTATTACAGGTGAGCAGCACGCTGTCCGGCAGCACAACAAAACTTTGAATAACAGCGTTTGCCGGCAGCGAGGCGATTAAATGCAGGCCCGCAAAAATCATAAATAATAAAATTCCCAGGCCCTCGCGGCAGACCGGGGAGTGGCGCAAGTTATTGAAGCCCCGGTAAAAGCGCATGGGCTTACCCAGGTGAATGGTGGACATAAACAGGCCCAGGCCTGTCAGCCCACAAACAAGCAATATAGCCAACGGGTACAGTGCCGACCCCGCCAGCACGCTGAGCGCCGGGCTGCCCAGCTGTGCCGCGACAAACAGCGTAATGAAGAGGCCCATTGCAGTCTGGGTGGCGAGGGTAAACAGCACCAGAGGATTTTCGCGTGAACTCAAGCGGGCGAAGTTCCAGTGCTTTTTGGTACCCTCTTTTCTATCGATAGCCGGCTTGAACTGACCGTCTGCCTGGCGCACATATTTCACCGGTGCCGAATCTGTTCTGGCCATTTCACGGGGCAAGGAACTGCTCTGTTCAAAACGGATATTGGGCTTGGTAATATCCGGATCGGGAAATCCGGGCAGCTGGGTAGCTATCTGCTCGCGACCTTCCGGCGTGTTTTCAACAACACCGAAATCCAGCGCATTGCCCACGCAAGCCGACACACAGGCGGGCTTCAAACCGACTTCGAGACGGTCCACACACATATTGCATTTTTCAACTTGCCCAGCTTCGGTATCCAGCTGCGGCGCGTTGTAGGGGCAAACCCAGGTGCAATAGCCACAACCGAAGCAAATATCGGGGTCCTGAATAACCGCGCCAAATTCTTCGTGCTTGGTGTAGGCCCGGGTAGGACAACCCTTCAGGCACACCGGGTCGTCACAGTGGTTACAGGCCATGGAGATATTCATGCGCTGGTAACTGGGGTAGGTGCCCCCCTCGATATAACCCACAGAGCGAAAACTGATGTGCGGCGGTAAATCGTTCTTTTCACTGCAGGCGGTTTCACAGGCATGACAGCCAATGCAGTTGTCGGCATTAAAGTGAAATGCGTGCTGCTTGTTGCGGTCGGGGTTCTCGCCTATCGCTTCGACCCCGTTAATACGCAGGCTTTCCGTCTCCTCCAGAGTTACCAGGGGTATGCTCCCGCCGTAGCAATTACTCTCCTGTGAGCCAACATTTTTCAGTTTTGCATAATCCGGCTCATCTGCTCGTACCGGGAACACCGACAGAGAGTTTTTCTGCTCGAGAATTTTGTCTAGCGAGGGGTCAAATATTTGCATGGATGTCATAGTGAAACCTGTTCCTGGTAAACTGCGGCTCTAAAAAGTTCTCATGGCAGCATTGGTTCTCGCGGCTTCGGCCTGGTCGCAAGCCTCTATACGCACGGCGCTTTGCTTGAATGCGGGCTGTCGGGAGTGGGGGTCGAGCAAGCCCAGTGAAAGTCGATTGACACACTCGTGAAAGTGAAAGGGAATGAAGACCATATTGTAGGGCACTCGCTGCGTCAGCTGGGCAAGCACGATGGCATCTCCGCGCCGTGATACCAGGCGCACATATTGCATATGCTCTACACCCTGCTCAGCAGCTGCATCGGGATTAATTTCCATATAGGCAGTGGGGCTGAATTTATTGCAGTTGCCTATTTTCCCGGTCTTGGTACGCGTGTGAAAGTGCTCTACTACGCGACCACTATTAAGCCAGAAAGGGAAATCCCCGCAGGGCAATTCATTGTTCTCAATATAGGGCAGTGCCAGCAATCGGGCTTTGCCATCGGGAAACTGGAACTCGCCGTCACTATACAGTCGCGCAGTACCTACCACTTTCCCCTGCTGTGCATCACTTTCCCTGAAGGGCCATTGCAGGCCCCGGGCCCGCTCGATTTTATCGTAAGTCATACCGGAGATATCCAGCATCCGGGGGCTGCCGTTTGCGCCCGGCGAATTTACGCCATCGGCACAGGACAGCCTCTTCATTTCTTCAAAGGTCTGTTCCGGTGTTTCCGCCCACTGCATGGCGCGGCCGCGTTGCCAGCGCCTTGCCAGCTGAGTAAAAATCCAACCATCGGGTTTCGACTGGGCAAATGGCGGCTGGGAGGCTCGGGTGATATTGACGCGTCGCTCGGTGTTGGTAAAGCAACCCTCCTTCTCTGCCCATACGGCCCCAGGTAGAAATACGTGCGCGTATTGCACGCTTTCTGCGTCCTGGTAGCTGTCCTGCACCACGCAAAATTCGAGTTTCTCCAGCGTTTTTCGGATTCGGGGTGAATTTGCCATAGAGGTCATCGGGTTAGTCGCAACGAGCCACAGCGCCTTTATTTCTCCGGCCTCAATGGCTGGAAAAATATCTGTTTGAGCGAGGCCGCGTTCGCTGGGGAATAACGCCGGATCAACGCCCCAGACAGCTGCAACTTCTTTCCGGTGATTTTCATTCTCCAGCTGGCGGTAACCCGGCAGCCCGGAACAGGAAGACCATTCCCGCGTGCCCATGGCGTTACACTGTCCGGTAATAGACAGGGAGGTACCGCCGGGCTTACCCATATTGCCGGTAATCAAATTAAGGTTATTGATAGCGCATACGCCGTCGCTACCGTGGGTGCTCTGGTTTATGCCCATCGTCCAGATCGACATGGCACTATCGGCCTTTGCGTAGAGTCGGGCTACATTGCGAATCGTATCTTCATCGATGCCACAAATTTTTGCGGCATAGACAGGGTTGTAAAGTTGCACCAATTCCCTCATCTGAGCAAAGCCGTTGCAGTGTTGTTCGAGATACTCAACGTCCTGCAGGCCCTCATCGAGAATCACATGGGCCAGAGCGTTGAGGAGCACCAAATCGGTGCCCGGAGTGATGGCTAAGTGAATGTCGGCGAACTGTGCAAACATGGTGACCCGGGGGTCAACCACAATGACGGGAAACTTCCGCTTGTCCAGGGCCTCTTTCAGGCGCCAGTAGATGATGGGGTGTTGTTCGGGTAGGTTGGAACCAAATGCCAGTAAACATTCGGTGTGCTCGAAGTCATCGTAGCAGCCTGGCGGGCCATCCGAACCAAAAGAGCGCTTATACCCCGATACAGCCGACGCCATGCACAGTGTGGTGTTACCATCATAATTATTGGTTCCGATGACACCGCGTACCAATTTCCCCAGTGTGTAAAATTCCTCCGTCATTATTTGGCCGGTTGAGACCACCGCCACCGCGTCGCGGCCGTATTTTTCCTGAATGCGCTTAAATTCGTCAGCCGTTTTATCCAGGGCTTCATCCCAGGCACAGCTTTGCCACGGCTCGAAAATTTTGCCGCGAATCAGCGGTTCGGAGCCGCGGCCAGAAGCCTCAAATATCTGCGCCTCACTCAGGCCCTTAATACAGAGTTTACCTCGATTCACATCCGCTCCGCCCACACCCCGTGTGGTTACGGCCCTGCCCTCGCTATTGAGGCCGATTTCGATGGAGCAACCCACGGAGCAGTAACTACAGGTGGCATATTTCCACTCCATGACGCCTTTGTCGGCCAGTTTTATCGGATTCTTTTTTCGCCTTCCAAACAGCACACGCTTCTTCCAAACAATAAATGAGTATTCAGTCGCTTATCTACAAGCAATAGTTATGCCATAGGTCGCACTGGACAGATAAAGGAAAGACGGATCAAAATCTTGGACACCGCGTCGACCGCGCAAAAAAAGAGCGAAATTGGCGCATAGGGGGCTGTTTTTTCTTCACAATGCACAAAAAACGTGCATCACTCATCATGGATACGATACGCCCTGCGCAGAAAAAAGGATGAACAGCTAATGAAAC
Source organism: Pseudomonadota bacterium (assembly GCA_015222725.1). Taxonomy (GTDB): domain Bacteria; phylum Pseudomonadota; class Gammaproteobacteria; order Pseudomonadales; family Halieaceae; genus JBALVT01. Next base: position 3,580 of record JADFVW010000355.1, on the reverse strand, counting down.
CGGTTTTCTACCCCCAAATAGCTGCTGGTATGATTTTTGCAGTGCTATTTGATCTCAGCAGCTGACAAGCTATTGATAGCGGCAAAAAACGTATGCACGCCACTACCACTTTAGGGGTAGTCAGTTGAGTATCGGTAACAATGTATTTAATAGTGCATGATCTACATCAACACCAGAGGGCGCGGAAATAAATACAGTGCGCTCAGAAAAATTCCTATGGAGTTTGAACAATGTCAGAAAGTAGAATCAATTTACTGAATTTCGGTGACCCCAAGATCAGAACGCTGCACTTTACCTGGTTTGCGTTCTTTCTGACTTTTGTCGTCTGGTTTAGCCACGCGCCAATGTTGGTGGTCATTAAAGAAGCTTTTGATTTGTCGTCGCAGCAGGTGAAGGCGCTGATGATTCTCAATGTCGCCATGACGATTCCCGCACGCATTGTCATTGGCATTCTGGTGGACAAATACGGGCCGCGACACGTCTTTAGTGGCTTGCTGATTATCTCCGGCGCCATATGCCTGCTGTTTGCCACCGCCAACAGTTATGAGCAGCTTGCCCTGTTCCGCTTTCTCCTTGGTTTTGTAGGTGCCGGCTTTGTTATCGGTATACGCATGGTAGGCGAATGGTTTCCCGCCAAGCAGGTGGGCCTGGCTGAGGGCATTTACGGCGGCTGGGGAAACTTTGGTTCAGCTGCTGCGGCCATGAGCCTGCCTATCATCGCCCTGACGATAGGTGGCGATGATGGCTGGCGCTATGCCATTGGCGGCACCGGTGTCCTGGCGGCAATCTATGGTGTTATCTACTTCTTCAACGTGCGCGACACCCCCAAGGGCTCCACCTACTTCAAGCCGAAAAAATCCGGCGGCCTGGAAGTGAGCAGCTGGGGAGATTTCTGGTTTCTTCTGGCAATGAACATTCCCATGTATATTGCCCTGGCGGTATTGACCTGGAAGCTGTCTCCCACCAACCTGGGGCTGCTGGACGACTCCGCCTGCACCATTATTTACGTCGGGCTTGTGGCTCTGTATATGTTTCAATCCAGCCAGATCTGGAAGGTCAACCACGAACACCTGAAAGAGGGTGTCCCTGAAATGCAGCGCTACAAATTTAAGCAGGTGGCGATCCTCAACTGGTCCTACTTCGCAACCTTTGGCTCGGAACTGGCGGTAGTATCAATGTTACCCTTGTTCTTCCTGGATACTTTCGATGGCCTGTCCCCTGTTCAAGCAGGTCTACTGGCCTCGGGTTTTGCCTTTATGAACCTGGCGGCGCGTCCCGGCGGCGGCTACCTGAGTGACAGATTCGGCCGCCGCAAAACCATGCTGATACTCATCTGCGGCCTGGCGGCCGGATATTTCCTGCTCAGCCAAATCAATGGCGGGTGGTGGATTCCACTGGCTGTTATTGCCACCATGTGCTGCTCGTTCTTTGTGCAGGCGGGTGAAGGCGCGGTATTTGCCATGGTGCCCCTGGTACAGCGCAGGATGACCGGGCAAATTGCCGGCATGACCGGTGCCTTTGGCAATGTCGGTGCGGTAACCTACCTGACCATCCTGTCTTTTGTGGATTACAGTACGTTCTTTATGCTCATTGCTGCATCGGCCGGGTTTATCTTTCTGCTGGTTATCTTCCTGGAAGAGCCGGAAGGAAAAATGGCTGAAATATTACCCGATGGCACCGTCGAGCTTATCGATGTAACTTGATCTCAGTGCCCCGGCTCATTGTTTGGCAATGAGCCGGGCTTGGCAGAGGATCACACTTGGAACAATCAAGATCTTTCAAGGCCAGTATCGCCACCCATACCGATGCGGGCATTAAAAAATCTATTAACGAAGATGCTATCGGCTTTCGTGTGCCCGAGGCGAGCCTTCTCACTACCAAGGGTGCCGTCGCGGTTGTCGCCGATGGCGTGAGTTCGGCGGAAGCCGGCAAGGAAGCTGCCCACCGTTCGGTGGAGGCCATTCTCGACAATTATTTCAAAACGCCCGAGCTGTGGAGTGTCAAGCACGCCGTACAGAAAACCCTGACCACCCTCAACAGCGAGCTGTACAACCTTGGCCGAGAGATGCCGAATGAGGCCCGGGGCTATATCTGCACGCTCAGCATACTGGTAATAAAATCACATCTGGCCTACCTGTTTCATGTGGGCGACAGCAGAATTTACCGGCTCTCGGCGGAAGATGGCAGCTTCAAGCAACTCACCCGGGATCACGTGGCGGCTATATCCGATGACAAGCAGTACCTCATCCGCGCCATGGGCATGGACACCACACTCAATATTGACGCCAGCACGGTAGAGCTTCGCCAGGGTGACATCTTCTACCTGGATTCGGATGGCGTACACGACTTCCTCGATGATGAACAAATACTGGAGGTTATTACGCAGGGCCAGGATGACCTGGATCAGGCCTGCACCACCATGGTTAAGAAAGCGCTGGCGGCGGGCAGCGATGACAACATCAGTTGCGCCATCCTGCGAATTGATCACCTGGGCGTGGAGGAAAAAGGCGACTTCAGTGAGCGCCTGACCAAACTGCCCTTCCCGCCCGAACTGCGTCCGGGTCTGAAAATTGACGGCTATGAAGTGCTGGAAGAATTATGGGCCAGCGAGCGCAGCCAGCTCTACTTCGTACGGGACATGGAGAGCGGCGAAGAGCTGATCATGAAAACACCCTCCGCCACTTACAGCGATGACCCCGCCTACATAGAGCGCTTTATTGCCGAAGAGTGGATTGGCAGCCGCATCAATCACCCCAATGTGGTGAGGATTGTACCACCGAAAGAAGGGGCAAAGAATTTCCTGTACTACCTGATGGAGAGAGTGCCCGGCATCACCTTGCAAAAATGGATTGAGCAAAACCCGGAGCCCAGGCCCAGCATCGTGGCCGATATTATCCTGAAAATTGCCGACGGCCTGTTCGCCATGCATGCACAGCAGGTGGTACACCAGGACCTGAAGCCAGGCAACGTGATGATTCTCCCCGATGGTGGAATCAAGATCGTTGATTTTGGCGCGGTTTATGCGCCGGGTTTACAGGAAATATTTAATCCCTTCGAGCAGGAGATTGCACTGGGCACGCTGGATTATGCCGACCCGTCCTACCGCTTTGGAATCAATACCTATTTTAAGGGCGACATCTACTCCCTGGCAGTGATCGCCTACGAAATGTTTACCGGGGGCCAACTGCCCTATGGCAGGCGCATGGAACGCTGTAAAACCCTGGAAGACTTTCAAAGTCTTGATTACGTGCCCAGCTACCGGCACCGGGAGATTATTCCGGTGTGGTTTGATAAAGCACTGGAGAAGGGCTGCAAAAATGACCCCGAGCTGCGCTACGGCACACTGGAGGAATTTATCCAGGACCTGCAACACCCCAACCCCGATTTCCTCAAAGATGGCCAGGTGAATAAAAAAGAGGGCAATACCGTCTTCTTCTGGAAAATATTGTCTTTCCTGTGGTTCACCGTACTGCTGGTTGTGCTGATACTGGTTTACCAGAACGGTGATTAACTCAACTTAAAAAAAGGGGTCAGAAAATCAATGGAAATAAATGGAGTCAGACTCGATAGATTTTCCAGT
>JADFVW010000354.1 GCA_015222725.1 Pseudomonadota bacterium | reverse complement strand
TTGCTGTATATGGGAACAGCGAAGGCTGTAAAGCCGCTCAAACCGCTGGTTGTTGAGGAGTTTGTGCAAAAATGGCCCGCCCTACACGATTCGAACGTGTGACCTGTCCCTTAGGAGGGGACCGCTCTATCCAGCTGAGCTAAGGGCGGAAATTTTGAGCTGCGAATTATCAATGTGTGGCGCTGAGAAGGCAAGCCCCGGCACTGGGATATTTCAATCTTATGCGCCTGTAGCCTAAATGCTCACCATCATAAAACCCGTGAGCGCCGCATAGTTGGGCGACAACGAGGGCGACACTTCCTTTTTAATCTCTCCAAGCAGCTTCAGGTAGCCTTTGTAAAATGCCCATGAAGGGGTCGGCTTGTATATCGGGTCTTCGATTTCGAGGTGGGCGAGTATGCCCTTGGCCGTGGTGGGCTTAACAAAAGCCTCTTTGGTGGGGGCGAAGTAAAAGGGCACCACGGAGATTACCGACCACCTCGCAATTTTATGATGGCTGAGCATGCCGAGAATTTCTTCGAATCCGCGTTGTTTCTGCCTGCCGTATAAGCGCTTCTCGAATGCATCGGCCAGCGCCTGTTTTTCATGGGAGTTCAGTGATTTGACGAAATCCCGGAACTTTGGCTTTTCAAACATCGACACCATGGAAGACCGGCTGACAATCTTGACCAGGGTTTCTGCGATGTGCTCAGGGCGGTTAAATTTTGATCGACCCAGGTTTTCCTGGGCGAACGCAGACAGTTTGTCAATATTGTGCTTTTTCTTGATTTTCTCCATCTCGGGGTCGGAAAACCCATCGGGATAGCGTTGCAGGAAGCCTGCCTCTGCCTCTTTGAGTTTTTGGTAGTTCACTACTTAGTCCCAAGTTTGATCATCCCGGGGATATTAAACCAATCACCCTGTGCTTCGCAAAAACCAGGGGAATAAAATGTCGATAAGTTCCCCTGCCAAATTCTCCAAATGGTAGGATACATACAGGCAAAATGTCGCTAGAATACTGCCTCCCTGTTGTACCCACCCCATAAGAATGACCGGAACCAGCTGATTTGGCCTTTATCGCCTGCGCAACTCGATGAAAAATGCCCCTATAGACATATCTGGCCAGGAAACTGGCTCGCGGCTGGTGCGTGCATTAGCAGACCTCGCGGTTTCGGACGTTGGAGTTTCCCATAAAAACTTTGCCGCGCGCCTGGGTCAGTTGATTGATTTGTCCGACTCGATAAATATTCATCGGGTTCACGGAGGAGGGAGTAAACCGTTCTTCGAACCATCTAAGGAGTCAGACGAAGCTGTAAAAATGGAGTTTCTGCAAGTTCGAAACAGTATCGTGGGCACAATTATCAAGAGTTTTGACTCTGAAAAGGGCCTGGCGCGTATACGCTTTCCCAGGCCGGCGGCTGATGTTCCAAGCGATGGGGCCAGTGCTTATGAGCCCTACGGAATATTCTACGCCGCTCACCAGAGAGATATGGATTTCAAGATACAGCAGCTGCGATTGCAAGTGCGCGAGGTCGCCGCCCAGGCGTCACCGGAACTTGCCCGCTTAGCCACACTGGACCGTGCTTTGGGCGACACACTGGCGGTTCACAGCCGTAAGTTCTTTTCGGTGATTTCCCGGCTGCTGAAAAGGCGATTCGATCACTTATTGCACAGCTACCAGACGGCCCCGAGTACTTCGCAGGACACCAATGCTTCCTGGTTGGGAATGCTGGAATTATTTGGCCGCGAAATGCGGGGAGTTTTACTCGCCGAAGTCGAAACCCGGATGCTGCCAGCCCAGGGCCTCATTGAGGCCTTCAACTCAGAGATTGATAAGAAAGCTTATGAATAGATTGTTTTTCACCGGCGCGTTCCTGCTAGGCGCCACTGCAGTTATCTGGATGGCCTCAACGTTTGTTGGCACCAATGCACTCGCTCTGGCTGTAACGCTTGTTATAGGCTGTGTCTATGCCATCGGATTTATGGAGCTGGTTCAGTTCAGGCGGGGCACGTTTACGCTTGGCCATGCCCTGGCGGCGATTCCGGAGAATATCGAGGCTGACAATAGCAGGCTGGATCTGTGGTTGAGAACACTGCATCCCTCCCTGCGAAATGCCGTACGCATGCGAATCGAAGGGGAGAGAGTGGGCTTGCCCGCGCCAGTCATTACGCCCTATCTGGTAGGCTTGCTGGTCATGCTTGGCCTGCTGGGAACCTTTGTCGGCATGGTCGATACGCTATCTGGAGCGGTAATCGCCCTGGAGGCCACGACTGAGTTGCAGGCGATACGCGCGGGCCTCGCTGCACCCATCAATGGCCTGAGCGTGGCCTTTGGTACCTCGGTGGCAGGCGTTGCCGCCTCGGCTATGCTGGGGCTCATTTCTACCTTGAGCAGGCGCGACCGCATGCTGGAAACCAGGGTCCTGGACGACAAAATTGCCACGATTTTCCGTACATTTTCCCTGGGCTACAACAGGCAGGAGACTTATAAAGCACTTCAGGTGCAGGCTCAGGCACTGCCAGCAGTTGCCCAGAAACTCAATGCTATAGCGGACCAGCTTGGTCACATGGGCGATACACTCAGTGAGAAGTTAATAGCAAGCCAGGAACAGTTCCACCAAACCACAAAGGCCATCTATAACGAGCTGGCTGCCTCGGTAGAGACATCATTGAAGGAGAGCCTCGCTGAAAGTGGCCGTCTGGCCGGCGAAAGCATCAAGCCTGTTGTTGCCCAGGCGATGGCGGGAATTGCCGGCGAAGCACAGGCCACACATCAGGCCATGACCAATACGGCACAGGAGCAGTTGCAATCGCTTTCTGTGAGTTTCAATAGCAGCTCGGAAGCGCTTATTTCATCCTGGGCGAAACGGCAGGAGGAGAGTGACAAGGCAAAACTTTCCCTGTGGGTGGACTCCCTGGGCTTGGCTCAGGCCCAGGCATCCACGCAGCTTGTGGACACTTCAAAGTTGTTCACCGAAGAGCTTAAAAAGAGTACTGAGTTACAACAGGCGTCATTGCATTGTGCAACACAGAACTTCGAGTCTATATCCGATGCGGTCACAGGGCAGTGGTTGACGGCAGGGAAGCAGATGGAAACGCTGACATCTACTCTTAAGAACGGGATTTCTGAGCTGAGAGAAGAGGAAAGTCGTCGCAGTGAAGAGGCTGTCGAGCGTCTTGGTAGCCTGGAAGCTACAGTGGCATTGCACCTGGCCACACTGGGAAAAGAGCTGGAAGAACCCATGGCCCGTCTGATCCAGACCGCTTCTGAAACGCCTCGAGCTGCTGCAGAGGTTATCGGCCGGCTGCGCGATGAAATATCCAATAATATCGAGCGGGACAACAGTTTGCTGGAAGAGCGCCAGCGGATAATGGAGCAACTCACCACGCTTTCGAGTTCGCTGGAACAGACTTCTCTTGGTCAGCGCGAGGCACTGGAGCTCATGGTCAACTCCTCCGCTGATCTATTAGAGAAGATTGGCAGCCAATTCAGTGAGAAAGTGGGGTCAGAAGTTAGCCAGATGTCGGGCATTGCACAGCACTTTGCCGGTAGTGCCACAGAGATGGCCAGCCTGGGCGAGTCTTTTACCCTTGCTGTCGATTTGTTTAGCGAATCCAATGGCCAGCTCATAGACAAACTCTCTCTAATCGAGGCGTCACTGGACAAGTCAAGTACGCGAAGCGATGAGCAAATGGGGTATTACGTGGCCCAGGCCCGGCAAATCATCGACCAGAGCATGTTGTCCCAAAGGGAGATGTTTGAGGAGTTGCGGCAGCTGGGCCAGAAAGATCTGCTGGCGCCCGTCGAGGAAGCCTGATGGAGCAACTCGAAGAAAGTATTTCTCAGGAGACGCCGGTGTGGCCAATTTTTGGCGACCTGATGGCGGGGCTGGTTGGTGTATTCGTTCTTATTCTGGTGTGGACCCTGGGCATACAGCTGGAGCTGGCTCAGTCCCTGGAAGTTGAAATACAAAAACGCCAGGCCGAAGAGCAGCGCCGTATGGCACTGGAAGAAGCACTGGCCGACCCGCTGGCAACCGGCAGGGTCACCCTGCGTGATGGTCGTATCGGTATCAGCGGCAGCGTGTTGTTTGGACTGAACTCCGATCAGCTGCAGGCGGAGGGTCGGCAGTTGCTGAAAACCCTGGTAAAACCCCTGCAGGTCTATCTGGGCGAGCGCGATGAAATGTTGATGGTGAGTGGCTTTACCGACGACTTACCCATTCAGAAAGGCAATAATTTCTTTCTGGATAATTGGGAGTTGTCGGCCCAGCGGGCGCTGACAGTCACTCGCACCTTAATCGCCGAGGGTATGCCACCGACCCTGGTTTTTGCCGCGGCGTCTGGCGCACAGCAGCCGGTGGTGGCCAATACCGACAATGCCAGTCGGTCGCAGAATCGGCGGGTGGAAATGGCGCCGGTTCCAAGGAGTCCGCGACCCGAGTCTCCGGGCGAATAGCGTGGCTGATACACAACTTTCAGATGAACCACATACACGGGGCGCGACCTTGCATGAGTTGCAAGAAAGTGGTGCCCAGCATTTTAACCCGGTGCGTTTTCGCTTTATAGAATCAATGGCGCGCCGAGCGCAGGCACAGAGCGAGCTGACAAGACAGATAGTGGAAGCAGCAGCGCGGAATGCTTTGGATGAGTACATCGCCGAGTTTTCCCTGGCGCGCGAAAAGGCCGCGGTGACACTGAAAGGAAGCGCAAACCCAAGCGCGCAAGTACAGCAACTGTTTGAGGAGGGTCGCTTCACGGAAATGCACCGTCTTCTGGCGAATGCGGCACGCGCTAAAGAGAGCAAGCCGTTGGTATCGCTTGCCCAGTATATTTCAAAGTGCGAAAACGCAGGGAAGGAGAGTCTGGAGCAGGAATCTTTCGACGATATTCTTCGGCAGCACGAAAATGAACTGATCAATTCGACCAGCGTAAGTAAAGACACGGTAGAACCACCAAACCCGGAAGAACTGAACTCCATTCGCCGCTTCCGTGAGGCGCTGGTAGTACGCAATGCCGATAAACTGGTCAGTCGGGCAATCGAAGAAATACCAGAGGGCGCCGGCCCGCTCAATCCACAGAAATTAATCGTGCAATCGCTGGCATCCATGCGCGACCTGTCACCGCATTACCTGAACAGGTTTGTCTCCTATATCGATACATTGCTCTGGTTGGAAGAGGCGGGGCGTAAGTAGACCAAAAGGCAAGGCTGTGTACGCCCTGCTCAATAGAGAGTCAATAAACCGGCCTGGCCTCCAACCGGCCGTTGCACTCGATAACAATCAGGCGCGAGAAGCAGGGCATGCAATAGACCCGGTCACCCGGGCGAAGTTCGCGGCTGGAACGCACGACCACCATGCACACGGGGCACAACACTTCGTTGGGCGCCAGAGTGTCCCCCGGCCCGCCGAATTTGCGATAGAATTTTCGATATTTTTTGGGTACTTCGTTAAAGCCAGTGTCGTCCAGCACATAGCGTTGCCTGGGCTGGGCTTTGGATCCTGGCGCGTCATCTGGAGCTTCCTTCTGCAGGGGGTCGTTCACAGGTCGACTCCCAACCGGGCAACCGTGGCCAGATAGTTACTGGTGAAACGGGCCTGTTCATCGGCGGATACACCGGTGTCACGAAGAGTCCCGGCGAAGGTTTCCATCACCAACATATCCATCTCGTGCTTTATCTTTGCCAGGCGAGGGCGCAGATGTGGCGTGAGAGCCAAGCGGCGGCCCAGGTCATTTTCCCCAAAGCCCATATGCCGCCGTTCATCCTTGATAACCCCCAACAGAACCTGTTTTGTGATGGGGTCAGCGGTTTCGGCG
>JADFVW010000353.1 GCA_015222725.1 Pseudomonadota bacterium | reverse complement strand
GTCGCCTGCCCTGCCCCCGGCGACCACAAAGCTCTATGCCGGTTTATGTCCGATGTCTATGCCTACCAACTGGACCGCAGTCGGCCCCTGTGGAAGTGCTGGGTGGTAGAGGGGCTGCAAGATGGCAAAGTCGCTGTCGTCTCCATGATACACCACGCCTATGTGGATGGTGTGGGCGCATCCCACGGCCTGGAGCAATTTTATAAAGAAAGCCCGGGGTGGTGTCCGGAAACTGTGCCGGAATGGCGTCCACGCCCCATCCCATCCTGGTTCAAGCAACTCTGGCTGGCTGTAGTAGATTGGCCCGAAGTGGTATTGAAAAACCTGCCCAAGGTTTTGAGTGGGCTAAAACAACGTAAAGCCCTGGACAAAAAGTATGAGGAGGACGGCCTGCCTCCTCACCCCTCCCCCGGCATGATGAAACAAACTCCCATCAATAAGGTTCTGAGTTATGGTCGGACTTTCGTGTGTGAAAGCATGCCTTTCGAGGATTTCAGAAATATCAGTAAGGGGCTTGGGGTTACAATTAATGATGTTTTCCTCTGCTGTGCCGCAGGGGCCATCAGGCAACTATTTTTGGCCGGGAACTACAATCCCGACCAGAGCCCCTTGATAGCAGGGACGCCTTTTGCGGGTAAGCGCCCCGAGGGCATGGAGGGTCTGGGGAACTTTGTTACTATGGATTATTGCTGGCTGCATACAGATATCGAAGATCCCATGGAACGCCTGCACGCCAGCCACAAGGCGGCAAATGAAATGAAAGTTCACCTCAAGGAAATGGTGGCAATGAATGCAGACTTCGGTGCAATTATGAAAATATTGCCGCCCTGGTCTGTCAAGGCATTCAGCTGGTGGCTGCGCGAAAAGAAAAAAGGCAGCCTGAGTTTATTCGGCAATGTTGCCCTGTCCAACGTACCCGGGCCTCGCAAAACTCTATACCTCGACAACTATAAACTCGTCAACTGGTTTTCCACCGGTCAGATTGTCGATGGCACCTGCCTGAACATGACCATGTGGAGCTATTGCCAGAATGTAAATTTATGCATACTGGCGGACAAAAAAGTGCTGCCTGACGGCTGGCAGTTATTTGACTATTTTGTAAAGGAGTTGGAAATACTTAAGGCTCTGATCCCAGACAACAATACAGCAGAGAAAAACGAACTATGAGCAAGATAAGCCCAATGGACCTGTCCTTTTTCCTGTTGGAAAATACCAGTCGTCAAATGCACATGACTGCCTACCAGCTGTTTAAGGTTCCCGCACGACAAAAAAACGCCTTTGTGGCAAAGGTGGTCAAGACCTACCGTGAAAGTGAGGTCGCCACACCCTTCAACCAGAAACTTAAATGGCTGGGTAAAAATGTCGCCTCCTGGCAGGTAGTAAAACCCGACCTTAACTATCATGTGCGTCACGTGGCCGTACCTACACCGGGTACCTTCAAGCAGTTTTATGAGTTAGTGTCCTTCCTGAATACACCTCTGCTGGATCGCGACCAGCCGCCCTGGGAGTGTTATATCATCGAGGGCCTGGAGGACAACCATATCGCTATTATGATCAAAGTGCATCACGCCCTGGTCGATGGTGGCGCCGCATTAAGGTTGTTCCGGCAATCCATGAGCGATTCGGCCAAAGACAAAACCATTCGGGCAATCTGGATGCCATCAAAAGAAAAGGCGCCGCGCCGAAAGCGCTCCCGCGCTACTGAGTCACAGATGAAGAAACTGCTGTCCAGCTTTGGCAAGCTGCCCTCAGATATTGTCGGTGCCAGCACAGAATTCGCCAAAATGGGCGCACAGGCGCTGAAGCTCAGGCCGAAAGAAAGAGCCTTGCCATTCGGCGCAAAAAAAACCATTTTTAATAATGTGTCAAAGTCCTCAGCCAGACGCTACGCAAACTGCGAAATATCGCTAGCTGAGGTTAAGGCGATATCCAAAAAGACCGGCACTACGATTAACGATGTTGTTACTACCGTTATCGATGACGCCCTGCACCATTACCTGAAACAAAATAAGAAGAGTATCGATGTGCCCCTTGTGAGTCTTATGGCCATGTCTTTGCGCACCCCTGGCGAGGAGGCCTCTGGTAACCAGGTTAGTGTTGAACTGGTGCCCATGGGTCAGCCCACAGCATCAATAGGCCAGCGCCTGCAGCAGGTCCATGAGTCCATTGTAGGCGTCAAGGCCAGAAGCAAGCGGCTGCCCACATCGGTACGTATGTTTTACTCCATGTTTATTTTCGGCAGTTCAGCGCTGGCTGATTTTTCCTCAAAGCTTGAGGCCATACCCAGTGCCAACCTGGTAATTTCCAATATGGTGGGTCCGAAAGAGCGGCTTTATATGGGGGGCTTCCCCATGGTCGCCTTCCAGGGCCTTCCCATTGTGCCTCCGGGCGGCGGATTAAACGTGACCTTTGCCAGCTTTAACAAGGATATCTGCCTGGCCGTGGGTGCCGCGCCCGAGGCGGTAGGTGACCCCTACCTGTTGATACAAGACATCCTGAAAAGTTTTGAAAAGCTAAAAAAAGTAACTCTTAAAAAACAAATCACAGCGAAAAAGCGCTAGTAAGGAACTGACAATTATGATGACTAATATAGGTTTAATGTTAAGGCAACGATCTACTGTTTCCACTGCTTCGGAAGCCTTTGTAGAGCCCTCAACCAATACACGCGCCAGCTGGGCCGACCTGAACCGCCTTGCCAACAAGTGTGCAAGCTCCCTGGCTTCCCTGGGCGTAAAACAAGGTGACCGTGTCGCATTACTGATGCACAACAGCATCGAGTTTACGGCACTTTTCTTTGGTGCCGCCAAGTTGGGCCTTGTTGTGGTGCCGCTCAATACACGCTTAACCGCCAGTGAACTGTCTTTTATTCTCTCCGACAGTGGCACCCATGCACTGATCTTCGACCCGGAATTTGCCGAGACAGTAAACTCTATCAAGATCAGCGATGAACACCCGCTTACTATCGGAAGCTTTGTGCAGACGACTCACGATGGCCTGCACGATAATGAAGCTTGCCTCATGTCCCTGCTCGAAACCGCATCCGACGAGGAACCTGAAATCATCGGTGGCGACCACGACAACCTGTTTATCATGTACACATCGGGCACTACCGGTATGCCCAAGGGCGTAGTACACAGCCACGAATCTATCATGTGGGCCGGTTTGTGCTGGGCGAGTACGGTCGAGGCTCGCTATCAGGACCGTATCTTACTACCCCTACCCATGTTTCATGTGGCCGCACTGACCGCAGTGATATTCTGTGCCGTGCGTGGCGTCACACTGGTCTCGATGCCAGACTTTGACCCCTCCGAGTTCTGGCGCCTGCTGGTTGAGGAAAAGATAACCATAGGCGCGTCCGTCCCAGCCATACTCAATTTTATGCGCCAGGTACCGGAATTTGAAACATTGGATGCCCCCGACTTCCGCTTTTTTATCACCGGCGCCGCACCCATGCCAGAGACACTTACCCGCCTTTACAACGACAAGGGAATGGATGTTATCCAAGGCTATGCTCTGACCGAATCCGGCGGCGGCGGCTGCATGCTGATGAATGAAGACGCGTTCCGAAAAATTGGTTCAGCCGGCAAGGCCACCATGTTTACCGACTTATGCATACGCGACAAAGATGGCAAGCGCTCCAGTGTTGGCACCGGAGAGATTCTGCTCAGAGCGCCCCATATGATGAAAGAATACTGGAACCGCCCCGAAGCCACGGAAGAAGCCTATGACGATGGCTGGTTCTGCACCGGCGACATTGCAGAAATTGATGATGAAGGCTTTATCTTCATCAAGGACCGCATCAAGGACATGATTATTTCTGGCGGCGAAAACATCTACCCGGCGGAAGTTGAAAACGTAATTCTCTCCCACCCCTCCGTGAATGAAGTCGCCGTTATTGGCCTGCCCGATGAGAAATGGGGCGAAACGGTTTGTGCCATTCTGGTTAAAGGCGAAGGTGATATAGATGAACAGGCCATTATCGATTATTGCGGCGAGAAACTTAGCCGTTATAAATTGCCCAGAAAAGTCGTTTTTGCCGAGACTATCCCCCGCAACCCTTCGGGAAAAATATTGAAGCGGGTTTTGCGCGAGCAATTTGAGTAAGCCAGTCCCTGCAGTAGCATATTGTCAATAATCAGCCAAGGATATAGCTTATGGGCAAGGTAAATGCAACCGGTGGGAAAAGAAAAATCTGGCGGGTATTACCCACACTCCCCGCAGAAATGTTGGTAGCCGCGGCACAGGAGGCCGAGGCAGACGGTGTTGAAGGTGTGTTCGCATACCAGGTATACGGCCCTCCCTTTATTCCTCTCGCAGCGGC
>JADFVW010000006.1 GCA_015222725.1 Pseudomonadota bacterium | reverse complement strand
TGGTGGCCCAGGCGAATAGACTGGCTGATGAAGTCGCACAGCAGGGTAAAACCATAGCCTGGTTTTCCCTGCACAGGGATAACCCTTGTATTGTAGATGCAATGAGTCGGGGGCTTACTTGCGGCTGGTTACAGGACGGCGAGTTACGGTACTTCGATGGCAAAGTACAGCAGTCTGTAATATCTGTGAAGGATGTCCCGATTACGATGGGAGGAGCTGCCGAATACAATATTCAGAATGCACTTGGGGTGATGTGCCTGTGTATCGCCTTTAATCTGTCCATGGAAGCGGTTCGGGAAGGTCTGGGAACGTTTCGCAACAGCCCGGAAGATAACCCCGGCCGATGCAACGAATTTGAGGTGAACGGCGCCAGAGTTTTCGTAGACTTTGCCCATAACCCCCACAGTATCGCCGCCGTCGCCGCCACCATGAAAAATGTGCCCGCCCGGCGTCGCCTACTTATGATTGGCCACGGGGGAGATCGCAGTGATGAGGATGTTCAGGATCTGACGGCCGGTGCATTTGCCCTGCGGCCGGATCATGTAGTTATTACCGAGCTACCTGAATATCTGCGTGGTCGCGAGAGTGGTGAAGTCAGTGAAGTGATCCGGCAGGCGTGTTTAGGTGGAGGTATGGAAAAAGAACAGCTTAGTTTTTCAGAAAACCCACTGGCTGGGGCCAGGCGCGCACTTGAGATACTAAGGCCTGGAGATTTGGCCCTGTTGCTTGTTCATTCCAACCGGGATGAGGTAATTGAACTTCTATCCAGTGCAGAGACTACTGCGCCCTCTGTGTAGCGAGATGATCTGATGTTATTGAAAACCATTGACAAGATTCCTTTAATTCCACTGATGATAGCTGCAATTTTTATGTCGCTTGCACCTTTCATGCCCGAGCCCCATTTGTTAGAAAAGTCGCGCATGTTAGTCAATGGTGAGCTGACCCGGCCACTCGATATATTTGACCTGTTCTGGCACAGTTTTTTGATAGTGGTAGTGCTGCTGCGGCTCTGGCGTTTAAAGAAGTCCTGACGGTATACTCGGCAAGTGTGAAATCGAATTCACTCTCCGAGGTAGCGTGCCTTCAGGTGGCTTTTAAAATCAGATACATCCAGTGCCTTACCCGTCGCATTGGTCATCAATTCCTGCATCCCGTAAAGAGAACCCTGAGACCAGATATTGTCCCTAAGCCAATTCATGGTGGTGCTTAAGTCTCCCCTGGCGATTTGAGTGTCAATATCGGGGGCAGCGCGCAGCAGTGCCGCTTTCATTTGTGCGGCAGCGATGGCTCCCAGGGTATAGGTAGGGAAATAACCAACGCCCGCCGAGGGCCAGTGCACATCCTGCATGCAGCCGTCCTTGTAGTCGCCCGTTGTGGACAGACCGAGCAGAGCTTGCATGCTGGCATCCCAGGCATCGGGTATATCGGCGACACTCATGCTGCCTGCAATTAATTGTTGCTCCATTTCATAGCGCAAAATCACATGGGCGGGATAGGTGCACTCGTCTGCATGCACTCGTATCAGCCCTGGTTCCACGTGCGTCGAAATAGCGTAGAGAGTTTCACTGCTCCACCGTTTGTCGTCGGGGCTGGCGGCGGGTGCCAGCTGCTGTCGTATCAGTGGTGCGAGATAGGCTATAAATTCTGCCCCGCGACCCAACTGCATTTCCATAAACAGGCTCTGGCTTTCGTGCATGGCCATTCCCATCGCTTCACTGACCGGTTGACCCAGATAAGCTTGCGGCCGGTTTTGCTCGTACAGGGCATGCCCGGTCTCGTGTATTACGCCTTGTAGAGAGTCGAGAAAACTGTCCTCATCGTAGCGCGTGGTCAAGCGAACATCGCCAGCTGCACCGCCGCAAAAGGGGTGGTGGGAAACATCAAGCCGCCCGCGATTGAAATCAAAGCCCAGGGTTTCCATAGTCGCTAGCCCTAGCGCACGCTGTTTTTCTATGCTGATGCCTCTTGGGATAGTCACTAAATTTCCCGCCATGTTCTGCCGCTCAACCACGGCCTGAACCACGTCGGGGAGAAAAGCTTTCAAATCCGTAAAAATTGGGTCGATATCTTTGGTTTCTATTCCCTGCTGGTAAATGGAAATTAATGCGTCGTAGGGTGATTTTCCCGATGCATCACCGAGTGCTTGCCCCTGCTCCCGCGACAATTTGAAAATTTCATCCAGGTAGGGTTTGAAGTCCTGCCAGTTGTTCTTCTCGCGCATACTGCGCCAGGCCTGTTCACCGTTAGAAGCTGCGGTGGAAAGCGCTTCAACAAGATCGGCAGGAATAGCGGCATTCATGGTGAATCCACGTTCGATCTCCCGAACATTGGCCACCTGCCATTCATCCAGCTGTTCACCTTTCGCCTCGCCTACCCAGTCGGGAATACGCGAGTCGGTAGAGAGTTTGTGGATGTGAACGCTCAGGGAAGCGGTGGCGGCGGCCCGGACATCGGCACTGCCACTGGGCATCATGGCAGCATTATCCCAATCCAGGATGCCACTGGCGTGCTCGAAATTGGCTATTTCCCTAAAGTGGTCTTCCAGTTTTTGATATGAACTCATTTCTTGTTCCCTGTTTTTCCAGGTACGCCATGCAGCGTGCCCCGTGTGGTCGATCGCCAAGCAACGGTCATCGACTTACATTATGGATAATTTGTTTAATAGGAAAACTCAGCTATATAGTTAGGCCTGAACTTTCCAGAACCGAAACTATGGGGAAATCCGGTGGAAAATTCAAGCTACGAGGCAGCTTTCCGTGGAATGGGATATCAAGGATCTCAATTTTATGTGGGGTACTATCGCCAACTGGGCGAGAGTGCAGCAGCCGTCGATCTTGGCTGGCGAATTCACCTGGGGTCCGGTGACAGGGACTTCCGAACGACTTATATGTGCGCCATTGTTAATGAGAGATGGCGCATTATAAATGCGGTGGCCTACGAAGGATCTTCCCAGACCTCTATTTCTCTGCTTGATGGCAGCCTATGAGGCTCTAGCCTATGAGGCTCTAAAACACGCTGTAAATGTTTTTATTGCGTGAAATTCAGGGATTGAAAGGTAGTGGGCGTTATCAACACGGAATCAATCCCTGTAACTATCAATCGCCGGGCACGCACAGTATAAATTTCTGTCGCCGTAGACATTATCCACCCTGTTCACCGGTGCCCAGTATTTACCCTGGCGCAGTGACTCAACCGGGTAGGCTGCCTGCTCACGCGAGTAGGGGTGGCCCCACTCACTGGCGGTGATGTCTTCCAGTGTATGGGGGGAATTGGTCAGGGGGTTGTCTGTGGCATTCAGTTCACCGTCCTGCACCGCCGTTATTTCCTTGCGTATGGCGATCATGGCATCACAGAAACGATCCAGCTCTGCCAGTGATTCCGATTCTGTGGGTTCTACCATCAAGGTGCCGGGAACCGGGAAGGACATGGTCGGCGCATGGAAGCCGAAGTCGACCAGCCGTTTGGCAATATCCTCTTCGGAGATGCCGCTGGCTTCCTTGATGGGGCGAATATCGACAATGCATTCGTGTGCCACGTTGCCATTGGTGCCGGTGTACAAAATGGGGTAGTGCCCTTTAAGCCGGTTGGCGATGTAGTTTGCATTCAGTATCGCCACCTTAGTGGCTTCAAGCAATCCATTACCGCCCATCAGAGCGATATAGGCCCAGGATATGGGCAGGATAGATGCGCTACCATAGGGTGCAGCGGATATCACGTCATTGTTGGCATCCAGACCGGGAACGCCCTGCACCGGATTGGTGGGCAGGAAGGGTTGCAGGTGGGAGCCCACACCGATAGGCCCCATGCCGGGGCCGCCGCCACCATGGGGAATACAAAAGGTTTTATGCAGGTTGAGGTGAGACACATCGGCCCCAAACCTACCCGGGGCCGCGATGCCCACCAGGGCGTTCAGGTTGGCGCCGTCCACGTACACCTGTCCGCCGTGCTGGTGCACAATCTCACACAGTTCAATGATAGATTCTTCAAATACGCCGTGAGTGGAGGGGTAGGTCACCATGATCAGCGCCATATCATCGGCGTGGCGCTTGGCCTTTTCCTTCAGATCGCCCATATCGATATTGCCCTGCTCATCACACTCCACGATAACCACTTTCATGCCGGCCAGGGCGGCGCTGGCGGGGTTGGTGCCGTGGGCAGAGGAGGGGATAAGGCAGACATTACGCTGATGGTCGCCGCGGCTTTCATGGTAGCGCTTAATCGCAAGCAAGCCCGCGTACTCGCCCTGAGAGCCGGCGTTGGGCTGCATGGAAATAGCATCGTAGCCGGTGCATTCCTTTAGCATGTGCTCCAGCTCATCCAGCAGGGCGATATAGCCGCCGGTCTGGTCGATGGGTGCGAAGGGGTGCATGCCGGCGAACTCTGGCCAGGTGATCGCCAACATCTCTGTTGTGGCATTGAGCTTCATAGTACAACTGCCCAGGGGAATCATGGCGCGGTTTAGCGCGATGTCTTTGCCCTCAAGGCGGCGCATATAGCGCAGCATTTCTGTTTCTGAATGGTAGTTGTTAAAAATGGGGTGCTGCAGGTAATCGAGGCCGCGCAGGAGGTTGTCTGGAATGCCGGCCTTCTCCTGCACATCGCTGTCGAGGCTCTGCGCCGAGGGTAGAGTGGATTGGCCGCTGAAGGCGCGCCACAGGGTTTCGACGTCATCGGCGCTGGTGGTTTCGTCGACCGAGACCCCGATTTTCTCTTCACCAATAATTCGAAGATTCATACCGCTTGCCAGCGCCCTGTCGATAATTTCCTTTTGCTTGTCACCCACATTGTAGGTGAGAGTGTCAAAGTAGGTGGCGTTGTCGGCGCGCAAGCCGAGGTCTCGCAAGCCGCTATCCAGGATACTGCTCAGGCGTTGAATGCGGCTGGCAATACGGCGCAAGCCTACAGGCCCGTGATACATGGCGTAAAAGGCCGCCATAATGGCCAGCAGAGCCTGGGCCGTGCAGATGTTACTGGTGGCCTTCTCCCGGCGAATATGCTGCTCGCGGGTCTGCATGGCCATGCGCAGGGCCTGGTTGCCACGGCGATCGATGGAGACGCCGATAATGCGTCCCGGGGTCGAGCGCTTGTAGGCGTCGCGGGTGGCAAAGTAGGCTGCGTGGGGGCCACCAAAGCCCATGGGAACGCCAAAGCGCTGGGTATTGCCCAGTACCACGTCGGCGTCCAGTGAACCGGGCGACTTCACCAGCAGCAGGGCCATGATGTCGGCGGCTACTGACACCAGTATCTTGTTTTCGTGGGCGCGTTCTATCAGCGGGGTAATGTCGTTGAGATGGCCATAAGTGCCAGGGTATTGCAGCAGCAGGCCGAACGCTTCGGTGGAGCCCAGTAATTCATTCGGTTCACCAATAACTACGTCGATATCCAGCTCATGGGCGCGGGTTTTCACCACGGCGATTGTCTGGGGATGGCAATCGGCAGCAACGAGAAATGTATTGCTGCGGTTTTTCTTGTTAACCCGCTGCAGCAGGGTCATGGCCTCGGCCGCTGCAGTTGCCTCGTCCAGCATGGAGGCGTTCGCCAGTTCCATGCCGGTCAGGTCGAGGATCATCTGCTGGAAGTTAAGCAGGGCCTCCAGGCGACCCTGGGAAATTTCGGGTTGGTAGGGCGTGTAGGCTGTATACCAGCCCGGGTTTTCCAATACGTTTCGTTGAATAACAGCGGGTGTGTAGGTATCGTAGTAACCAGTACCGATGAAGGATTTATTCAGCACATTTTTTTGTGCCAGCTTACGCAGCTTGGCAATGACAGCCTGCTCGGTTTGGGTTCCCGGTAAGTCCATGGCCTGTTCGCGGCGAATGGCGCTGGGTACTGTGGCTTCGATCAGATCTTCCAGGCTGTCGTATCCCAGCGACTGAGCCATCTTGAACTGCTGTTTTGGTGTGGGGCCAATATGGCGTTGAATGAAGTCTTGGTGGTTTTCCAGATCGTGTAAGGAAGCGCGGCTCATGGGGGCTCCAGGGCGGGAAATAGGTTAAATCAAGGGATGCATTGTAAGGGCGCGATAATATCAGCAGGGGCCCTTTCGGGCAATAAATCATGCATAGCTAATAATAAGTCAAAAGGAGTTTTAATGGACCTTGTACAGCCAGAATCTTTGGGGATGAACGCCAGGCAATTGGCTCGCATTGGTGAGCATATGCGCCGTCGCTATGTGGAACCGGGTAAAATTCCAGGCTGCCTCACCATGGTCTCAAGGCGTGGCGAAGTATGCTATGTGGATGTGGCGGGGTTGTCCGATGTAGCGCGTAATACACCGCTTACCAGTGACACCATCATGCGTATCTACTCCATGACCAAGCCCATCACCTCCGTGGCCTTGATGACACTGTATGAGAAGGGGCTGTTTTCGTTGTCCGACCCGGTTCACCGGTATATTCCGACCTGGAAGAATATGCGGGTTCGCAAAGGTGGCGCCTGGCCACTGTTTGAGACCGAGCCCTGCAAACGGCCCATGACAATTCGGGATTTGTTTATGCATACCTCCGGGCTGACCTACGGCTTTCTGCGCGCCAGTAATATTGACCGCGCCTATCGCAAACAGGGTGTTGGCGATCCGCGCCCGGGTTATACCTTGAAAGACATGATGGATCAGTTGGCTGAGCTGCCGCTGGAATTTTCTCCCGGGGAGCGCTGGAATTATTCTGTATCCACCGATGTGCTCGCTTACCTGGTGGAGGTGATATCTGGAAAGAGTTTCGAGGACTACCTGCAGGAGGTTATCCTGGGCCCCCTGGGCATGGTTGATACGGGCTTTAATATTCCTGCAGCGAAGCTTGCCCGCTTCGGTTCCTGTTACCAGCGGAATATGGCAAAGGAATTGGTGTTACAGGACGACGGCCAGGACAGCGAGTATCGCGATCGAGCCCTGTTCTCGGGTGGTGGCGGCCTGCTCTCAACTCTGGGTGACTACAACCGTTTCTGCCAGATGCTGCTCAATGGCGGCACTTTGGATGCCCAGCGCATTATAGGCCCACGCACATTGGCATTTATGACCGGTAACCATTTGCCCGGCGGTGTGGATATGTCGGCATTTGCCACCGGAAGTTTTAGTGAGACCGGTTATGAGGGCGTGGGTTTTGGCCTGGGCTTTGCCAACAAACTCAACGCTTTACAAAATGGCTTCCCCGCCAGCAATGGTAGTTTTTTCTGGGGCGGCCTGGCCAGTACGCTGTTCTGGGTAGACCCGGTGGAGGAACTGGTGGTGATATTTATGACACAGCTGATTCCCTCCAGTACCTTCAACTTCAGGGGGCAGCTGGAAGCTCTGGTTTACGCCGCACTCGACTGACACACCTATCCCCTTGAGGCAGGGCGCGCATCGAGGTGCAGGGCGTGTTGCCCTGTGCCCAAAAGCTACATTTTCTTATATTGCTAATGATAATGATTCGTATTAGTATTACTATTAGTGCCGTTGAAATGCGTGCTATACGATCAGTTATTAGTGAATTAGAGGTGTGTGGTGTTGAAATACAAGCTTAGGGGCGGGGCAGTGAAAGCGTCCATTCTGGCCGCTGCGGTTATAGTGGTTCCCATGGCGTTTTCTGCAGAAGAAGATATGCCCTCTGTCGAAGAAATGTGGAAGATAATCCAGCAGCAGCAGAAGCAAATTCTGGAATTGCAGCAAAATGCGCAGATTACAGAAGTCAAAATTGAAGCGACAGCAGACGCCGTAGAACAGGTTGCCAGCGCCGATGTATCTGTACTGTCCCGCTGGGCAGAGAAGACCAGCATGGGTGGCTACGGTGAGTTGCACTACAACAATCTGGAAAACCAGCTGGACGGTGGCAAAGCCGACAAAGAGGAAATTGACCTGCACCGTTTCGTCTTCTACTTCGGGCATCAGTTTGATGACGACCTGCGATTTTACTCCGAGTTTGAAGTGGAGCACGCTATTGCAGGGGACGGAAAAGTGGGTGAAGTGGAAATCGAGCAGGCCTTTATAGAGTGGGATTATGCCGACAAGCACCGGGCCAAGGGCGGTGTCTTCCTGGTGCCGGTCGGTATTATCAATGAAACTCACGAACCCGATACATTTTATGGGGTGGAGCGAAACCTTGTTGAGAAGAATATTATTCCCGCCACCTGGTGGGAGGGTGGCGTCGGCCTGACCGGTGAAATTTCTCCCGGTTTGTCCTACGATCTGGCGGCAACATCGGGGCTTTTTCTGGATGATGGAGAATACAAAATACGTGATGGCCGGCAAAAAACCGGCAAGGCCAAGGCGGATGACTTTGCCTATACCAGCCGCATTAAATATACTGGCCTGGCGGGATTGGAATTGGCCGCGACCCTGCAATACCAGAGTAATTTGCTGCAAAGTGAGATCCAATCCTCCGGTGCTGCCGACGTCGACGCGCTGCTGTTTGAGGCCCACGCCGACTACAGAACCGGCCCCTTCGCCCTGCGGGCTCTCTATGCCACCTGGGATATCGACGAGGCGCTGGACTTGACCAAAACCGGGGCAAGCGAGCAAACAGGCTGGTATGTCGAGCCCTCCTACCGACTGACAGATAACCTGGGTGTGTTCGCCCGTTACTCCCAGTGGGACAACCAGGCTGCGGATAGTAGCGATACCGAATATAGTCAGACCGATGTGGGCTTGAATTATTGGTTGCATGATAACGTTGTTCTCAAGTTCGACTACCAGGACCAGGATGCACCATCGGGCAAGGATGAGTTTGACGGCTTTAATCTCGGCATAGGCTGGTCCTATTGAAGCGGCTGAAAGAAGGGCTGAGGAGGCGCACACTGCGTCCGCTTTTTCTTGGCCTGTGCCTGCTGCTTGCAAGCGGGGTGGGCCTTGCCCAGAAAACCCCGCAAATCTCGGCCGACAGCTACAAAGCACAGTATTTCAGCGAGTCACTCGTCTGGCAAACCCTGTGGGTTAACAAGGAACAGCGAGCGCAGATT
>JADFVW010000352.1 GCA_015222725.1 Pseudomonadota bacterium | reverse complement strand
CATGGCACAGGCCTGGTTGAAGGCGGTAGAGGAGGTAGCGCAGGCGTTTTCCACATTGATAACGGGAATCTTTCCTATGCCCAGTTCGCGCAGGGCGACCTGCCCGCTGATCATTTCCTGGCCCTGCACCACACCGCCGGCGGCGTTGCCCATATAGGCGACTTCGATAGCGCTGCTGTCGATGCCTGCGTCGGCGAGTGCTTCACGAATAGCTTCACCGGCCAACCCTTTGAGAGTCTGGTCCAGGTGCTTGCCGAAGCGGGTCATGCCCACGCCGGCGATGGTTGCGTTCATTTTCATGCTGCTATCTCCCTATTCCGGCAGGTTACAAAAGCCGAGTTTGTGGAACGTCTCCAGTAACTCGCGGTGTCCGAAAGCCTGGGCCGCTGACTGGTAGCCGGCCTTTTTCAGCTGGCCGTTCAGCAGGCGCTGGGCGCCCTCTGCGCAGATGTCGCCGGTCCAGGTGTAGGGGGCAGACATATTGAGTAGCAGGGTTTTTGTGACCTGCCGGCCCTGGCCATGACAGACGATGACACTGCGCTGTACATCCATATCGTCTTTGGGTGGCTCGCCGGTATCCATCATGTCGCCCACGGCGTTGGTCCAGGCCTCTTTCTCTTCCTGGGGCAGGTGCGCAGCTTGTTCATTGAAGGCCTTGATAGCCTCTGCAACGGGCTCTATCAGGTCCTTACCGATGGCCGTCAGGACCTTGCAGTTGCGCACGCGTGGGTCATCCATAAACCAGATGGGTTCGTTGGCACCACCCCAGGGCAGGGCGGGTATGACGCCGTTACGGTGTGGCGCGGCAACCTGGTAAACCACATCGTTGGGCCAGCTTTTCAGTTCATTCAGCTCCAGGTAGTACTGCGATGTGTCGTTGCAAACCATGCGTAGGAAGGATTTGGTAGATGCTTCAGACGGCAGTCCGTTGTCTATCTGGTATACGATGTCCAGGCTGTCAATACCTTCGGTTTCCAGTATCACTTCCGCTGCCAGCGCACCGGCTGCCCACATATAGGAGTTGGCCGGGTTTAATAACAGCCCTTTTTCTTCGAATGCTTTGCCGTACTTTTCCTTGATAGCCAGTGACCAATCCTGCTCGCCGGTGGTATCCAGGTAGTGGCAGTTGCACTCCAGGGCCGTTTCCACGATGGGCCAACCCAGCTGCATAAAGGGGCCTGAGACGTTGATAACCACATCAACCTTCTCAAAAAGAGGGCGCAGCTCCTCGGGGGAATTACTGGCGACCACAATCTTGGCATCCACCGGGGCACCGTGTCGCTGCTCGACAATTTTCAGTGCATCCTCGAGACGGGATTGGGTGCGGCCCGCCATGTAGAAGGGAATATTGCGTTGTGCGAGCGACTCCGACACGAGTTTACCGGTATAACCGCTGGCGCCGTATACAAGAACTTTTCTTTCGTTGGACATGGTAGTGCCTCCTGGGCTGTTGTCTGACTGTGGGGTTCACTTTAGTTGGAATGCCGATGAATTCAAATGTGGCTCGGGGTCATTTACTTGTGAATTTCGGCCACTCGAACTAGAATTCACTTAAGACATCTGGATTAAACAAATATGGCCAAGACCCTCCAAGACCTTTCGCCACACCCGGTGCGTTCATTGCTGCCCGCGCTTGGAGTAATGACAGAATTGGGTTTCGATAGACAGGTTTGCCTGAAAGGTACGGGGATTCTTTTGTCGCAACTGGGGGACAGCAATGCGCGCATGTCATTGCAACAGGAGTTGGGTTTTTATCGCAATGCGCTGAAACTGAGTGATGATCCCGCGGTGGGGCTCAAACTGGGCGAGCCCTATCTGCCACAACGCTATGGGCTGTTCGGCTACGCTATGTTAAGTGCGGCCACGTTTCGCCACGTACTTACACTCGCAGAGAACTTCGGTCGCCTGACATTCAGTTTCTTTACTTTTAAGCATGGCGTCTCCGGAAGGCTGGCCTGGTTTTCAATGAGTGAACCGCCGCCTTTCGAGAATGAACTTATAGATTTGTACCTGGATCGTGATATGTCTGCCGCAGTGGTGGATTTCAGGGCGATCCTGGGTGGACCATTCCCCATCGAGGAGGTATACATCACCCACGATGGTTACAACAGGCAACAGGATTATCGTGACTACTATGACTGCGCTGTCCATTTTAGGGCGGATAGCAATAAGTTGGTTTTCAGTTCCGCCTTGCTGGACGAGCCACTGCCACAAAGTGACCCGGACTCCACCCACCATTTCCAGCAGCAGTGCGAACTACTCATCGCAAAACTCACTACCCAGGGGCATTTTGTCGATGATGTGCGCATGCTGATGCTTTCCCGTCCGGGCTTTTACCCCGACATAGATTACATAGCGGAAAAACTGGGTATGTCCACCCGAACGCTGCGGCGTCGCCTCAAGGAGGAGGGCAGTAATTACCGGGCACTGCTCGATGAAATTCGGTTCGGCCTGGCGAAGGAATATTTGGGCCAGACCAAGCTGCCCATGGAAGAAATCTGTGGCTTACTGGGATATTCTGAACCGGGAACTTTCAGTCATGCCTTCCGGCGATGGAGCGGGCAGTCCCCCAGGGATTGGCGCTTGCATAGCAGCTGATACGGCCGGCGTGCTTTTTTACCCAGGTGGGGTGTACTGTCTTATAACCTGGTCAATAGCACCAAAGATAGTAGTTCCCTGCGCGTCGTCCATTTCAATTCTTATGCTATCGCCAAATGACATAAATGCCGTGCTGGGCTGCCCGTCCGCAATGGTCTCCAGGCAGCGGATTTCTGCCAGGCAGGACGACCCATCGACACTGCCCTTATTTGCCACGGTGCCGGAGCCTACCACTGTTCCGGCCATCAATGCCCGGCTTTTGGCAGCGTGGGCAATCAGTTGGCCAAAATCGAATGTCATGTCCACGCCGGCGTTAGGAGAGCCGACTTTCTTGCCATTCAGGGTTGAAATCAGCGGTAGGTGAAGCTTGCCTCCGTCCCAGGCATCGCCCAGCTCGTCGGGAGTGATAGCTACGGGCGTGAAGGCGGTTTGAGGTTTGGACTGGTAAAAACCAAACTGCTTGCCCAGCTCGGCGGGGATCAGGTTGCGTAGCGACACATCATTTACCAGGGCTATCAGCTTGATATGGCCCCGGGCCTGCTGGGCGCCTGTACCGGCGGGTACATCATCGGTGAACACGGCAACTTCCGACTCAAAGTCTATGCCCCATTCCTCGTTCTCCATCAGTACATCGTCCTGCGCACCGATAAAAGCGTCCGAGGCACCCATATACATCAACGGCTCGGTCCAGAAAGATTCGGGTAACTCCGCTCCACGGGCTTTGCGTACCAGTTCCACGTGGGTGACATAGGCGCTGCCGTCAGCCCAGTGATAACAGCGGGGCAGGGGGGCGGCAGCCTGGCTGTGATCGAATGCAAACTCCCCCTCGACAGGGCCGGCCTGCAGCGCATCGAACAGTTCTATTAGTTTTGGTTCGCTTCCTGCCCAGTTGTCCATTGCCGCTTGCAGCGTGGGTGCTATCGATTCAGCGGAGACGGCGCGAGTTAAATCCCTGCTGACAACCACGAGTTTGCCATCACGGCCCGATTTAAGGCTTGCTAATTTCATCTGTCTATTCCTTTTTTAATCTGCAGCTTTTGGGAGTTTAAAGTTCTTTTTGATGCCGTCCCAGCACTTTATATAATCGCGCTGGCGCAACTCGGTTTCCAGAGCCCATTTAGTGGGCTGGATGACATAGCGTGATTCCAGCATAAAGGCCATGGTGTTCTCATAGCGGTCGGGAGCCAGCTCACAATTACTGGCCTTCTCGAATACAGCTGCCTCGGGTCCGTGCGGGCTCATAGTGTTGTGCAGGCTGCAGCCGCCAGGTACAAAGCCCTTCTCCTTCGCGTCGTAGGTGCCCTCTATCAAGCCCATAAACTCGCTCATGACATTGCGGTGATACCAGGGCGGACGGAATGTGTCTTCCGCTACCATCCAGCGCGGCGGGAAGATAACAAAGTCGATATTTGCAACGCCGGGAATATCCGAAGGCGATGTTAAAACGGTATAAATGCTGGGGTCGGGATGGTCGTAACTCACGCTGCCCATGACATTAAAACGCGATAGATCGTACTTATAGGGTGCCGAGTTGCCGGTCCAGGCTACAACATCCAGTGGGGAATGTCCCAGAGACGCGCTGAAGAAGTTGCCACCGAATTTACACAGGAGTTCAAAATCGCCCTCCATGTCCTCGTAAGCTGCTGTTGGGTAGAGGAAATCGCGATCGTTGGCATAGCCGTTGGCGCCGACCGGGCCTCTTTCGGCCAGGGTCAGGGGTGCGCCGTAGTTCTCTGCCAGATAACCTCGGGCCGTGTCGCCCTGCAGGTCCACGGCAAACTTCATGCCTCTTGGAATAACGGCTATTTCACCGGGCTTCAGGCTTAATTGGCCACACTCTGTACGCAGCAGGAGTTCGCCCGCCTGGGGAATGAAAAGTAATTCACCGTCCGCGCAGTAAAAGTAACGCCCGGTCATGGATTTGTTCGCGACATACAGGTGGATGCCCATACCGCTTTGCGCCATGGCGTCCCCATTAGCAGCAATGGTAGTCAGGCCATCAATGAAATCAGTGGGCTCTGTGGGTAATTCCCGGGGGTCCCAGCGCAACATGTCCGGTGGAGTTGCCACCTCGGTGATGGGCGCTGTTCTGACGCAAGGCTGTTTCCAGGGCTGATATTGCCCCTGAACGCAGGAAGGGCGCATGCGATAGAACCAGGTGCGGCGGTTTTGTGCCCGGGGTGCGGTGAAGGCTGTGCTGTTGAATTGCTCAGTATAAAGCCCGTAGTTGACCTTCTGGGGGCTGAACTGGCCCTGGGGCAGGGTATTGGGCAGAGCTTCAGATTCGTGTTCGTTGCCGAAGCCGGTTAGATATTCCAATGTGGGGGAGCTTGTCATTTTGAATTAACCCTCCTTCTGGCAGTAATGGCGCTCGTCAATAGTAAGACAGTCGCTAATACTGAAGTTAAAGTAAATTATAAGTTACAAATACAACTAATAGTCTGCTATTGTTTACCTCTATAGCTGGGCTACAGGTCAGTGTAAGAGTAGTTTAAACTTTTTATAGTTACATGTGCAACTAATAATCGACGCCATTTTACGATGAAGCTGGCGTACTTGGGAGGGCTTTTGGGTGGCAAATTCGCGTAAAGACTTAAAGCTGAATGACTTTTTGCCTTATGTTATGAGTAATCTGGCGGACAATATCAGTGCAGAGTTATCCACCATCTACGCTCAACAGCACGGCCTCACCACTACCCAATGGAGAGTACTCGCCAATCTGGCTCAGCACAGGACACTTACAGCCAGGGAGATTGTCAGTTTTACTGCGCTGGAGAAGACGAAAGTATCGCGGGCGGTAAGTGGGCTCACCGAAAGGGGCCTGCTTAGCCAGACCCGCACTGAGGGGGATAGCCGATCCAAAGACCTGAACCTTACCGAAGCGGGAGTTGGGCTCTATCAAGCCATAGTGCCGAAAGTGCTTAATTGGGAGCGAGAGCTACTAGATTGTCTCAGTAGCGGAGAATACCGTGACCTGATGTATTTGCTGGAGAAGCTGAAGTTACAGCTCGCCAGACGGAGTGAAAT
>JADFVW010000051.1 GCA_015222725.1 Pseudomonadota bacterium | reverse complement strand
GCGTGATGAGAGTAGGCATCCTGGTGGGGCGGTGTTTCGTAGCCTATTTTTCCCGGGGTGGAGATTCTTGCCATTTTTATCGGATATACAAATACCTCGTCATTGCTGACGGTCCGCATCAGGTCTATGATTTCGGGTTCGTGGAAGAAGCTATGAAACGCTTCCAGGGATTGTATTCTCGGGTAAACCTCGTCCCATGTGGCGTCTGTTTCAAAGAACGGCGCGCCGTGCAACACCGGTAAATCATCGTTGGCGTTGAGTGCAATATGGGGAGCTAATTCTGCCAGGATATCGGTGAGCAGTTGCCGGCATTTTTTCTTGTCGACATAGTTTTTTATATATAAATAACCCCATTGCTGAAAGCGCTCTCGCAGTACTTCCGGGTCCTCTTCCATGCGAGAGATAATGAATTCCTGGTTTTCGTCCATCGGTAGTGCCCTGTTGGATTGCCCGCTACGTCGTAATATCGAATATCTGGAATGCGAGGTTTTTGAAAAGGTAAAAACAGGCATTTCTTGCGCGATACCTCAACATTTACCATAGCATTTACTGAAAATGAAAGTAAGAACTGCAACGACAATACTAAATGAGAGGGGTATTTGAATGAGCATATTGGACAGGTTCAAATTGACAGGAAAGGTCGCCTTGATAACCGGAGGCAGTCGTGGCATTGCCGCCCTGCGCCCTGTACCTGGCATCACCCGCATCGTCCTTCCTGACCGGGGATATAGTCGCCGTTACCGGTGACCTGGTGGCTCTCAATATGGAGCTGCCCCGGGCTTTTAGCTAGCGTGTCATGTTTTGGCGCTACGGTGACTCAGGGCCGCCATAAGAGCCGTAATAAAAATCCTCGATAACTCCTCCAGTGGAAGCCTGTCCGTATCAGCCAGTATGCGTTCCAACGCTTCGCAGTCTGGCTTATGGAGGCTGTAAAACTCGACCAGTTTGTGTGCACTGAGTCCGTCATCGCACAGTAGCTTCCAGTCGTGGTAAGCGTGGGCGCGGGCCACGAAGCTCTCGCGCAGCCCGGGATTGTTCAAGCGCTCATCGTCCTCCAGTGGCAGTAGTGGATCCGCCACAGCCAGTGCCATTGCGAATATGCCCTGTTGATCAGACGCCAGGCGATTTCCATTGTCTGAGTGGCGTTTTACACCCTCGTAACCACAGCTGGGGCTGCCCCTGACCAGGATGTAGCCACACAGATCCGGTGCCATATCCAACACCTTTTGTGCGTAACCGGCCAATGGCACTGTGTATTCTTTGCTGTGGGTAGCGACATCCAGTACCCGGACAGAATTTTCGCTACCTACCAGTTCAATCGGGGGGCGCGGTACTCCCATCCCCACACCCATCTCGGGGCAGAATGCGCGCATTTCGAAGGCTTCACAAATAGCCTGTACATGTGAACCGGGGCATTTGGCCTGGCCGTCGTAGCGCACGGCGTTGCCCACCAGGCAGGAGCCAATCCCCATCACCGGTTTTGCTCCTGTTGCTGACAGTTGTTTGCGCATGCCTGCTCCGCTTCTCCAGGTTTGGCTGGTATATGCAAACAGCCACGAACCACCAACCAACCAGTGTCAATGGTAGCAGCTTGCCTTTGTTGCCGCTTCTTGAAACAAGGTCGTTACACCTTTGCACGATGCCGCTAGAATAGGCGCTCCGGGGCCACCGATAAACCTGTCATGGCCCGCATATGTGGGAGATCTGCCTGTGTCGAAAGCGGGGCGCACAATTGGATTGGTACTTACCTGTGCCATGTTCGCATTCAGTGCTCATATGTTCAGCCAAACCGGTGACTGGGTGGCGGCGGTATTTGCGGTCGGTAGTCTGGGTTATGGCCTGTTTTTTCTCATTGCGGCTACAGGGAAGGGGTCTCAATGAGCTTGCCCCGGTTTATGCCAATAGCACCTCTGTGTTTCTTTTGGCTTGCCCTGCTGACCGGGTGCGCCAGTATTGCGCCGGAACTCGACCCGCCAAAGGTAAGCATTGAGAGTTTTAAGAGTCTTCCCTCGTCGGGTGGCGCGCCACGCTTTGAAATAAAATTACGCGTGGCCAACCCCAACAAACAAACGCTGGATATTGCAGGAATCAGTTACAGTGTGGAGTTGCTCGGCAAGGAGGTGATCAGTGGTGTCACCAATGATGTGCCAACGATCGAGGGTTATTCAGAGGAGGTAGTGACCCTGGAGGCCGGTTTGCAGTTGTTTCAGTTGTTGCGCCTGCTCAGCGGCCTGGGTCGTACGCAGGCCGATGCCCTGGATTATCGATTCTCTGCAAAGATCGACTTTAATGGCTTTGTACCAACTCAGCGAATAGAGGAAACCGGGGAGATCACCCTGTAGTAGCGGTTTCGCTCAGCCCCACAGTGACTGGGCGAAAATCCCCAGGATTATCACCGGACACACCAGCTTCACGTACCAGGGCCAGATTTTCCAGAACAAACCCTGTTCCACATCCGGGTTGCCCTTGCGCAGTTCCTGTAACAGCGTGTCTCTGTGCCATACCCAGCCTGCGTAGATACAAAACATGAAGCCCAGCACTGGCTGGCTGTAGCGGGTTGTGAAGGCGACAACCAGCCCGAACAGGTTTTCGAAATTCAGCAAAATGGTGCTACTGGCCACAGCGATAATGCCGCCAATGGCGGATACGGCGGTTTTCCTCTTTAAGCCATGTTCCTCGATAACGTAGGCGACTGGCACCTCCAGCATGGATATGGATGAGGTGAGGGCGGCTATACCCATCAGGAAAAAGAAAGTAAAAGACACTACGATACCGGCAGTGCCCATGGTGGCGAAGAGCTCCGGGAGTACCGTGAATATAAGCGTATCCTCGGAAATCAGTGCGCCGGTTGGCGTAAAGATCTCTACCCCGTTGTGCAGGGCCACATACATGGCCGGTAACACCAGGAACCCGGCCAGTACGGCTATAGAGATGTCTACCAGAGTCACCAGGCCGCCAACCACAGGCAGGTTCTCGTCATCACTGATATATGAGCCATAAATCAGCATGGTGCCTACGCCCAGGGACAGGGAGAAGAATGCAGCGCCCAGCGCCGCGATAATCAATTTTGGCGACAGGGCCCGTTCAAAATCCGGCAACAGGAAGACCTTCAGGCCCTCGCTAGCCCCGTCCAGTGTGAGTACATAGGCCACCAACAGGAACAGGGTAATCAGCAGGGCGGGCATCAGTCTTGCGGACCAACGCTCGATGCCGTCTTTTACACCGGCTGAGATTATGCCAATGGTGAACGTTATAAAAATCAACATGAACAGGATGTTGCGCCACAGGCCGAAAGACGTCAGCCACGCTGCAAAATCTGACATGCCCAGCAGATTGGCCACAGACGACAGGCAGAAAGCAATCATCCAGCCGGCGACGATGGCGTAAAAGATGAGAATCAGGCTGGCCACAATAAAGCCGGCGATACCGGTGGCCGCACCGAGGTTGCGCAGCGCTGTGCTGGGGGAAATCAGGCGCAGTGCGGTTACCGC
>JADFVW010000351.1 GCA_015222725.1 Pseudomonadota bacterium | reverse complement strand
GTCTGTGGTGGCCCAGGCGGTCCCCTCGCAACGATAGGTAGTGAAGCCCGCCAGGCCCGGAAGGGAGCAACGGTAGTTACTGATACGTGTGCCGGGGTGCGGCTGTTTGGGCCACCTCCAATCTAAAGTTTCAAGTCCTTCTTCGGCTGGTGTATCCTAGCGCTTCCAATCTAGTTCGTAAGGCACACATCGCATGTCCTATCAGGTCCTGGCGCGTAAATGGCGACCCAAGATATTTCGAGAAATGGTCGGCCAGGAGCACGTGTTACGCGCCCTGATCAATGCGCTGGACCACGACCGCCTGCACCACGCCTATCTGTTTACCGGCACGCGGGGTGTGGGCAAAACAACAATAGCTCGAATTTTGGCCAAGTGCCTGAACTGTGAATCCGGCGTAAGTTCTGAGCCCTGTGGCCAATGCAGCTCCTGTGTCGAAATTGCAGAGGGGCGCAGCCTGGACCTGATCGAAGTCGATGCCGCATCGAGAACCAAGGTGGAGGACACGCGGGAGTTACTGGACAATGTGCAATATGCGCCCACCCATTCCCGCTACAAGGTCTACCTGATTGACGAAGTGCATATGTTATCCGGCCACAGTTTCAATGCCCTGCTGAAAACGCTGGAAGAGCCGCCACCACATGTAAAGTTCCTGTTCGCCACCACCGATCCACAGAAACTGCCGGCCACCATCTTATCCCGCTGCCTGCAGTTCAATCTCAAGAATATGCCGCCCCAGCAGGTTGTCGGCCATTTGCAGCACGTGTTGCAGCAGGAGATGGTGTCTTTTGAAGAGCCGGCTCTGTGGCTGTTGGGCCGGGCAGCCGATGGCAGTATGCGCGATGCTCTCAGCCTAACCGACCAGGCGATAGCCTTTGGCTCGGGCCAGGTAAATGAAGATGATGTGCGCACCATGCTGGGCAGTATCGACCTCAGCTATGTCTATCAAATACTGGAGGCGATTGCCGGCGGGGAGCCCGCCGCCGTTCTGGCTGTTGTGCAAGGTATGGCCGAGCATGCCCCCGATTTTGAGGGCAGCCTACAGGAGCTCATCTCAATGATTCATCGGGTAGCGGTGGCCCAGGTGGTCCCCGAAGCCATTGACAATAGCTGGGGCGATGCCGAGCGCATAGCAAAAATCGCAGCTTCCGTCAGTGCAGAGGACACACAGCTTTATTATCAGGTAGCCATTAATGGCAAGCGTGATATGGCGTATGCGGCCGATCCGCGCAGCGGGTTTGAAATGATATTGCTGAGAATGATTGCCTTCAGGCCCGCCGCTGTGCTCGATGAGAGCCTGGCTCCTGGGGATGTGCAGCCTGTTGCCACACTAGAGAAGCAGAATGTCGCGCAGGAGGTCGACTCTGGGGTAAAAAAGTCACGTGAGGCGCCCGCGGCCGAACAGCCAGCGCAGGCGCTTCCAGTATCCAGGCCTATTGTAAAAACACAGGTCAAAATCGCTCCTGAAATTAAGCCCGCCGTAACCAAGTGCGAGGCCAGCGTTCAAGTTCTACGGGAGGACGGTGAAAGCAATGCCGAGGTGCAATCACCGAAAAATGGTTTTCAACTCGACGTCCTGAGTACACAGAACTGGCCACTGTTACTTGAGGAGCTGGGTCTGCGTGGAATCGTGTACAATATCGCGTCACACTGCGAGCTGAGAAGCTGTGTCGGTTCAGAGCTTGAATTTGTTCTGGATGAAAATAATGCCTCGCTGTTTAACGAAAAACACGGCTCACGAATTGCCACGGTGTTGCAGAACTACTTCGATACCAAGCTGTCTGTAACAGTAGCCTGTGGTGAACCCCTGGCGGAGACGCCGGCAATGCAAAAAACTCGCTTGACCGCAGAGCGTCAGAGCGAAGCTGTAAGAGCCATAGAAAGTGACACACAGCTGCAGCAATTGATTGAACATT
The DNA here is from genome assembly GCA_015222725.1 of Pseudomonadota bacterium. Classification (GTDB taxonomy): domain Bacteria; phylum Pseudomonadota; class Gammaproteobacteria; order Pseudomonadales; family Halieaceae; genus JBALVT01. Next base: position 22,961 of record JADFVW010000351.1, on the reverse strand, counting down.
TTGACGGGGAACTGGTGCACTCATCCATCGCACCATTTGAACCGGGCTCTTAAAAATCCCGGGGTCTTAAAAATTATAGGAACCAGAGAATACCATGAAGGGAAGTATTTCAGACCTGATGCAACAGGCGCAGAAAATGCAAGCAGACATGCAAAAAGCGCAGGAAGAACTGGGCCACGCCGAGGTGCAGGGTGAGTCGGGTGCCGGGCTGGTGTCGGTCACAATGACCGGCAGGCACGACGTAAAGCGGGTCTGCATTGATGACTCGGTATTTTCGGAGGAAAAAGCCGTGCTGGAGGATCTTCTCGCCGCGGCGGTCAACGATGCCGTGCGTAAAGTAGAGGCCCACAACCGGGAGGCCATGTCCGGTTTAACCGCGGGCATGAATTTACCCGCCGGATTTAAAATGCCATTTTGATGCCGGGCATTCACAGAAAATGAATTTTAGCCCTGCCATAGAAGAGTTGATTGAAGCGCTGCGCTGCCTGCCGGGAGTGGGCCCAAAGTCTGCGCATCGTATGACCCTGCATTTGCTGGAGAGAGACCGCGAGGGTGCGCAAGGCCTGGCTGCGGCCCTCTCCCAGGCGGTAAATAAGGTCGATCACTGTCGCCGCTGTCGCAACTTTACCGAACTCGATATCTGTGAAATATGCACGGACCCCAGGCGCGATGCCACAACTATCTGTGTGGTTGAGACGCCTGCCGATGTGCTTGCGATTGAAATGAGCGGCAGTTACAAGGGCATTTACTATGTACTGATGGGGCATTTGTCACCCATCGATGGTATTGGTCCACAGGAGATCGGCCTCGACTTGCTGCACCAGAGGGTCGTTAATGAGAATGTTTGCGAGCTTATCCTGGCTACCAACCCCACGGTCGAGGGTGAGGCCACTGCCTATTATCTTATCGACTTGCTACAGGAGGAGGGCGTTAAAGTGTCCCGCATAGCCCACGGTGTACCCCTGGGTGGAGAGCTTGAATACGTCGATGGCTCCACACTCGCACACGCTATTTCCGGACGAAGGGAGGTGGATTAGCCATGAACTGGGAACTGATACGCTCAGATGACGCTCTGGAGGATTTACTGGTCCTGGCCAGTGAGGCCGATGCCGTTGCCATAGACACGGAGTTTATGCGGCGCAATACTTTTTTTCCACAGGTGTCGCTGCTGCAGATGTGTTTTTCAGATAAAGCCTGGTTAATTGATCCCCTGGCGATAAAGGAACTGGGCTCGCTGGTTGATTTTATTATCAATCCACAGGTCGTGAAAATTTTCCATTCTGCCAGTGAAGACCTGGAAGTTTTTCAGCAGTGGCTGGGCGTTTTACCCGAGCCGATGTTTGACACACAGCGCGCGGCTGCCTTGCTGGGTCGAGGTTTTGGTATGGGCTACCGGACACTGGTCAGTGACATGTGTGGGGTTGAACTCGACAAGGGCGATCAGCGCTCCGACTGGTTGCAGCGGCCCTTAACGCAATCCCAATGCGACTACGCAGCCCAGGACGTGACCTACCTGTTCTCGCTGTGGCCAAGGCTGCGCGATGAGGCACAAAGCCAGGGTAAAACCGAATGGATTTATAGCGATGCCCGGGATGCGGGCAATACTCTGGCCAGCACAACGGGTGGCTACTTCAAAAAAATTAAGTCGGCGTGGAAGCTGGATTCCAGACAGCTGGCAGCGCTGATAGCCGTCTGTGACTGGCGTGAATACACGGCGCGAAAAAGAGATAAGCCGCGCGGCTGGATTATCGATGACAAGGCCTGTTTTGAATTGGCCCAAAGTAGGCCGAAAAGCCGCGATGAGCTGGAGCCTTTGCTGCCGCCCCCCGCCCTCCGGCGCTATGGAGACGAGCTATTGGCACTACTGGCGCAGCAGGATTTGGTAGGCGATAGCGCGCTGCCCGAAAGGCTGCCAGCCCCACTGAGCGGGGATCAGCGCGGCCAGCTGAAGAAAGTTAAACAACGCGCCAGAAGCATTGCCGAGGGTTTGGGTATGGTCCCGGAGGCCGTGTTGCCCAGTAAAGATTATGAGCTGCTGGTACGTGAGGCCGGGGGGAAAGTTGTTGCTACCCCGGATCAATGGAACGGTTGGCGTAAGGATTGCATTGTTACCCCGCTGCGCGAGTCGCTAAATGACACCTGAAATGAAGATATTCTGCCAGATATATAAAAGTTCAAAAAATACGGAAATGTATCTCTATGTGGAAAAGGCGCACGGGCTTGCGGATGTGCCCGAGGCCTTGATGAAACGTTTTGGCGAGCCAGAAACATTGATGACGCTGATGCTGGACCCCGAGAAAAAACTCGCCAGGGCAGATATGAACGAGGTTATACGCAACATCGAACAAAAGGGTTTTTACCTGCAAATGCCACCGACTGCAGCGCAAATTTACAGGCGCGAGGCCGCCGACAATAATGTCTGATTGGTGGAATACAAAGACGCTTGCGCAACTCAGCCCCCAGGAGTGGGAGGCTCTGTGTGACGGTTGTGCAAAGTGTTGCCTGCACAAGCTGGAGGATGAGGACAGCGGTGAAGTGTTCTACACCAAGGTGCGTTGCCGCTATCTGGATGAAGAGGCCTGCCGCTGTACAGACTATGCCCACAGATCGGTGCTCGTTCCCAACTGTATTGCCTTGGACAGGGATAATGTGGAGGGTCTGGATTGGCTGCCGTCCAGTTGTGCCTACCGCCTGCGCGCCAATAATCAGCCGCTACCGCAGTGGCATCCACTGGTCAGTGGGAATAAATCCTCGGTGCACGATGCGTGCATATCCATTCGCGGCCGCTCTATTTCAGACGAATATGTGCACCCCGATGGCTACGATGAACATATTGTTACCTGGGTAGAATAGGAGAGATACCGTGTTAAGTGAAAGCTCATACCTCACTGCAATCTACATCTACCTGGGTGCGGCCAGTGTCCTGCTGATTTATCTTGCCTGGATATTGAGCCGTTATTGGCGGGGCGGGTTGGTGGCGCTGGTGGTGCTGCTGTGCGCCGCCTTGTTGTTGACCCCAGCCTACCCCGACCCGGAGGTTAGCACCATGGCGCCGGCCCTGGTGGTCGCTGTGTTCGAGGGCCTTATCAACGGACCCGAAGCGGCGCAGCATGCCATTAAGCCACTGAGCTATATGGCCGGGCTGGCTTTTATTATCGCCATTTTGCTCAAGCTCACCTTGTTTCGTAAGCGGACTGCGGCCTGATACATGTGTAATAGCCTATGAATAGCTGGAATCATTTTCTATCTGCACTGTGCCTGTTCGCCTTACTGGCCGGCACTGCCTTGGCAGATGTAAGTGAAAGCCCCGGACTAAAGCCGGATCTGCGTTTGCTAATCGATATCTCCGGCAGCATGAAACAGTCAGATCCGGAAAATCTGCGTGCCCCGGCACTGGACCTGATTGTGCGCCTGTTACCCGAGGGCTCTCGGGCCGGTGTGTGGATTTTTGGCGAGGAAGTTGAGCTGCTGGTAGAGCACCGGATTATTGATGATGCCTGGAGAGCTGCCGCGCAAAGTGCCATCGCCGACATCAACAACTCGGGTCAGCGCACCAATATACCCGCTGCAATCAAGGCGGTTACCTACGACCTTGGTGGCATGGATGGCTCCTATAGAACAAGTATTGTGCTGCTGACTGACGGCAAGGTCGATGTATCCGATTCGCCCATGGCCAATGCTACTGCAGTAAGAACATTGCTGACAGAGGCGGCGCCTGAACTCGGTGCGATGGGAATCCCTGTACACACAATAGCCTTGTCTGAAGAGGCGGATTGGGGTTTTCTTCAATCCCTGGCTGAGCAAACCAATGGCTTGGCGGAGAAGGCGGAATCCCCCGGGGAGCTGACAGAGATATTTTTGCGGTCACTGGAGATGGTGGCCCCGACAGCCCGGGTACCGGTTGCCGACAACGGCTTTCAAATCGACAGCAGCGTCAAGAGTTTTGCCGCACTGGTGTTCTGTGATGACGAACAGGCAGTACTCGCCCTGGTAGACCCCTCGGGTAGACGCTATCAGGCCGATACTAGCGACGTCGGTGTAGAGTGGTTTCGCAACCGAAAATTTGCACTGGTTACTGTGACGGAACCGGCACAAGGGTTGTGGCATTTGTCCGCGCCAGGCAGCACCACCACCAGAGTTATCGTAATCTCAGACCTTCGCCTGGAGGTAGATCCACTACCCAATAGCTTGCCAGCGGGACGGCAGACCGAGCTGGGTTTGCGCTTACTGAACCACGGTGCGGCGCTCACCAACCCGGAAATACTGACGCTGTTTCAAATCAGTGTTGAAATAACCGGCCCCGATGGCAGTGTCCAGTTTATAGATGTCTCCTCCGCCTATGCCGTGCCTGCCAATGGCGAGTACCGCATCACAATACCTCCCTTTGATTTGCCGGGGCGCTATGAATTGATGGCGCGAGTGCAGAGGGATACATTACAACGTGAGCTTCCCATGTATGTGGAAGTTATCGCCCCCGAAGTCCAGTCGAAAATCAGTACCAGGGGCGAACAGCTGCCAGTGGACAATCTGGAAAGCATTGCGCTCAAGGTAGGAGTTGCCCTGTTTATTGCCACTATTGCCCTGCTGTGGTTTTTGCGGCGCCGACGCAAGCGCCGTATGGATTTATGGCGCCGCCGTAGCCTGAATAACGGCAGTGCCGATGACGCGCCGCTGTTTTCAGGGTTTACCGCAAACTCTGATGAACGAGCCGATTGAGCCAGCCTGACGTGCCTTGATTAGGGGGCAGCCAGTCTGTAATTTTTGATTACAACAACCATGGAACTAGCATGAAATTTGAAGGTACTGAACGATACATCGCCACCGATGATTTACGCATGGCAGTCAATGCCGCAGTTACGCTGGAACGCCCCCTGTTAATCAAAGGTGAACCCGGCACGGGTAAAACCATGTTGGCCGAGGAAGTCGCCAAGGGTCTGGGTAAGCGCTTGATACAGTGGCATATCAAATCGACAACCAAGGCCCAGCAGGGCCTGTATGAGTACGACGCAGTTTCCAGGTTGAGAGACTCCCAGTTGGGCGATGGCAAAGTGCACGATATAGCCAACTATATTAAAAAGGGCAAACTGTGGGAGGCCTTCACAGCAGACGAGCAAGTGGTGCTGCTTATCGATGAGGTCGACAAGGCCGATATTGAATTTCCCAATGACTTGTTACAGGAACTCGACCGGATGGAGTTTTTTGTCTACGAGACTGGCGAGACAGTGAAGGCTAAGCAACGGCCGATCATCATTATTACCAGTAACAATGAGAAAGAACTGCCCGATGCATTCCTGCGGCGCTGCTTTTTCCACTTTATTAATTTTCCGGACCGCGACACCATGCGGGAGATTATCGACGTGCACTACCCGAATATTACGCAGAGCCTGGTGCAGGACGCGCTGGAAGTATTCTTCGACGTGCGCACCATTCCCGGCATGAAGAAAAAACCGTCCACCTCGGAACTTATCGACTGGCTGAAACTGTTGATGGCAGATGATATCCCGGATGCAATTCTCAAGGACCGCGATCCGAGCAAGGCCATTCCGCCACTGTATGGCGCCCTGATCAAGAACGAACAGGATGTTCATCTGTTGGAACGTCTCGCGTTTATGCATCGCCGGGAAAATCGCTAAATACTATGCTGATTAATTTTTTCCACGCCCTGAAAGATTCCGGTGTACCTGTAACACCCCGTGAGCTACTGGACTTACTGGAGGGCATGACGCAGCATGTGGTGTTCGGCAGCATAGATGATTTTTATTATTTCAGCCGTACCTGCATGGTAAAAGACGAGAAGTACTTTGATCGCTTTGATCGTGCTTTTGGACTGCATTTTAAGGAGCTGGAAGCTCTTGACGATATTATTGAAGCCCTGATTCCCGATGACTGGCTGCGCTCTGAGTTTATGAAAAATCTCAGCGACGAAGAGAAAGAAAAAATTGAATCCCTGGGTGGCCTGGAAAAACTGATCGAGGAGTTCAAGAAAAGGCTGGAGGAGCAAAAAGAGCGTCACGAGGGCGGTAACAAATGGATAGGCACCGGTGGTACATCCCCTTTTGGGCAGCAGGGCTATCACCCGGAGGGCATGCGGGTAGGTCCCAACGGTGGCAACAAAAAAGCGGTAAAAGTCTGGGACAAGCGCGACTTTAAAAACCTGGACGACAGCGTAGAGCTGGGTACGAGAAATATCAAGATGGCCCTGAGGCGCTTGCGCAAGTTCGCCAGAACCGGTGCCGCAGATGAGCTGGACCTGGATGACACCATACGGTCAACCGCCAGAAATGCGGGCTATCTCGATATCAAAATGGTGCCCGAGCGTCACAATGCGATAAAGGTACTGCTGTTCTTCGACGTGGGCGGCTCCATGGACCCCCATGTAAAAGTCTGTGAAGAACTTTTTTCCGCAACCCGCACCGAGTTTAAGCATATGGAATATTTTTATTTCCATAACTTCATCTACGAGAGTGCCTGGAAAAATAATGTTCGCCGCCATAACGAGCGAACGCCCATGTTAGACATCATGCACAAGTACAGCCACGACTATAAAGTGATCTTTATTGGAGATGCATCAATGTCTCCCTACGAAATTGCCCAGCCCGGTGGTTCTGTGGAGCACTGGAATGAAGAGGCGGGAGAGGTCTGGATGCAACGCATGAAGCAGACCTACGATAAAGTGATCTGGATTAACCCCGTGCCCGAGGCCGAGTGGGAGTACACCCAGTCGGTGGCCATGACCCATCGCCTGCTGGAGGGGCATATGTACCCTCTGAGCTTGAAAGGGCTGGAAGAGGGGATGTCCTACCTCTCCAGGTAGGTTCTTAGTCCCCCAGGTCCCCGGCGAAAGCGATCAGGCTGGCTGTGACAGCCACGTTGAGAGACTCTACGCCATTGCGCATGGGAATGGACAGGGCGGTGTCTGCCAGTGCGCTCACGGCGCGGGAGACTCCCTGGGTTTCATTACCCAGCACATAGACGATAGACGACTCACTGCGGTAGCCGAACAAGGTGCTGGGGGCACTGGCCTCCAGCGTGCATATGTCCATGCCCGCGCGCTTGCACTGGGTTAGCGCTTCGGCCAGATCCTGGCACAGCAGTAGCGGGGCGCGATACAGCGTGCCGGCACTGGCCTTGATGACCAGTGGGCCCAGGGCGGCGTTACCCCGACGTGACCAGATGATGCCGTCGATTTTTCCAGCTGCCGCCGAGCGCAATATCATGCCGAGGTTCTGGGGGTTGCTGATGCCATCCAGTGCCAGCAGGCGCACACAGGGACTCTCGGGCAGGGACAACAGGTATTGCTCCAGAGTATTGAATGAGGGGCAGAGAATATCGGCGGCCACGCCCTGGTCCTGCTTGCCACTTTTTGAGATGCGCGATAACTCGACGCGGCTGTGGATATTGATGGCGATTCCGCGCGCCTCTGCCAGGGCCCTGATCTGGGCGATAATACCTTTCTCAACATTGCTGTCGGCCAGGTGCAGAGCGTGGCATTGCAGATTTTTGTCCTGCAGCACTTCCAGCACAGCCTTGCGGCCGTAGACCGTTACCATGCGCTCGAAAAAGGCCTTTTTTTCTCGATAGGTTTTTTTGGATGACACTATTGCTTACACATTATTAGTCGCACACTAGGTCAAGGTTTCCCGTCCACTGGCCAGTGCGGTTACCCGTTCGGCAGATTGCTGGATGCGTGCGGCGATGTCCTCAACCACAGCCCCGGTGATGGGCTTGTCGAACGATCCGGCGACAAAACACATCACAGGTACCTCCTTGTAGACAAATACCGGCACTGAAATTGTAGCGATGTTATAGCGTGCTTTGGGATCAATACGATCCAGGTGATAGTGCTCATCACAGAGGTCGTGCTGGTATTTATTAGTGATATCCTCGAGCTCAGTCAGGCTCCAGGAGGTGTTGATATGTGATAGTTGCTTCGCCAGTTCCACGCCCGCGTCAGTTCTCAGGGTGACCTCATAGCCCCGGGCTCGAATGGCGATCAGTGACACTCGCAGTTTCTGGTCGAGCCGCTCGTGATAGCCACCACGAGAGTCGTGGGCTCTGGTCAACCAGTCTTCAAGGTGGTTGGCGGGGGAGAACGCGGTAAAGCACGCTGCAACAGGAGCGGTGTTGGGCAGGCGCAGCCCCAACTGAAAAGAGCCGATGAGCGGCGCAGCGCGGCCGTACAGAGCCAGTAGCACCATGTGCATTTTGGACCGGCCGGTAACCGCAAAACCGATGCCGAGATCATTTTGCAGGCTCTCCAGTTCCGGGCGTGCATACTCGAGTACCGGGAATTGGGCGAAGGCGGCATTGCCGGCGGCAATGATAGAAGGCCCCAGGCGGTAGGCTTTGGTTTTGGGGTGCTGTACCAGAAAGCCGTAGTTGGACATGGTCGTCAATATGGCGTGGCAAGTGGCCTTGTTAAGGTTCAGGCGCCGGGTCATCTCGGTGAGACCGAATGCCTGGTTGGGGTTCGCCATTAGCAGGTCCAGAATTGCCAATGCCCTTGCGGTTGGCTGTGAAAATAAAGCCACGGTCTGAGCTCCCAATATAAAGTGGAATTATCTGCAGTTTATATTATTGTAGTCGCAGTGGATGGTAATGTCTTATGAGTATACCGCGGTAGGGGAGAGTAGCCAGTGTCAGCGACAAGCATCATAAATAAAGGGCTGGTACTGTACGGAACCTCGGCTTGCCATTTATGCGAAGTTGCGCAACAAATGCTGGAATATCACCACAGAAACGCGGGTGAATTAGACTATTCCCTCGCCGATATCAGCGAATCTGAAGAGCTGTTCCAGAACTACGGCCTGAGAATTCCGGTGCTGCAGCGCGCCGATGGCACGGAGCTGGACTGGCCTTTCTCGATAGAAGAGCTGCGTGTTTTCCTGGCCTGAGCTAGTTACCCACGCGCACGGCCAAAACATCGCAGCCGGCACCGTGCAGCACGCCATTGGCAGTAGAGCCCAGCAGCAGGGCCAGCCCGTGTCGTCCGTGGCTGCCTATGACAATTAAATCAGCACCTGCCTCTTTGGCTTTGCTGTGTACCTCAACTTCAGGACGGCCCAGCACAATGTGTTGCTTGTCCTCGGCAATACCGTGCTTTTCGCCAAAACGCTTTAACTGTAAGGACGCCTGTTGTTGTATCTCGTCCTGGATACCTGAGAAGTCCATGGGGATATCGCCACCATAGGCAAAGCTCAGCGGTTCAATGACATGAATGACGTGCAGTTCCGCATTATTGTTGGCAGCAATGGCGATTGCGCGCTGGATAACGTTCGTTGAGTCGTCGCTAAGATCAACAGCCACCAATATTTTTGTATAGTCAGACATGGGCTACCCCCCCCGGTTAGATAGAATAGCCATTTATAGCATAGAATAGAGCAAATGTGAGCCCATCAATTGGTTCGCCCCATTGATCTGGATCAGAAAAGTCACCGTGATTTACCTGTTAATAATTTTTATTCTCGCTCTGGCGCTCGCGCCCCTGCTGCATGTGGTGCCCAGTAAATACCAACGCCGTGTCGCACGCCTGCGTGAATGCGCCGCTTTGCAGGGGCTGTTTGTTGAGTTCAGGTCAATCCCCGGGGGTAATCTCAGCTCATCGGAGCGCGCCGGTCACCAGCCGGGGAAAACGATCTATTACGGTCTTCGAATTCCCGCCTCGGTGCGCTCAAATAGGCCCAGGGCCGCCTGGGTATACGGAGAGGAGGGTTGGCGCAGCCTGCCCAGAGGGCGCGCAATACCCGCTGCGCTAGAGGGCCTTCCCCGGGCCGTATTCGCCGCCAGCACTGACGAGGGCAGCTGTGGTGTTTACTGGCAGGAGGCCGGAGAGGAGGCCGAAATCAAGCAAATTTACCGGTCGCTGAGCGGCCTCATCGAAGAGGGGCTTTCCTGATAAATTGCTGATTTTGCTTGACCGCGGCTCCATTGGGTTTTATATATGCCATCCTTTGACGCGCTCTCAGCGTCCAAAAACCGTATCTGTAGCAGCCATTAACAGGGGCAATCAAAGGAACACATGGGTAAATCACTAGTTATTGTCGAGTCGCCGGCTAAAGCCAAAACGATTAACAAGTATCTGGGCTCCGACTTTATCGTCAAGTCCAGTGTTGGTCATATTCGCGATCTGCCCACCGCTGGCAGCAATAAAATAGCGGTCGACCCCAAGAAGCGGGCTGCCCAGGCGGCCAAGACGCGGAAGATGGCACCCGATAAGAAAGCCGCTTACAAGAAGAAAAAATCCCGAGAACAGCTGATCAGGCGCATGGGCATCGATCCGGACAATGGTTGGGAGGCCAACTACCAGGTGCTGCCCGGCAAGGAAAAAGTGGTCAATGAGTTGATCAAGCTTGCTGGCAAATGCGACGCCGTCTATCTCGCAACCGATTTGGATAGAGAGGGAGAGGCCATCGCCTGGCATTTGCGCGAGGCAATTGGCGGTGACCATAATCGCTACCAGCGGGTGGTGTTTAACGAAATTACCAAGAAGGCAATCACCGTGGCCTTCGAACATCCGACAGAGCTGGACCAGAACCGGGTCAATGCCCAGCAGGCTCGGCGTTTCCTGGACCGGGTTGTGGGTTATATGGTGTCGCCACTGCTGTGGGCCAAGGTGGCCAGGGGCCTTTCTGCAGGTCGTGTGCAATCGGTGGCCGTGCGTTTGATTGTGGAGCGGGAGCGGGAAATCAGGGCGTTTGAGCCCGAGGAATTTTGGGAAATTCATGCGGACCTGTTGGCCTGCGCTGGCGAGCAGCTTCGTTTCGAAGTGCGCAAGTACAAAGGGGAGAAGTTCCGCCCGGGTGATGGCGACACAACATCCAGGGCGACCGCTGAACTGGAGCAATTACCCTATGTGGTCAGCCGCCGCAAAGACAAGGCAACGCGCTCCAAGCCGTCGGCACCGTTTATCACCTCTACGCTGCAGCAGGCTGCCAGCACCCGTCTGGGCTTCAGTGTCAAAAAAACCATGATGATGGCCCAGCGATTGTACGAAGCGGGTTACATCACCTATATGCGTACCGATTCGACCAACCTCAGCGCCGATGCCATCGCCTCCTGCAGGGAGTACATAGGCAATAATTTTTCGCCGCGCTATCTGCCCGACGCGCCGCGCTTATACTCCTCAAAAGATGGTGCCCAGGAGGCTCACGAGGCGATACGCCCCTCTGACGTCCACGTGCCGCAGTCGGCCCTCAACGGGATGGAGCGGGACGCCGAGCGTCTGTACGAGCTGATCTGGCGTCAATTTGTCGCCTGCCAGATGTCGAATGCGGAATATACCTCCACGGCCGTGACGGTAACAGCCGGAGATTACGAACTGAATGCCAAGGGGCGCATCATCCGTTTTGACGGTTATACGGCGGTACAGGCGCCGGGTGGACGCAAGGGTGAGGACGTTATTTTGCCCGATATTGGTGAGGGTGACTCCCTGACACTGAAGGCACTGGACCCAAAGCAGCATTTTACCAAGCCCTCACCGCGCTATGGCGAGGCCAGCTTGGTACGGGAACTGGAAAAACGCGGCATAGGCCGGCCATCAACCTATGCCGCCATTATTTCAACGATTCAGGACAGGGGCTATGCGCGCCTGGAAAACAAGCGTTTCTACGCCGAGAAAATGGGCGACATCGTTACCCAGCGCCTGCAGAGTTGTTTCAGCGAATTACTGGATTATGGCTTTACCGCAACCATGGAAGAACACCTGGATGAGGTGGCCGCGGGCAAGCTGGACTGGCGCGACCTGCTGGACTTGTTCTACGGTGAGTTCAGTAAATTACTGGAAAACGCCCAGGAAGAGCAGCCCGGCGGTATGCAGCTCAATGAACCTACGCTGACTGACATCCCCTGTTCTACCTGTGGCAGGCCCATGCAGGTTCGCACCGCTAGTACCGGTGTGTTTCTGGGCTGCTCTGGCTATGCGCTGCCGCCCAAGGAGCGTTGTAAAACCACGATTAATCTCACCGCAGGCGATGAGGCTATACGCGAAGACGCAGACGACGAGGCGGAATCTCGCCTGCTACTTAGCAAGCACCACTGCGGTCTGTGCGGCACCGCGATGGACAGCTATCTAATTGACGAGGACAGAAAACTTCATGTCTGTGGCAACAACCCAGACTGTCCCGGTTTTGAAGTCGAGCACGGCAAATTCAAGATCAAGGGTTACGAAGGGCCCGTTTTAGAATGTGACAAGTGTGGTGCAGAAATGCAGCTGAAGAACGGCCGTTTCGGCAAGTACTTTGGCTGCACCTCGGATACGTGTAAGAACACACGCAAACTGCTGCGAAGCGGTGAGGCGGCGCCACCAAAAATGGATCCTGTGCCCATGCCGGAGTTGGCATGCGTTAAAGTTGAGGATCACTACATTCTGCGTGACGGTGCTGCGGGTTTGTTCCTGGCGGCCAGTCAGTTTCCGCGTAACCGGGAGACCCGGGCGCCACTGGTGGACGAAATTCTTCCCCACAAGGAAGCAATAGACCCCAAGTACACCTTCTTGTTCAGCGCACCCACGTCTGATGGTGCCGGCAATAAGGCTCAAATTCGCTACAGCCGAAAAGCCAAAGAGCAATACGTGATGACTGAGAAGGCCGGCAAAGCGACGGGTTGGAAGGCCTTCTACCGCAACGGCAAATGGGAGCAGGAGAAGCCCAAAAAGAAAGTGAAGAGTCGCGTCAAAAAGACATGAGTAATCCCCGTGCCCTGGCGAACCAAAAGCTCTATCACGCGAGGATATTGATCGACGCCTGGCAGGACGCGCTACAGGCGCAGCAGATCGCCAGCAGTACATTACAACAGGCCTTCGGCCTGGCTATCTGCGATTACCTCGCCGGAGCCTATGGCTGGTTTCTACTTGAAATAGCCCAACCCCCTGAGATGCCTGCCGCGCCACCGCGGCGCTGCGCCGATCTGCCCGCTGTGGCCCAGGGGCGGGTAGTGCCGCCAGAAATTCTGGAGTTCCAACAACTGGAAGGAGAGGCCTGGCTGGCGCAAATACTCGACCCGGTATTTGGGCCCGCTGCAGCTTCGCCCGCCGGGCTGCCGATGAAAAGCCCGAGTAATCTGGCACTGGTGAGTGAGCAGGGGTTTAGCCCCGGGGAGGCAGAGCGCTGGCATGCCCGCCTGGGAGATCTGTTCGAACGAATGAGCGACTCCCTGGATGAATATTAGGGCTTAAAGCCCGCAGCAAATAATTCGTGGTCTACCCGTAGTTTACTGCTAGAATGGCAGGGTTATTGTCAAACGAGAGATATACAGTGCCAACATCCTTTCTGGAAATTGTAGAATTGGGCGACGGAGAAATCGTGTTACAGCGCACCGACGAGGAGTCCGAGCCGCTGGTGAGAATTCGATTTTCGGATGAGTCGCGTTTTTACATGATGGACAATGGCCTGGAAGTGGCCAAAGCCATGATTCAGGCAGGTATTGCGGCTGCGGCTGCAATTGCAGAGCAGGGCGAAAGTGAGTCCGCCCATAGCGCAACAGCACACGTAGTACACTAGTGCGCCGGGTTTGCCTCGTCGAATTAGTTACCCTGGCGCAACACCCCCACACTTAAACCCTCGATAACGAACTCCTGCTCGCGCAGGTCAACCACTATGGGTTGGAAGTCGTCATTTTCCGGTAGCAACTCTATCCTGTGCTTTTCGCGGGTTTTATGCAGGCGCTTTACGGTGACTTCATCGCCGATGCGGGCCACCACGATATCGCCGTTATTGGCAACCGGGGTGCTGTGTACCGCCAACAGGTCATTATCGAAAATACCAATGCCCATCATGCTGTCACCCTGTACGCGCAGGAAGTAGTCCGCCCTGGGGCTGAAAAAGCTGTGGGGCAGGGCGCAGTAGTCTTCAATATGTTCCTCGGCCAGCACTGGACTGCCTGCCGCGACACGCCCAATGATAGGGATGCCAGAAGCCTCGGGCAGGCGAATGCCGCGCGATGCACCGGGTATAATTTCTATGGCCCCCTTGCGCGCCAGAGCCTTGAGGTGTTCTTCCGCTGCGTTGGCAGATTTAAAACCCAGTTCCCTGGCGATATCTGCACGGGTGGGCGGGTAGCCGGTTGAGTCAATGTGCTGACGAATGACATCCAGTACCTGCTGCTGCCGGTTGGTTAGATTTTCCATGCCCCACCTATCTGTTTATTTATACAGTAGCTGGGATTATATACAGTATTGCGCGGAGTGTATAGGGAGCATTTTCGAAAAAAGAGGCAGGCGCCTAGATATCATCCAGCCCGTGAATGAATTCAGGTTCGATAAAGCTCAGGGGATTGCGCCAGTCTTCGGGATGGTAGGGTAGGTCCGGGTCGATGAGGTCTTCGTCGTCCAATTCGAAAGCCGTACGCCAGTCCTCGGGAGCCTCCACCGACTCCAGCAGCATTTCGCGCCAGGTATCCAGGTCGTACTCAGCTATCTCGCCATCAAGGTGCTGGGTTTCAATGGTATGTGCCTGAATATCCCAGGCGACCACTTCAAAGAGTGCACTGACCTGCATATCCTTGTACCATTTACCCACTTCAGGCCTTAACATTTTCATCGAACCGCACCGTGTGTGTGACTTAGGCTTCAACATATCACGCTGGTTTTTCCTGTCCAATATGAGAATTTGATATAAAAAAATGTGCCAAAATTACTAAATTAACTAAAAAAAATTATTTCTCAGAAGATCAGTTACTTGCATCATTTTTCAAGAGTTGACTTAAGGCTTCGTTGGCCTTTATATATCCATTCGGTACTAAGCGCTAAGGGCGAAATGAAAAAATCGTCTAAGCATACTCAGGGTGTGGTTATTCATAAAAGGTAGGAAATTGATCGTGGATTTTGTGCAGGAATTTGTCTCAGAGTCGCTCCAATGGGTAAACAGCGGCGGCCCCTCACTACAGTTGGCCCTGTTGCTGGTGGCCGGTATTTGCGTACACTTCCTACTGGCTTTGACGCTCAGGCATATGCATAGGGTGGCCGCAGAGAGTGTGCAGCGTTGGGATGACGTGGTGTTATCTGCCCTGGCGTCGCCCCTGCGGGCGGTTCTGTGGGTTTTTGTCGCCTCAATGGCACTGGAACTGGTGCCCGACCTGGCGGAGCTGCGAGAACAAGCTGCCCCGGCCTACGACACCGTGCTGGTAATGTTGCTCACCTGGTTTGTATTGCGGCTTATTCGCGGCGCCGAAGCCGAAATGCTGGCCGATAGCCGGGGGGTCACCCAGTCAGTGGACAAGGCATCGGTCCATGCAACAGCCAAGCTGCTACGGGTAACGGTCTGGATTATCGCGGCATTAATGGTACTGCAAACCGTCGGTGTGTCTATTTCTGGTCTGCTCGCATTCGGTGGTATTGGGGGCATTGCCGTGGGCTTTGCGGCCAAGGATTTGTTGGCTAACTTTTTTGGTGGGCTGAGTATCTACCTGGATCGACCTTTCACTACCGGCGACTGGATTCGCTCTCCCGACCAGGAAATAGAAGGTACGGTTGAGGATATAGGCTGGCGGCTCACCCGCATTCGCACCTTCGATCAGCGTCCGCTGTATGTACCCAATGCGGTATTCAGCCAGGTGTCAGTAGAAAACCCCTCTCGTATGCGCAACCGCAGAATTTACGAAACCATTGGCCTGCGCTACGACGACGCGGACAAAGTGGCCGCAATTGTTGCACAGGTCAGGGAAATGCTGGAGCAGCATGAGGAAATAGACCTGTCGCGCACCCTGATTGTCAATTTTGTCAGCTTTGGTCCCTCGTCCCTTGATTTCTTTGTCTACACCTTCACCAAGACAACCGAGTGGGTTAAGTTTCACGCCATCAAGCAGGATGTCCTGCTTAAAATTCTTGCGATTGTGCATGCCAATGGTGCCGATGTTGCCTTTCCCACAACGACAGTACACCTCAATCCGGCGTCACCGGAGCCAGAGGCTTGAAGCGTTTTGCCGTGATTGGCGGTACCGGGATCAACGAGCTAGCGGGCTTGACCCCCTCGGGTAGGCACTCGATTAAAACTCCCTATGGGGCAACGTCGCGTCCGATAGAAGAAGGGCGGATACGCGGCTGTACTGTGTATTTTCTACAACGTCACGGCGCGCCGGGCGCAATTCCTCCGCACAAAATCAACTACAGGGCCAATCTATGGGCACTGCACTCGCTGGGCGTCACCGAGGTGGTGGCGATTAATGCGGTGGGGGGTATTAACCCGGACATGCCAACCGGCGCCCTGGTTGTCCCAGACCAGATAATTGATTACACCTGGGGGCGTGAGCACAGCATCGACGACGGTGCTGGCGGTGAGCTGCTGCACATTGATTTTACCCGGCCCTATGACGAGACGCTGCGCCAGACCCTGTTAGACCTGGCTGATGACAATAGTATTCGTGTTTGCGCGCCAGCCACCCATGGCATCACCCAGGGCCCCCGCCTGGAAACGGCAGCAGAAATTGCCCGCCTGGAACACGATGGTTGCGATGTAGTGGGCATGACCGGTATGCCCGAGGCGGCGCTGGCGAGGGAGTTGGGCATGGCTTATGCGTCAATTTGCATGGTGGTTAACCCCGCAGCGGGCAAGGGCGATCAGCCAATCACCCTCGATATGATGCGCGAAACCCTGAGACGTGAAGCGGCGGTTGTGGAGAGCTTACTGGCTCACCTGTTTACTGCCTCGTCTTCGGGCTGAAGCAAGGAAAACTCGGCCGCGGCCCTTTCGCGTAACGCTTCTTCGTCCAGTGGGCTGACCTTCACCACCACTCCCAGCATGGGGTGATCGATATAGTGTACTTCCGTACTGCGCATTTTACGTTTCTGTTGCAGTGCAATGGCGTGGCGCCAGGGGTAAATCGGCCCTGTGGGTTCCAGTTGCTCTAACTCGGCATCGACTTCTGAATCTGTGCTGGTGCCGGTGAAAAAGCCTGTATCGATGGGTGCCTCTTGTAAATCCTCCTCTACCTCGGGTTCAGGTGGGTAAATGATAGTGAGTGATTTTGGCCCCAGTGGCGCTGCTGGCATCCGCCATCCCGGTGGTAAATAAGCGCCCGCGGTATTCAGCCATAGATTGGTTTCCAGATGGAGATAGCGGGACAGGTAGAGTTTTACACTGCCCTGCAGCTGTGGCCAGGTTTCGGTGTCCCCGGACCGGTCGATCACGATGGGCAATGTGTCACCCTCTGCAAGAATGGGCTGCACCCAGGTTTCATGAAAGAGTATTCGGTAGCGGCCCGTGCGCTGCATATAGGCCGCCTTACCACGAAATTCCAGTTCTGATTTCGCCAGAAAAGTGAAAGGTGTGGGTGTTACCGGTAACATTTCTTCCGGCTCGGATGCTTCCAGTAAGGGTTCTAGTTCCGCTTCTGCGGACTGGGGGGGCTCTACTGTCTCTTCTTCCTCAGGGGGTGGAATAACAGTCAAAGTCTGGTGACCCCGATCGTCCATTTCGCTGCTGGCATCGAACATCGCGAGATTTTTCTCGACCAATGCCGGGTCAACTAAAAAACGGTATTGCGGCGGATAAATAAGCTCGGGGGTTGGCTCCCATGTCTCGCTGGTCTGGGCATTGGCCGACTCATGGGTAAAAACAAAGAGCTCTATTTGGTACCAGCGCTCTTCATCCTGGGCGGTGCTTAGCGTGGTAAACAGCAGGCCGGTCGCCATACCCAGTAGTGTGAGTGGGCGTAGCAATTGTTGGCAGTGTACTTTCATCAGGCGGCGCTCTCGATTGCGTCGGTTTCAAATTTTTGCAGTAATTTCTCTACAAACTCCTGGCGCTCTACCACGTCTGCCAGGTCGCATTCAAAGCGCAGCCGGGTTGCCCCCGCCAGTTTATACGATCGCGGATCCAATTGTACTAATTTGACGATGCTCATGGGGTTGACCCGGGTTGTCTCTTTGAAATTAATGCTGCCACCGGATGCTCCTGCTTCGATACCGGCAATTCCCAGGGATTCGGCCCGGATACGCAGTTTTGCCAGTGCGAACAGATTGTAAATTTGTGGCGTGAGCAGGCCGAAGCGGTCGATCATTTCCACTTGAATGTCGCGCAGTTCGTCATCGTTGCGCGCCGCCGCGATACGTTTATACAGTATTAAGCGCGTATTGACGTCGGGCAGGTAGTCGTCCGGGATCAGGGCGACCGTGTGCAGGTTTACTTCTGTCCCCTGGTCCAGGGGTGCGTCCACATCGGGTATTTCGCCTCGCTTCAGGGCCTCAACGGCACTTTGCAGTAACTCCATGTAGAGGCTGAAACCCACGCTGTGAATCTGCCCACTCTGTTCGTCGCCCAGCAATTCACCGGCACCGCGTATTTCCAGATCGTGGGTGGCCAACAGATAGCCGGCACCAAGATCACTGGCGCTCTCGATGGCGTCCAGGCGTTTTTCGGCGTCGCGTGTGATAGAGGCGAGTGGGGGTCGCAATAAATAGGCGTAGGCCTGGTGGTGGGAACGGCCCACCCGGCCCCGCAACTGGTGTAATTGCGCCAGTCCAAACTTATCGGCACGCTCCATAATAATGGTGTTGGCATTGGGGATGTCGATACCGGTTTCGATGATGGTGGTGCACAGTAAAATATGGTGTCGCTGGTGATAGAAGTCGGACATGACCTGTTCCAGCTGGTGCTCACTCATTTGACCGTGGGCTATTCCAATGCTTAGCTCGGGCACTAATTCGTGCAGTTTTCGCCCGGTTTCCTCGATACTTCTCACTTCATTGTGTAGGAAAAAGACCTGGCCACCACGCAGGGTCTCGCGCAATATCGCCTCCTTGATCATGCCCACATCGTGTTCGCGTACAAAGGTTTTAATCGATAGGCGTTTGGCCGGCGGCGTGGCGATAATTGACAGGTCGCGCATCCCGCCCAGGGCCATATTCAATGTCCTGGGTATGGGTGTGGCTGTCAGTGTCAGGATGTCCACCTCGGTGCGCATCGCCTTGATGGCCTCCTTCTGTTTGACACCGAAACGGTGTTCCTCGTCGATGACGAGCAGGCCCAGGTCGTGAAACTTAAAATTGCTCTGCAGCAACTTGTGGGTGCCGACCAGAATGTCGATGTCACCCGTGGCGACCCGGCGTGTAATTTCTTTCAGCTGGGCCCCGGTTTTGAATCGCGAGACCACTTCAATCTTGACAGGCCAGTCTGCAAATCGGTCGAGAAAGGAGCTAAAGTGCTGTTGCGCCAGCAAGGTGGTGGGTACCAGTACTGCGACCTGTTTGTTGTTCTGGGTGGCCACGAACGCCGCCCGCATGGCGACCTCTGTTTTGCCAAAGCCCACGTCGCCGCAGATAAGCCGGTCCATGACGCCCCCCCTGCACATATCCGCCAGCACCGCGCGAATAGATTCCTCCTGGTCCGGGGTTTCCTCAAAGGGGAAATCGGCGGCAAATTTGTCGTAGCTAAGACTGTCCAGTTTAAAGGGAAAGCCCGCCCTGGCCTCGCGGCGGGCATAGACTTCCAGCAGTTGCGCGGCGATGTCATTGGCTTTCTCGCTGGCTTTTCTTCGGGCCTTTTCCCACTGGTCAGAGCCGAGGCGGTGCAGGGGAGCTGAATCTGCATCACTGCCAGCGTAGCGACTGATCAGCTGCAGGGAGGCCACGGGTACATACAGGCGAGAGCCCTGTGCGTATTCCAGGGTCAGGAATTCAGCCTCCTGCTCATCAATGGATAAAATCTGCAGCCCTACATAGCGCCCGACCCCATGTTCCAGGTGCACCACCGGCACGCCCTCATGGAGTTCGTTGATACTCTTGAAAGCGGCGGCGGCATCATTTTTCTGGTCGCTGGTGCGCCTTCTGCGTTGGGCAACCCGATTGCCGAACAGCTGGGTTTCGCAGACCAGGGTGGCCAGCCTGGGGCCAAAATAACAGCCCCGGTCCAGTGGCGCCGTGGTAATGGCAAAGTCCAGCCCGGATGTTTCAAAATCCTGCCATCCGGTGACAGCGGGGGGGTGTAAATCCAGTTTGCGCAGGGATTCCAACAGAATTTCCCTGCGCCCGGCGGATTCAGCGCACAGCAGAACAGGCGCCTGGTGCTCCCCCAGAAAGTTGGCAAAGCACTGGGCGGGCGATTGCTTGCCCGATTGTCCCGCGAGCTGTGGAGGTTGCTGTGACAGCGTACTCTGGTGGACCGGTGCATCCGGGTTATGACGCAGCTCAAGCACCGACCGTTTGCCCAGTTGCCGATACAACTCCTCTACGGGCAGGAAACAACGCACAGGGGGTAAAAGCGGCCTTCGCGGGTCTATTCCATATTCCTTGAAGCGGGTTCCCGCTTCCTCCCAGAAGCGCTGGGCTGCCCCGTGGTGGTCGCCTATGGCGATAACCGCTGCACTGTCCGGCAGAAAATCGAACAGCGAATCGCAGCGATCAAAAAACAGGGGCAGGTAATATTCGGTGCCCCCGGGGGCTCTGCCGGCGTTTACTTCGGTGTAGGTTGGACAGGCATCGCAGTCGACATTGAAGCTGTCGTGCCAGTTCATCAAAAATCGATTGATAGCCGCACTGTCCAGAGGAAATTCACGGGCCGGCAGCAGTTTTATTTCCTCTACTTTGTTAACCGTGCGCTGTGTTTCGGGGTCAAAGGTACGCAGGCTGTCCACCTCATCGTCCAGCAGGTCGATGCGATAGGGCAGCTTCGAGCCCATCGGGAAGATGTCGAAGAGGGAACCGCGCAAGGCAAATTCGCCGCGCTCAAGCACTGTCTCAACGTTGAGGTAGCCATTGCGTTCCAGATTGCGCCTGAATGTCCCAATGTCGATGGTCTGTCCCGGCTTCAGCATCAAACTGGACCCGGCGATATATTCGGTGGGCGGCAGGCGGTGCATCAGGGTAGACACGGGCACAATGAGAATGCCTGAGTTCAGTGATGGGAGCGTGTGCAAAGTGCTCAGTCGCCCGGATATGATGTCCTGGTGGGGAGAAAAGTTATCGTAGGGCAGCGTTTCCCAGTCGGGGAAGGCGAGTATTTTGCCGGGGTCGTCCAGGTAGAAAGCCAGCTCGCGCTCCAGCGCGATGGCGCTACTGGTATCGGCTGTTATCACCAGTAACAGCCGATCCGGGTCGGCCAACTCTGCAATGCAGCGTGATTCAGCACTGCCGTGGAACGGGCCCAGGGCCGTTCGCGTCGCGAGCTGCTGCGGCCATGGTGTGTTTTTTGTAAGTTCCAGGAACATAAAAGGCTTATCGATCCAAAGCAGAGCCACCGATGCATGGATGGTGGCTTCAAAAAGGGGGCTATTGTAAGGGAAGCCACCCCCTGTACTCCAGCGCCATGTGCGCGCACGGCAAATTGCCTAACTCGCCTTGCACCGCGCTGGCCTAAAGAAGATAATAGCCGACCTCAACATTTGCCTAGAACCTGACAGGGGTATAAACAGTGACCGACCGTAAACGCGCGCGCCCGGATGATTATTTCAGTAACTGGAAGGAGCGTGAGGCTCTGGCCGAGGGCATGATTCCACAGGTGGGAAGGCTGTCCCGGGAAAGTAACGTCAAGTGCTATATCTATGGAAAGTCCCTGGTAAATCGATCTGTCCTGGAAATTATGAAGGACCATCGATACGTTCGCCAGGTAGAGGAGAACGAACTGTCTGAATTCGAGACAGCGCCTATTCTGGACCATTTATCAACCCTGGTGCTGGGACCCGCCCATATTGATGTTGGCCGCCTGGCGGTCAAGTATTTTGACCATGGAGCAGGTGAAGGCCTCAGCGTCGAGCAATATGTCGATCAGGAACTAGCCGAACTCATCGGTTCCACTTCCCAGCCGATTGAGAAACCGGTTGATGTCGTATTATACGGTTTTGGCCGCATCGGCCGGCTTATGGCGCGCATACTCATAGACAAGACTGATGGAGGCGATTCCCTGCGTCTGCGCGCGATTGTGGTGCGCAAGGGTTCTGCCCCCAACGACCTGGTAAAACGCGCCAGCTTGCTACGCCGCGACTCGGTTCACGGTGCCTTTGAGGGCACCATCAGGGTAGATGAGGAAAATCAGTCTATCGTGGCTAATGGTAACGAAATAAAGGTTATTTACTCCAATTCTCCCTCTTCCATTGATTACACTGACTACGGTATCGACAATGCCTTTGTGGTTGACAATACTGGTGTATGGCGCGATGAAGAAGGGCTGTCCCAACACCTTAAGAGCAAGGGTGTCAGCAAGGTACTGCTGACAGCACCGGGTAAGGGAAACCTCAAGAATATAGTTGCGGGTATCAACTGCGACATCATCGAGCCGCAGGACAGGATTATTTCCGCCGCTTCGTGTACGACTAACGCTATCGCGCCACCGCTGAAGGCCCTGGATGACGAGTTCGGCATCGTTAGTGGGCATGTCGAAACCATTCACGCCTATACCAATGATCAAAACCTGACCGATAACTACCACAAAGCCAATCGCAGGGGGCGCAGTGCCGGCCTGAATATGGTGATAACAGAAACCGGTGCCGCCACGGCGGTAGGCAAGGTACTGCCGCAATTTATTGGCAAGCTCACGGGCAATGCCATTCGGGTTCCTACACCCAATGTATCCATGGCGATACTCAACCTGACCCTGGGGCGCGAAACCAGTGTCGAGGAGTTAAACGAGTATATGAGAAATATCGCTCTGCACTCACCACTGCGCAAGCAGGTCGATTACTCTAATTCACCCGAGGTGGTATCCAGTGATCTGGTGGGTTCCAGGCACGCCTGCGTGTTTGACGCCCAGGCCACCATCGTCAATGGAACACAAGCTGTGGTGTACCTGTGGTACGACAATGAATTTGGTTACAGCTGTCAGGTTCACCGCTTGCTGGAACAGATGGCGGGCATTAAATATGCCGCCTACCCGAAAGAGGGGTGAGGGGGGACAAAAACCCTCCAAAACCTGTTCAAAATCAAGGAACTCTCACCTTAATCACCCCCTTACGGGCTGGTTTTTAGGGGGGTGCTTCCGTATAATGCGCGACTTGAATTTCTCGGGCAGGTTCTATGATCAAGATCAAGCAGGGTATGG
>JADFVW010000005.1 GCA_015222725.1 Pseudomonadota bacterium | reverse complement strand
TTGAACAGGCCGCACGGCAAAAGGCATTAGAGGAAGAGCAACGTAAAAAGGCTGCGAAAAAAGCCGCCAGACAGAAAGCCCTGAAGATCGAGGCAAAGAAAAAGGCCGCAGAAGAAGCCGCCAGAATAAAAGCAGAAAAACTGGCAGAACGAAAAATAGCCCAGGAAAAAGCTGCAAAACTGCGTGCAGAACTGGCAGAGCAAAAGCGCAGACACGCGGAAGAAGCCGCACAGGCAAGGGCTGATGAAAAGCGCATTGAGGACGAGTTACGCACACTCGCCGCCGTCCAGCAGGCTGAGGAAGCGGCCCAGGCTGCTGCACTGAAAGAGGAACAACAGCGCAAGGAGAAACGAAAAGCCCAAGCGAAAGCCGCCGCTGAGCGCCGCACAAAGCTCGCTAGAGAAAAAGCCGCTAAGCTGCGCACTCAGGAGCAACAAGAGGAACAGGCGGCACTTGATCGCGCAGCGGAAGGAAGCGCACGGCTGGAGCAACTACAGCAGGTTGCCCGCCCCAAGACCCCACCCTCCCCTACGTCCATGCAGGAACTGGCACAGAGTCTTCCCAGACGACAGCCCGGAGCACCCAACCTGTTCAACCTGAAGCCCTTCCGCAATACCGCGGCAATTCGAGCCCGTGCAGAAAAGTCACAGAAACTAATGAAAACCCTATATATCGCATCCGTCGCGACACTGCTGGCATTGCTTCTTCTGGGCCTTCGCTATGCCCTGCTACCCACCGAAGACAATCTGCTTAACGGTGCCGAGACGATAGTGATGGATGGGCATTCAGGCCTGATAATTCAAGCCGGTTCACGGCTGTTTAGCCTGGATCGATCCGGGGCCGACACTGGTAGTTACGCCATGGATGATCTTGGTATAACTGTCCCGGCAAGGCTACTTGGTGTCGACACCCATGGGCGCATAATCTTGCGAGAGAAGGTTGATGCCGCGGAAGGTAGGACATGGCCGACAAAGCGTTGCGATCTCGAAAATCGCCAGTGCCTGCCCTACGGGCTGGACATCCTCGGTGGACGCATTAGCGCTTATGTTGTCGACCCCCGTACCGGGGAGTCTTACCTGGTTTCCCCGACAGAGGGACTGCTGATCAAACTCGATGGAGACGGCCAACTTCTGGCCCAGAAAAAAATGGCTCTACCCCAAAAAGCCAGTCTCGCGCTGCACGAGGGACTGCTCTTTATGTCCAGTGCAACGGGCCCCGCGATCAGTATTTTTCGGCCGGACAACAAAGGTTTTGGCGAACAACTGGACGAGGTGCTGTTACTCCCTGCCCCGGCACAAGAGAAGAAGCAAACCCGGATCGATCAATTCCTATGGGCTGCGGACAGCTGGTGGGTCGTTATGACAAATACGGAAACCGCGCAGTCCGGGCTCTATCGATTCGACGCCAAGTGGAATTTCCTCGCCGCGGTCGCGCTGACGCCTGGCAGTAGTCCTCAGCAGTTACTTAATTGGGCGAATAAAATACTGGTATTGGATAGCGAGCAGATCGCTATCCAACGCTTCAACGCAGTGGGCAAGGCAGAAGCACCACTTGTTCCCACTGCTTTACAGGCCTATGTTGAAAACGAACAGAAACGGGCGGTGCGCTCTCAGAAACTCTGGCAACTCAGCCTGGGACTTCTAGCGCTGGCGGGTATCGGGAGTTATCTGCTGGGGCGCATTCATCAGCTGCGCAGCCTCGTTTATGAAACCGACAAAGTCAGGGGGGCGCAGCCCATCGACGACAAGGAACAATCCATCCACTGGATAGGTCCAGAAACTGACCGCAACACCTCCTTTAAAAAAATTGCCGTGCTCTACAGCTTGATATGCTTATCAATACTAACGCTTGTCTTTATCCAGGCCTTGCCCCTTTCTGTAATGCTTGCGACAAGCTCACTGCTGGCAGGCCCCGGCACTGCGTTGGCCTTGCTGTGGAGAAGCGACAAAGGTCATATTGGTGTGTTCAAGGATCAATTGATTCTGGTTGACCAGCACCATATGTATCATATGGGCAGTGGTGCGCGGGTTCACTATCGCAATAACTTTTTGCTACTGGACGACATTGTGGTCTTTATCGGCACACGTCGCCTACCTGTATTTTCCACAACACAGTTGACCAAAAACGTCGTCCCCATGGCGCTTGCCGGGGTCAAAGTAGACCGAAAAACTGTGGTCACAAAATTGATCCAAAGCTCGCACGCCCTGGCGAAGGGTCTGTTCGCCTGTGTCGCTGGGATGGTCGTTGCAATTATGTGTTTACTGCTCTAGTGGCATGCAGCACAATGGGATGAATTTCGATATACTGATTCTCGGCAGATAGGCTGAGGTTGGGCCTTTCAGATAACCTATAAAAATAGTGACTCCAAAATTATGAGAGCGGGAAATCAGCACCCCCCCCAGGACGCACCGCGGTTTCAGGTAGCACTCTATGTCACTTGCCTGGTCGACTTGTTCCGCCCGTCGGTCGCCTTCGATACTATACAGTTACTGGAGCAGGCAGGATGCGAAGTAACCGTGCCGACCCTGCAAACCTGCTGCGGCCAACCCACTTACAACACCGGCGACTACGAATCCACCATCCCACTGGCCAGGCAGCTTATTGAGGCTTTCGAGTTTGCCGACTATGTTGTTGTGCCCTCCGGTTCCTGCGCCGGTATGATCTCCCATCACTACCCGAAACTACTACAAGATGAATGGCGCGAGCGGGCACTGGCACTGGCGGCCAAAACATTTGAATTGACAACATTTTTGTCGGACATCGCAAAAATTGAAAAGGCCCCCGGGGACACTGCTCCACTCCCCAGTGTGACCTATCACGACAGCTGCGCCGGGCTGAGGGAACTGGGTGTAAAAGCCCAGCCCCGCGCTCTGCTAAAAGAACTGTGTAATCTGGAAGTATCGGAACTGGGCCAGACCGAGGTCTGTTGCGGTTTTGGTGGTACCTTCTGTGCGAAGATGCCAGAGTTATCCGGCAAGATGGCCAGCGACAAACTCGATAGCGCCCTGGCAACAGGAGCGAAAGTACTGGCCGGGGGAGATATGGGCTGCCTGATGAACATCGCCGGCAGAGCTAAACGTCTGGGGAAAAATATTGAGGTCAGGCACATCGCAGAGCTTCTGGCTGGCGACCTCGATGGCCCCGCTATCGGCGAGGGAAAACAGTGAGTAGTACAGACCAGGCCAAGGGCAGCCGCGCTTTTTACAGCAACGTCCGGTCATCGCTGCAAGAAACAGAAAAAGTAAACCGGCGTGACATGCTGGGGCTGTTCATGCCCATGATAAGAGACGCCGCTGTTAACGAGTTTGGCGGTTTCGAGGAACTACGGCGGCACGTCAAAAACATCAAGCAACACTCCCTGGACAATCTTTATCACTATCTGTCGCAGTTTGTTGAGGAGGCTAAAAGCAACGGTAACCACGTACATTTCGCGCAGGACTCCAGCGAGATGAACAGTATCGTGCTGGATATTTGCCAACAACACGATGCGCGACGCGTGATAAAAGGCAAGTCAATGGTTACGGAGGAAACCCACCTCCTGCCGCACCTGCAAAGCGCCGGGCTGGAAGTCGTGGAAACTGATCTGGGCGAATATATCATCCAGCAGGCAGGCGAATCACCCAGCCATATCGTGGGCCCGGCACTGCATAAGTCTGTCGATGAGATTCGCGAATTGTTCATGCGCAAGCATCAGTTGGGTGAGCGGGAACTGGAAGGGCCCGCCGAAATGGTGGCCGAGGCACGTACCGTGTTGCGCGAACATTTTTTAAAAGCAGATGTTGGCATCATTGGTTCCAACGCGCTCATCGCCGAGAGCGGCTACTCCATGTTGGTAACCAATGAAGGCAACGGCGACCTGTGCGCCAACCTGCCCAAAGTTTTGATCATCTGCACCACCATGGACAGAGTGGTACCCAGGGCAAATGATGCAATGGCACTACTGCGCCTGCTGGTGCGCTCAGCAACCGGGCAGCCCGTAACCTGCTACACCAGTTTTTACTCCGGCCCGCGCCAGGGCGAGGATACCGACGGCCCCATAGAAACCCATATTGTCCTGCTGGACAACAAGCGAAGTGATATTCTGGACAGCGATTATCGGGAAATGCTGCAGTGTATTCGCTGTGCCGCATGCCTTAACCACTGCCCCATATACATTGGCGCTGGCGGCCATGCCTACGGGTCCGTTTACATGGGGCCCATGGGTTCTGTGCTAACCCCCCTGCTCACCTCACTGGAAGAGAGTAATGCACTGCCAAACGCCTGTACCGCCTGCGGTCGTTGTGCAGAAGTTTGCCCCGCCAGTATCCCACTGCCCGACCTGCTGCGGGACCTTCGCCACGATGAAACACGCGCCAAACTCTCGCCCACGCGGTGGCGGGTCGGCATGAAAATACACGCCTGGCTGCTGTCACACCCCTGGCTATACCACAAACTGACCGCACTGGGCATTCCCGCCCTAGGCTGGTTGGGTAGGAAGAAAGGCAGCTTTAAATCCTTGGTCCTCGCTAATGGCTGGACTGATGAGCGGGATTTCCCGGCGCCTCAGGGGCGCACTTTCATGCAGCAATACCAGAGCCAGAGAGATGATAACGAAGACGCAGGATAGTGCGCAGAGCGATCTATTGGGCAAGCTTCGCCGGGTGGGTGGCAATGCATCAGCAGAGCAAATTGGGGCCGAGCTAAATCGCCTGGGGCAGACGCCCGTGCCCCTGTTACCCGCGCAAGAGCTGTGCGAGGCCTTTTTGATTAATGTGTTGAAAAACCAGGGTACGGTGGCCTGTGCGCCAGACAGGTCTGAGGCCGTAAAATGTGTGGCAAAGTACTTACATGAACGCTTCCACACGCGCAAAATTGTCGCCGGCAATGATCCGCGATTAGCAGCCATGCCCTGGCGCGACGGCGGCGTGCTGCCTCGATTTGGCGCGGCCGAGCAGGAGTTTTCAAGCCCCCCAACCCCCGCCAGCCTGAGTTACGCGCGTCTGGGTGTGGCGGAAACCGGCTCCATTGTCACCTTCACCGGAAAATCCAATCCAGCTGCCAACAACCTGTTGGTGGAAGATCACCTCGTCCTACTGGACGTGGCCGACCTGGTGGCAAATCTGGATGATGCCTGGCAGAGAATTAACGCGGCAATGGAAGAAGAGGGACGCCCCCGGGGGATAAATTTTATCTCAGGCCCCTCAAGCACCGGAGATATCGATGCTCAGCTCGTAATGGGCGCCCACGGGCCGCGAGCCTGGCACGTTATCCTGATGGGAGACGTGCCCGATGAAGCCTTGGACAACGCCCGGAGCTTCATTGAGCAGCGCTTGAACCAGCTATAAGGGCGTGTAGCTGTATTTCTGTCCGCCCAGAGCCGCTTCCCACATCAAACCACCCTTGGCGATGGTGAAAATTGCCATACCCTTGCGAAAACCACCATGGTTCTGTGTCGATGCATCATTTCGGCCACCACTAATGCCCGAGGATGCGCCGCCACCTGTGTTAGCTTCAGCGGACACACCCGCTGTTATCGCCACAGCTGACGCCTGGGCACTGAACTCAAAATTACCGGAGGTAAACGCCTCAAACGCGTATTCATCTTCAAAGAAAATAATCTGGCTGAAGGCCTGCCCACCCAACTGGAAGCCAATAGTGACCTGGGTCATTTTGGATGCCCCCACCTTCCTGCCCCCGGCGTAAACGCCACCCGAGCCGTGAGCACCACCAATACCTATGCCGCCTTTACCGATGGTCGGAAAAACCGCATAGCCGTAACTCTGGTCAAAAAATGCCCCACTTTCTCCCGCGTTGCGAAAGGACGTCACTGCGTCGGCTTCCGCATCCGCCCACGCGGCCTGGTCGACAAAGCCCAGAAGAGACAAAATTAACAGCACCCTGCTTGTATATGACATAACAATAGTCCGCGTGGTTTATAGAGGTGTGTAGCTGTACTTCTGCCCACCGATGGCAGCCTCGTACATCAAGCCCCCTTTGGCGATGGTGAAGATAGCCATACCTTTGCGATAGCCGCCAAGATTACTGGTTGCTGCATTGTTGCTGCCACCACTCATACCCGAAGATGCGCCGCCGCCGGTATTGGCTTCTGCGGAGACACCCGCTGTAATGGCCACGGCCGACGCCTGGGCGCTGAACTCAAAGTTGCCGGATGTAAATGACTTGAAGGCGCGCTCGTCCTCAAAGAAAATAACCTGGCTGAAGGCCTGCCCACCCAACTGAAGACCAAATGTGACCTGCGTCATTTTTGAGGTGCCCGTCTTCTTGCCACCGGCGTAGACACCACCGGAACCATGGGCACCACCGATGCCCATGCCGGCCTTGCCTATGGTGGGAAAGATGGCATAGCCATAGCTATTGCTGAAGAAGGCACCACTCTGCCCGGCTTTGCGAAAGGACTCGACAGCGTCAGAATCGCTATCGGCCCAGGCAGCTTGGCCAAAAATAGTGAGTAGAGACAGAACTAAAAGTACTCGGATTGATGTCGACATAATAATTATCCTGAATGAATGAACAGAGTGCCCGACTTAGCAGGACATTTGTGACCGCGGCTGGTATTTTAGTCCTAAATGGCACGGCTTAAAACCTTTTACTTCAAGCCTCGGCAAATTCTTTCATCACATAGTCCACGCGCTGCTCCGCCGTTACTTTGCGTTTTTCGCGCAGGCCCTCAATTTTTCGCAACCGCGGCAGTAAGCCCCTGCCATTGGCAATCTGAATCGCCAGCCCGGGGCGGGCGTTCAGTTCCAGCAATTGTGGTCCCAGGTGCTTGTCGAGGACCAGGTCGGTGCCTATATACCCCAGGCCCGTCATATCACAACAGTGGGCGGCAAGTATTAATAATTCCCGCCAATTGGGAATAGATATCTCCGACAGTGGGTTGTCGGTGTCCGGGTGGGTGTGAATCCGTTGGGAGAATTGCACCGCATTCAGGCAGCGCCCGGTGTCCATTGCCAGGCCTACCCCCACCGCCCCCTGATGCAGATTGGCCTTGCCGTCAGAGGCATGGGTGGCAAGGCGCAGCATGGCCATTACCGGAAAGCCACGAAACACTATAATCCGAATATCGGGAACGCCCTCGTGGGAATAGCCCGCAAAACAATCGTCGAAGGCTATTAAATCCTCTATCAGGACAATATCAGGCGTCCCGCCCAGAGAATACAGACCCGCCAGGCAATTGCTCATATGGCGTCGAATATCAGCGAGGGTTAATAGCTCGCCCGAGCTTTTAATAAAATGGTCACCCTTGCGCCGGACAATCACCAGGATACCCTTTCCGCCGGAGCCCTTGGCTGGCTTGAGTACAAAGCTTTCGCGCTCGCTCAACTGGCGTTCAATATGTCTTATCTGGTGTTGTTCCCGCACCACAAACTGCAGGCCCGGCGTGGGAACGCCGTGTTCCTGGGCCAGCATTTTGGTTTTCAGCTTGTTATCGACCAATGGGTAGAGCCTGCGGTCATTGTAGCGGCCGATAAACTCCAGGTTACGACTGTTCATGCCCAGCATGCCGAGGCCGCTTAGTTTACGGGGACCTATCCAGGCCACGCTGCCTAGCCCTCATCCATGGCGCGAAAGCGGTGTAGCTCAGAGAGCTTGTAGCCCGTGTACTGGCCCATGCCGAGAATCGCAGCCAGTAAAATCAAGTTCACTTCGGGGAAATTAAAAGTCAGATGCCCGAGTAGGGGCATGTCCATGAGCAGGTAGGCGATGACGGCCACAAACAGGCTCCCACCGCCTTGAATCAGCACCTCGTGAGGCCCCTCCTCCTCCCACAATATGGACATTCTCTCGATAGTCCAGGCAATGATGATCATGGGAAAGAAGGTAATGGTCATCCCGGTGCTATAACCCATCTGGTAGCCGATAACACTCATGGCGGAGATAATGAAGATAACCAACACTAACAGCGTCGCGATTCGCGCAACCAACAGAAGATTGAGACGCGACAAATAACTGCGCAACAGTAAACCGATACCCACCACAGAGACGAAACTGATTAAGCCTGGCAACAGCGAAGTCTGCAAAAAAGCCAGGGCAATGAGAATGGGCATAAATGTCCCGGCTGTTTGCAGCCCGACCAGAACCCGCATAAACACAACGACAACCGCACCCAGCGGCAGCAGGAACAATAGCTTGAACATGCTCTGCTCTTCTACCGGAAGGCGGTGAATACCAATACTGGAAAATATATTGTCGCTGTTCTGGGCTCTAGCCAGCTGCAGAGCGGGCACCTGCTGTCGAACAATAGAGAAGCTAACCCGAGACCGGCGCCCCCCGGTCACGTCAAGCAGCGATTTACCCCCGCGATGCCACAGGAGAAGATCGCTGGGCACCCCCGGCTCGCCTGTTTTCGGATTAAATACTGTCCATTTTTCTTCTGCGTGGATCTCAATCATGGGAACAAGCTGCTGCCTGCGCCTGGCGTCCTCCAGATGCAGCCCCATTACAATGCGGGCGGGCACACCCGCCTGATTGAGCAGCTTGCTCAACAATTCAGCCCGGCCCTCGCCGCCGGCCAACAATAACGCGGTATTTTGATCGGGAACTGACTGATTGAGTAGCTTGATCAGCTCACGGGCAAGGCTATGGGGGGAACTCGATGTGGTGCTGGCTCGTGTTAGCAGCTGCTGGGCTGCGGTATTTTGCGCATCGTCCCAATACACTGACACAGCTCGGGGAGTCGGGCCTTCAGCGTGGTGTACAGATTCAGCCACCTCGGCAAATTGCGCTGTATAGTAGAGGGACTGCTCACCCTGTGCCTCTCTTTTGGTCCACTCTCCGCGGCGATCACCGTTCTCCGTCACTATTGAAAAACCATAGCCGGGTGATGCGGCCTGCTCCTGGTACAAATCAAACCCGGGTAGTTGCTCTGGCAAGCTAAAGCTTACCGTAACCGCATCGCCGGTAGCGCGAAAATCGATGCGCGCCTCAACCAGCCAAACAGATCTCTCCTGTCCTGGAAATAACGGAATGCCTGTCTCAAAATGCCTGAGGGCCGCCACCAAAAATCCGATAGTGGCGATCATCACCACCATCGCGTAGAAAGTAATACGCTTTGTCATTTACTCAAAACCGGTGGCGCGACATTTATTTTACTGACATCTACTACCATAACGTCCTTGAGAATGTTTCTTCCTATCAACAGTTGGTAATCAAGATGACTGCGATTACTCAGGGTGAACTCGGCGGATTGCGTAATATGTCCCATAGTGATTCCCAGCTTAATGACAGGGCGCCGCTCTGGCTCGCTGGTATTTGATTGAATAATGGAGACGGTTCGCTTCAGGCGTCTTTCCAATAGCAAGGCCTCGCCGCTGTCTGGATGCAAAATCTCGAATCGAACCCAGCGCTTGCCATTGCGTTCAAACCTTTCGATGTTGCGTGCATCCAGTGAGGCCGTTTCGGCACCGGTATCAACCCGCGCGGGCAGAGCCAATTGAATATCCTCCAACCAGACTTGCTCATGGCGGCCGACGACCAGCTTTTCAGGCAGCGTCTCCTGGGGCGCGCACAGTGCTCCCACAGGACTATTTGCAGGGTACTCCTGGGGGCGCGGTAGCGCCTCCAGAGCCAATACCTGCGCCCCGGCAATTTTATCGAGCTGTCGGCCCTGGGATTCAAGTTGCCTCCCCTGGTGTTGCAACTGTTGATTGTATTCAGCCTGTCTTGAATCGCACTGTGCCATTGCTGCCTCCAGCCTGTGCATTTCCTCACTATGCTTATTTGAAAACAAGCTCGCACCGTTACAGGCGCTCAACAGAAGCAATGTTAACAGCACAAAACCATTTGCAAGCAATTGTGTCATGGAATAGTAGGGCCAAATCCAAAATAGCCTCCAACTCTAACGGGCAGGGCTCACAATGTAAATTGGGCCTTAATCTCAACCGGAATTGACAAAACAGTCTATAGTGTAAATAGGTTGTGCGTAAGCGGTGCTCTGATGCCATCATTTTTCTCTGAGCTGAATCGTCGTAAGGTCTTTCGTGTGTCGGTCGCGTACATAATTACCGCATGGGTACTGGCGCAGGTAGCCGAATTGATGCTGGAAAGCTTCTCCGCGCCCGAGTGGGTGGTTAAGGCGATCCTCGTATTGCTTATAATTGGTTTCCCCGTGGCCGCCATACTCGCATGGGCCTACGAGCTGACGCCGGAGGGCATCAAGCTGGATAGCGAGGTAACGCCCCCGCCCGCTACGGAAAGCGCCAGCCAGCCTTTGGCTGCTGAACAACTCGTAGAGCTCGCTCACTCCATCGCAATCCTGCCTTTTATCGACCTCTCTGAAGGCGGCGACCACGAGTATTTTTCCGACGGGCTCGCGGAGGAGCTGTTAAACCTCCTGACCAAAGTCCCCGAATTGCATGTAGCCTCTCGCACCTCGGCGTTTTCCTTTAAAAACAAAAATGTCGACATCAAAAAAGTTGCCCATAAACTCAAGGTTGCCTATATATTGGAAGGCAGTGTTCGAAAGTCCGGTAACCAGGTGCGGGTGACTACCCAATTGATTAAGGCCAGTGACGGCTTCCATATCTGGTCAGAATCCTATGATCGGTCCATGGATAACATCTTTGCAGTGCAGGACGAAATCGCCCTAGCTGTGGTAAATGTGCTGAGACCTAAACTGTTGGATGAAGCGCCTCGGGCCACCGCGACAGACCCAAAGGCCTATAGCCTTTTCCTGCAGGCGCGTCACTACAGACTGCAACGCAGCCGCAAGAGCCTCGCGCGTGCGGTGAAGGCTTATCGCGAGTCCCTGGAGATTGCCCCCGACTACGCCCCCTCGCTCGCAGGTTTATCCCAGGCCTATCTGTTTGAGGCCGGGCAGGCCTATAGAGGCTGGGAGGAAGGTGTCACTCTCGCCCGCGAGGCCGTGCAAAAAGCGCTGTATATCGACCCCAAACTGGCTTTGGCCTGGGTCAGCCTGAGTCGAATAAAATCCGGTCACGACTGGAATTGGCAGGGAGCAGAGTCAGACCTGAACAAAGCCAGCGCACTCGCCCCCACGAATACAGAAGTCCTGTACGCCCTGTCAGAACTGAATGCCTCCAAAGGGCAACTGGAAGAAGCCGTGCGCTATTGCCAATTGGTTGTCAGCCTGGACCCCCTGGACTTAAACGCCTATCACGATCAGGGCAGGTTCTTAATCGAACTTAATCGTTTGGATGAGGCCGAGGAGTGCTACACCCTGCTGTTGGACCTGAACCCCTCGCATCACAATGCCCACGGACATATCGCAATAATTTACCTGGCTCGAAACGATTTTGAGGGTGCTCTGGAGGAAGTTTTAAAATTAGAGGAACCCTTCTGGAAGTCGTGGGCAACCCTGCTGATCTATTTCTGTGCCCGCAGTACAACCAATATGGAGGCAGTATTGGAGCAATTCATACGTGACAACGAACATAATTCTGCATTTCAGATCGCCCAACTCTACGCCGCCAGACAGCAGCCGGAAGATGCCTTTGTGTGGCTCGAAAGAGCTTACCAGCAACGTGACTCAGGGCTGGCTCAGTCCCTGTTGAGCGATGGCATGCTGAGGGTACTTTACGATGACCCGCGCTGGGAGCCCTTCGTGGATAAAATTGGCCTTCTCCAGGCATTCACGACAATGCCCAGACGAGAGGTACTGCAGTTCTACAGCTCATCCTCTATGGCACAGTCGATGTAAACGGGTAGCTCCAAACTCTGTGTGTGCTCAAAAATCAGACCAGTTTCGATATGTGCCACCTCTTCCCTGGCGGTAAAAGCGCTCATTATCAGCTGCCGCAGATGTTCCGGGTCCCGCACCCAGACTTGTACCAGAAAATCATTGGCCCCGGCCAAGTGATATAACTCCCGCACTTCTACCAACGCCAATACATGGGATCGAAAGGACTCGACATCGGCCTTGGAGTGGCGCGCCAGACGAATCGAAATCATCGCTTGTAAACCGACGCCCAGGGACTTTGTATCGACCTCGGCGTGATAGCCCCTGAGCACCCCTTCGCGCTGCAAACCGCGCACCCGGACGAGGCAACTGGAGGGGGCAAGACCGACGATAGCTGCGAGCTCTTTGTTCGATAACCGAGCATTATTTCGTAACTGCCTGATTATTTCGATGTCAATTCGATCAAGCTGTGTCATAAGACCTCCAAACAGAATTATATTTGTCTATGGTTTTTATGTATGAATATAGTTTTATAATACAGCTTTCAAACGGAATATATAGCTATGACAACCAAAAATCCCATAGAGCGGCTCACTGCCACCCGACACGAATTTGGCGAGCATGGCGGCGTTAATATGTCTATTGAAGTGAGTACCGCATTTACTGTGATGAAGCCGGGGACCATGCCGGAGCTGTTTGAGGGCCATAAAGCGGCGCCCGAGGGCTGCTACCTTTATGGCCGACATTTTAACCCTACTGTTTACAATTTGGGACGCCAACTCGCAGCCATCGAGGGCACCGAGGCAGCTTACTGCGCCGCCAGTGGCATGGCTGCGATCTCCGCCGCCGTATTACAGCTGTGTAACTCAGGTGACCATATTGTCGCTTCTAACACGGTGTACGGCGGGACTTATGCTCTGCTGCATGATTTTCTGCCGCAGAAGTCCTGCATTGAAACCAGTTTCGTCGATGCATCGGACCTTGCCGCCGTTGAAGCCGCTATCACCGACAAAACCAAAATTATCTACGCGGAGAGCATTTCCAACCCGACCTTACGCGTTGCCGACATTCCGGCACTGGTTGCCCT
This sequence comes from Pseudomonadota bacterium, assembly GCA_015222725.1. GTDB lineage: Bacteria > Pseudomonadota > Gammaproteobacteria > Pseudomonadales > Halieaceae > JBALVT01. Next base: position 3,939 of record JADFVW010000005.1, on the reverse strand, counting down.
CGCCCATTCCAGGGGCTTACAGCTGGTGATAGACAACACTTTCAGCCCCTTGATACTCAGCCCGGCAGCCCTGGGCGCCGATGTCGTTGTACACAGCATGACAAAGTACATCAATGGCGCATCCGATATTATTGCCGGCGCCGTGTGTGGCAGCACAGAGTTCATCGGCAGCCTGATGGATTTACACACCGGGCCCCTGATGATTCTGGGGCCGACGATGGACCCCAGTGTGGCCTCCAAAATCAGCCTGCGCATCCCCCACCTCGGCCTGCGCATGAGCGAGCATGCCAGGCGGGCAAAGCTCTTTGCGCAAAACCTGGATAAGCTGGGCTTAAAGGTGACATACCCCGGGCTAGACACACACCCGGATCACCAGCTTATGAGTAAACTGCACTGCCCGGAATACGGCTATGGCGGCATCCTCACTCTGGATCTCGGCAGTGTCGAGAAAGCCGATGCGCTGATGGATGTGTTACAAAATAACTATCATTTCGGGTTTATGGCGGTGAGCCTGGGCTACTTCGATACCCTGATGTGCTGCCCGGGCAGCAGTGTCTCCAGCGAAATGACCGACGAGGATTTATCCCTGGCGGGGATTGGCCAGGGCCTGGTGCGGATATCGGTGGGCTATACCGGGACTATTGAGCAGCGCTGGGGGCAGTTGGAGGGCGCTTTGAGGGATATTGGAGCCGTTTGAAGTCTGCGTATATACTCGTCGGCCGAACATAACAACAGGCCAGAGACAAAAATATGACCACAATGAATGACGACCCGCGCATAGACCCTCGAATAAAGGCTGTCATGGATGCCATACCCTCGATACCCCAGGAAAACGCAGAATCACGGCAACAACTGATTGATGAAGCCAATACACCGGAAGCAGTCGCCCAGCGCGAACAGATGATGGCGATGTTCGAGTTGGTAGATAACGAGGATGTTGCACCTTCGGCAGGACTGGATATCAGCACACACGAATTTGTCTCAGACCCGGATGGCAACACCATCAAGGTCCAGTTCATTCGACCCTCATCGACCGAAACGCTACCTTGTGTGTACTATATCCACGGCGGCGGCATGCAGGCAATGTCCTGTTTTATGGGCCTGTACAGGGCCTGGGGGAAAATTATCGCGCACCAGGGCGTCGCGGTCGCCATGGTTGATTTTCGCAATTGCCTGACCCCCTCATCGGCACCTGAGGTTGAACCATTCCCGGCGGGGCTCAACGATTGCGTATCTGGCTTGAAGTGGCTTAGCAAGCAGGCCAGCGAACTTAATATCGATCCGAAGCATATTGTTATCGCCGGTGAGAGCGGCGGCGGCAACCTCACCCTGGCCACCGGCTTAAAACTGAAGCAAGATGGTGATCTGGGTCTTATCCGCGGCCTTTACGCCATGTGCCCATACATTGCCGGTGCCTGGCCGCAGGACAAATACCCTTCATCCACTGAAAACAACGGCCTCCTGCTAGACCTGCACAACAACACAGGCGCCATGGCCTACGGCATTGAAGAATTCAACAAAGGCAATCCGCTGGCCTGGCCGGCCTTTGCCACAGAAGACGATGTCAGGAACTTTCCCCCAACGGTGATCAGCGTCAACGAATGTGACCCGCTGCGCGATGAAGGAATCGAGTTTTACCGCTTATTGCTCAAAGCTGGGGTTCCCGCTCGCTGTCGCCAGATGATGGGCACTATCCACGGCACAGAAATATTTGCAATTGCCTGCCCCGATATCAGCCGCGAGACAGCCGGCAGTATTGCGCAGTTCTGCCGCGAGGCGTGACCCGTTTGAAAAAATCCCTGATCATTCTGCTTGTAATAGCATTCATAGCGCTGCTCGCCTACAGCCAGAGAGCAAGCATCGTCACCCGCCTGATGGAGAAAGGTCTGGAAAGCCGCCTGGGGTCGGATATTGTCGATACCTTCGAGGACGGACTGCACCTGGCCCTGTGCGGCGCCGGCGGCCCCCTGCCAGCACCCAATGCCTCGGGGCCCTGTGTCGCAGTGGTGGCAGGTAAAGACCTGTTTATTGTGGATTCGGGTACCGATGGTGTCCGCAACCTGAGTCGTATGGGCTACCAGCCCGGCAGTATACGGGCTGTATTTCTGACACATTTCCACTCTGACCATATGGACGGACTGGGGGAGATGGCTACTATCCGCTGGGCCGGTGGCGATAATAACCAGCCCCTGCCGGTCTATGGACCCCGTGGCGTAGAAAAGGTCGTCAATGGCTTCAACGCCGCCTACTCCCAGGATTTCACCTACCGCAACACGCACCACGGTGACACTGTCGCACCACGCAGTGGGGCCGGTCTGAAAGCCATGCCTTTCTCCACACCGTCCCTGGGCGAGCTGGAAACTGTATTCTCCGAGGACGAATTGAAGGTGGAAGCACTGCGGGTAGACCACTCACCCGTTGACCCGGCGGTGGGCTATCGCTTCAGCTACAAGGGGCGAACGCTGCTGATCACCGGAGACACCGTGAAGCTGGCCAATATCGAAAAGTTTGCCAAAGGCGTTGATTTACTGGTGCACGAGGCCCTGGCCCCCAATCTGGTAACTCTAATACACAACGCCGCGGAGAAAAACGGCAATAAAATACTGGCCAAAATCACCGAGGATATCCTCGACTATCATGCCAGCCCCGTTGAAGCCGCAGAGACCGCTCGGGACGCCGATGTAGGCCACCTGCTGTACTATCATATCGTGCCGCCACTGATCATTCCCGGCCAGAAAACCCTGTACCTGAATGGTGCGGACGATATCTTCCCAAACTACACCATTGGCCAGGACGGTGTGAGTTTTTCCCTGCCAGCTGGGTCGGATGAGATTATTCTTACTCGTAAGGGGCTTTGAGGGAGTGGGGATGGCGACAACGTAAAACTTAACGTATTACTTTTATTAACTTTTTAGTGATGACGCTCGTTGCAACTATCACCAAAAAGCTGGACTGAGTATAGCTGAGTCCGGCAATAGCCCGGCAGTCAATTTAAACCTTACTTTGTACTCCGACCACTCATGGACAAGGGAATAGCCTCCTGTATTTTTGCTTGTAGTTCAGGAAGGTCATTTTCCAATGTTTTCCAGACGATCGACAAGTCAACTTTGAAATAGCCATGGGCCAATGCATTGCGCATTTCATAAGCCGATCGCTTCAAGGTTTCGAATTACTGCGTCCTGCGCCATTCCATTATTCTGAAATGCAGCTTCATCGATATCGTCGGTATAATTCTCTATGCGCTCTATCGCTTGCAAGATATGTTCAAGATAACCAAGCAGGCGTGCTTCGTGGTCATACTCTCACTGCTTCGGCTAATAGAATATGGCTAGAAGTGTCAGGCAAACCGGGGAAAGTCCAACGCCCTTTTTGGATATGTCCGGATAGACGGGGTAAAACCCAGTACCCTTGTAAGAGTATTAGTGTAATGAACATGAATGAGAGGCTGCCCCTGACGATGGCCTAAAAGTTGGCAGTTATAGCGGCTACCTAGTCACTACCCCTAGCAGGTAACATCAAATGGCGAGCCATGATAGTAAAAATATCCGGCTGAAGCAGATAACTAGTAATGGCCTCAGACCCTGAACCACTGGCATAAAGAGGCACCTGCACTCCAGTGTGCTCCTCTAATTTAAAGTTGTTTGTTCCATAATTCACTCCGAGAATATCTCCTTCAAGAGTTCTGACTCTAGCGAAATAACCTTTACTATAAATAGGTATTTCCAGAGCAGAAAAAAGACTCTTCTGTGGAACTAACTGCGCGGCTTGTCCATGATCGGCAACCACTAATATCAGCGTATTTTGGTTGTTTTTAGAGAAGGCGAGAGCGCTTTCTACAGCTTCATCCAGCTGCAAGACCTCACCTATATGACCGCATGGACGACGCAAATGAGATTGCTTATCGATAGAAGCAGACTCGACCATCAAGAAGAAACCATT
>JADFVW010000350.1 GCA_015222725.1 Pseudomonadota bacterium | reverse complement strand
GTTTCTTTTGCCATGGCCTGCCCTGGGGGAAATGGCTTCCCTGCTTTGCAATCTTGTCACAACTCCGAGCTTCACAGGATACATTAATGGCGCGTAAAGACAATATTTAGGCGCGGCCCGATAATGCCTTCGACGTGAAAATTGGATAATTTGTACTCAAGAACAACGAGGAAACCACAGTAGGGCAGGGTGATACACACTGTATGGACTGAAACTTTCCTAATTAAGTAACGCAAAATCTTTTCGGTAAAACCGATAGAACAAACCCAGATAGCTATACAGAGGGACGTAACAATGAAATTTCTCAAGCAGCCGTATTTCCAGCTCACTGCCCTGGCCCTGGCTCTGGCACCTGTCGCAGCATTGTCACAACCCATGCTGGAGGAGGTGCTCGTTACAGCACAGAAGCGTACTGAGAGCCTGCAGGACGTGCCTATCTCAGTCTCAGCCATGAGCGGTGAAAAAATCGAGGGGGTGGGGATTACCAATCTAGAGGAGCTCACCCTCTATATACCCAATGTCAATATTAACCAGGGTCACGCTTCGCCCAACCTGTATATACGCGGTGTGGGTTCCGGCTCCAACTCCGGCTTCGAGCAATCGGTAGCTATGTATATCGACGGTGTCTACTCAGGACGGGGTCCGCTGGCCGCCGTACCGCTGGCCATGGACCTGGAGCGAGTGGAAGTATTGAAAGGGCCGCAGGGTATTTTATTCGGAAAGAACACCATCGGCGGTGCCATTAATATCACGACGGCCAAGCCCAGCTTTGAAAACGAGGGCATGGTGGGCGCCTTATACTCTGACGACCACGCGGAGCAGATTTATGATGTGATGCTCAATGGGGAGATTACCGAAAAGATCGCCGGCCGTCTGGCGGTACGTTATGACGGTATGGACGGCTGGTGGGATAACAAATTGCTCAAGGAACAGGGTCCCAACAGTGATAACTGGTACGCCAGGGCATCGCTGTTATTCGACGCCAGCGATAATATAGAGGTTCTTGCCAAGTATGAATACGGGGATTTCCAAACAGACGACAAGGCACTGGTGGTCTATCAATCAGACCAGCCGCAGAATTTCCGCGCAGAGGATGTCATCCCTATCGTCGATGACCAGGACAAGGCGGCCTTCGACCTGGGTGACAATTCCGAGGTGCGCACGGATGTAGGCGCGCTTACCGTTAACTGGGACGTGGGCTTCGCGACATTTACCTCGATTTCCGCTTATTCCAAGTATGACCTCAAGATCCAGAACAATGGGGATTTCACCAGCACGGAATCTTTGCACCGGACCAAGGATGAAAACTTTGAGCAGTGGAGCCAGGAAATGCGTCTGGTATCTCCCGGCGGTGAAACCATTGACTGGATAGCGGGTGCCTACTACGAGCATGCGGAACTGCGTGTAAGTAATACCACCCCGGTATTGGATTTCGCGCTGTCTGGCCCCATTTCCGTGGAGCCTGTGGTAGTACTTCCGGGCACTACGGTGCCTCCCAGCAGGTTTGACCAGGATACAGTTGCCTACGCCGGTTTTGGCCAATTGACCTACAACCTCACCGATACGGTTCGCCTCACCGGCGGCCTGCGCTTTAACCATGAAAAGAAGGAACTGGACAAGCGCGCCGGCGGCCAGATCGGGATACGGGCTATCAGCTTTGGTTTTCCCGAGATAATTGTGCGCGCCAGGCCGACAGATGGGGCCATCATCAGTGACCTGCGCAGTCATGACTGGAGCGGCCTGGAACGCGACAAGGACAAATGGACCTGGTCATTCAACACACAGTGGTATGCGACCGACAACGCCATGCTCTACGCCAGTATAAGTACCGGTTTCAAGAGTGGGGGCTATGATGAAGCGTACACCGATGCGGGCGATACCATACGTCTTTCAGACGATATCTTTACCGGCGAACCCAACGGCGAGACGATACCCGGCGCTGATCCATCCGTTCTCGAGTACGGTGACGAGACCGTCGTGGCCTACGAGTTAGGCGCCAAGATGGGCCTGCTGGACGGTGCCGCTGAGTTGAATATAGCCCTGTTCCGCTCAGAGTACGATGACCTGCAAACGAGTTCACTGGTGGGCGATGTATTCCGGGTCGGCAATGCTGGCAAAGCGATTACCCAGGGGGTTGAGTTAGATGGCCGTTGGGCCATCACCGAGCATCTGACCCTGGGTGGTTCCCTCGCCTACCTGGACGCGTACTACGACAACTTCAAGGGCGCCACCTGCACGATACCCCAGACAGTGGACCCGGTCGCGAACCCCGGGTGCCTGAAGGAAGATGGCAGTAATATTGTCGCCGGCGAAACCGGTGGCCAGGATCTGGATGGTGAGGATTTGCTGTTCGCCCCGGAGTGGAGCAGCAACCTCAACATTACGTATGTGTACCCCTTCGACAACGACCTGGAATTTATGGCCAGCATCGATATGAAC
>JADFVW010000349.1 GCA_015222725.1 Pseudomonadota bacterium | reverse complement strand
GGTAAGGAATATTCCCGAGAATTCAAAGCGTTCAGAAGGCGCTTCTATCTCTAGCTCATAAAGCTGTGCGGGGAAATTTGGGGTTGCTTCAAACATGTATTTTTTGTTGGCTTCGGGGTCAATCAATCCAAGTGACACGGCACCTCGTCTAAGGCGGGCATCTTTCCAACCCACAATGCAGTGTGGTTCATAACAACCAGCCTGAGGGTAACCGGCATCTTGAACCACCCCAAGAACATAGAGATAGGGGTTTTCATTTTCAGGCGAAGCGGCAAAACTGCTGCTCCCAAACAGGCACGCAAGAAAAATAGAATTGAAGAACAACTTCATATTACCTCCAAAATTGCTACTCCCAGCGCACTCTATTTAGCCGGGGACAATATTCTCCACCATCAATTGCAGCGAACGGTTTCCGCGATACTCGTTTACATCGAGGCGATAGGCAAGCTTTACCGTCTGCACGGTTTCATCTGGCCATATATCAAGGTCGACGTTGAACGCGATTGCATCGATCAGCTTGCTACTGCCCGTAGGGGAAAGTACAAGTTTTAAATGCTTCTCGGCGACCAGGCGCTGCTGCACCACCTGAAACTGACCGTCAAATACAGGTTCCGGAAAGTGCTGTCCCCAGGGACCGGCAAATCGAAGCTCGGTGGCAAGGGCGAGATCAAAATCACGCTCTTGCAATTCACCATCCGACTCGATAACAGCCTGCAGCTTGACGTCATCGACATGCCTGGCGACCTCTTCGACAAGCGCCGTTGCAAATTCCTGATAGGAACCTTTCTCCAGGCTCAGGCCCGCCGCCATGGCGTGGCCTCCAAACTTGAGTATCAGGCCGGGATGGCGAGTGGCAATCGCATCGAGAATATCGCGGATATGGATGCCCTGAATAGAACGAGCAGAACCCTTGATCTGGCCCTCGTCGCCATCGGCAAATACGATGGTAGGCCTGTGCATTCTGTCTTTAACCCGGGAGGCCAGAATGCCAATTACACCCTGGTGCCAACCGGACTGGTAGAGTGTGATTGCAAGCGGGGGTTCCTCATCATCCAAATGAAGCTGCTCCAGCACCACCATGGCTTCGCGCTGCATGCCCTGCTCTATCACGCGTCGATCCTGGTTTAGCTCGTGTAAGCGGGATGCAAGTGCCGCCGCCTCTGGCTGCCCCTCACTGAGCAGGCATTCGATGCCAATGGACATATCGTCGAGGCGCCCCGCGGCGTTGAGGCGCGGCCCAACGGAAAACCCCAGGTCTGAGGCAACCACGTTGCGGTAATTGCGCGATGCTATTTGCAGCAAAGCTTTAATACCCGAACGCGACTTACCGGCGCGGATGCGGGCCAGGCCCTGAGCCACCAGAATGCGGTTATTCCTGTCCAGAGGAACGACATCAGCCACCGTGCCCAGTGCCACCAGATCCAGGTATTGTGCGAGGTTCGGCTCTTCTATACCGCTATTTTCGAACCAGTTGCACCTGCGCAACTCGGCCCGCAGGGCGAGCATGACATAAAATATAACGCCCACGCCCGCCAGGTTTTTACTGGGGAAGTCACAGTCAGCCTGGTTGGGGTTGACGATAATATCGGCCCGGGGGAGCTCTCTTCCCGCCAGGTGGTGGTCGGTTATCAGGGTGCTTATACCCGCCTCCCGCGCTGCATCTACACCCTCGATACTGGAAATACCATTGTCTACCGTAATAATCAGGTCGGGGTTTTTATTCTGCGCCATGGCGACAATTTCGGGCGTAAGGCCGTAGCCGTATTCGAATCGGTTGGGAACCAGATAATCTACCTGGGTAGCACCAAATGCTTTCAGAACAGAAACTGCCAGAGCGGTGCTGGTTGCACCATCTGCGTCGAAGTCGCCTATAACAACAATTTTCTGATCGACGGCAATGGCAGCTGCCAACATTACGGCAGCATTCTCAGCGTTCAGTAATTTAGCAGGGGGAATGAGCTGTGACAGCTGCAGTTCCAGCTCATCGGGGCTATTGACCCCTCTGGCATAATAGATTTGCGCGAGCAGCGGGTGTATCGCTGCCTCGCGCAGGGAATCGGGCAGCTGCTGACCCTGCTCTGCAACTAACCGCCTTTGGATTATCTTCTCCACAAACGGGTCCTCGTTAGTTGGCTTGTCCTGATGAGTTGCGACTTAAGCGTAGTTCAGGCGCTAATATTTCCCGCTATAAAATCCTGTACGGCGGATAAATCATTCGCCAGCACTTCGAAGCGCTCCTCGCGATCAAACAAATCGCTCAAATGAGCGGGCAAACTGGCACCCTCAGCCACGCCGGCACTCTGCACAGCGTCGGGAAATTTGGCAGGGTGCGCGGTGGCCAGGCTGATCACTGGAATGGCTGGGTCCAGGTTCGCTGCCATTGCAGCCCTGACGCCTATGGCGCTGTGCGGGTCGAGCAGGTATTCACTGCGCTCCCAGGTGCTCGCAATCTGTGCACAGGTCTCATCATCATTGACACAGGCACTGGAAAACAACTCCCTGGCCTTAGCCATGGCTTCGTCTGAGAAAGTGATGTCATTGTTTTCAAATTTTTGCATCAGCTCAGCGATTGCCGAGCCATCGCGATCATAAAGATCAAACAACAGGCGCTCAAAATTACTGGAAACCGTGATATCCATGCTGGGAGAAAGGCTGTGCTGCAGTGACAAGCGGCCGTAGGTTGCCGTACTCATCACACGATGCAATACATCGTTACGGTTGGTGGCAATTATCAGGCGCTCTATGGGCAAGCCCATTTTCTTTGCCAGGTAGCCGGCAAATATATCGCCAAAATTTCCGGTGGGCACGGAGAAAGCAACCGATCGTGCAGGTGCGCCGACAGCCACCGCCGCATAAAAAAAGTAAACAATCTGGGCCATGATACGCGCCCAGTTAATTGAATTGACCGCCACCAGACTGCGACCCTCGGGCAGAAAGCTCTTATCGATAAAGCTGGCTTTTACCATGGCCTGGCAATCATCGAAGTTTCCCTCTACGGCCAGGTTATGAATATTGTCACCGGCAACTGTGGTCATCTGGCGACGCTGTACATCGGACACCCTGTTGTGCGGATGAAGAATAAAAATATCGATATTCTTACAGCGCTTACACCCTTCTATCGCGGCAGAACCGGTATCACCTGAAGTGGCTCCCATGATGACCACCTTGCGGTGCTCCCGCTCCAGCACGTAATCAAGCAGCCGGCCCAATAACTGCAAGGCAAAATCCTTAAATGCCAGGGTCGGCCCGTGGAACAGTTCCAACACCCACTGGTTGGCACCGAGTTGTACCAGCGGCGCCACCGCGCCGTGTCTGAACTCGGCGTAGGTCTCTTCAATAATCACTTTCAGGTCGGCTGCGGGTATGCAATCGGCAACAAAGGGTGTGATGATTTTTTGTGCCAGGGCGGGGTAATCCAGCGATGCCATTTCAGCGATCTCTGCGGCGCTGAAGGTCGGCAGAGTTTCTGGCACATAGAGGCCGCCATCAGAGGCAAGACCCGCCAGAAGAACCTGTTCGAAGTTGAGTGCGGGGGCATTCCCCCGGGTGCTGATATATTTCACTGCTGCCTGCCTCTTTTCGCTCTAGCGATAATCTATTGACTGTTAGCTACCCAGAGTCTCTACCCTGATACACATAATTTTTCCCACAATGCTGTCCAGTGCTTCTATCGCCTTGACGGCGGCATCCAGGCAGCCCTGGGCGGCCTCGTTGGTTAGCACGATGACGGGAACCCTGGTTTCACCCGGTGAAGGTGCCTTTTGGATCAAAGCCTCAATACTGATTCCCTGGGCACTGAACAAACTGGTCACTTGCGACATCACACCGGGCTTGTCGTCGGCCTCCATACGCAAATACCAGGGACTGACCACCTCGGACATGGGGATGACCGGCAGCTTGCGTATGGCCGCGCTCGCAACACCCAGGGCAGGCAGTTGGGGGCTTTGCCCTACGGCAAGGTCCCGGGCAAGGTCGATGATATCTGCGACCACAGCGGAGGCCGTGGGCTCGGCGCCGGCTCCTGCTCCGTAGTACAGTGTGGAGCCCACCGCACTGCCCTCAACCACCACCGCATTTTTCACGCCGTTGACGTTGGCCAGCAATTGCTGTTCGGGAATCAGGGTTGGATGCACGCGAAGCTCCACCCCCTGCGCCGATTGTTTGGCTATACCCAGATGTTTGATCCGATAGCCAAGCTCCTCGGCGTAGCTGACATCCTGGGGCGTCAAGCGGGTAATGCCCTCAGCATACACGTCACTGAACTGCAGTGGTGTACCGAAAGCAATAGCGGCCAGAATAACCAGCTTATGGGCGGCATCAGTCCCCTCCACATCGAAAGCCGGGTCGGCCTCGGCATAACCCAGGGCCTGTGCCTCGGCGAGGACATCGGCAAAGTCCCGGCCCTTTTCGCGCATCTCACTGAGTATGAAATTGCCCGTGCCATTGATAATACCGGCCAGCCAATCAATACGATTTCCCGCCAAGCCCTCGCGCAGTGCTTTGATAATCGGGATGCCACCGGCTACCGCCGCCTCGTAGCGAATCGCGACATTGTGCTGCTCCGCCATGGCAAAAAGCACATTGCCAAACTCTGCAATCAGGGCCTTGTTTGCGGTGACGACGTGCTTGCCGTTGCGAATGGCTTCCTCTACCAGCTCTTTAGCTACAGTAGTGCCGCCGATAAGCTCGACCAGAATATCTACTTCCGGGTCTCTGGCGACAGCAAATATGTCCCGGCTGAGCCTGACATCGCCAACCGGGCAATCGGGATTATCCCTGCGGGCACCAATATGAATGAGCTCAAGTTGTGCCCCCGCTCGCGCTGCCAACAGTTCGGCATTGTCCTCAAGTACCCTGAAGGTACCCCCGCCGACTGTTCCCAGCCCGCAAATTCCTATCTTTACCGGTTTCAATCTGTTACCTGCGCTATGCCGTCATTTTTCATCATGCGTTTAATATTGCGAATCGCCTGGCGTGTGCGGTGCTCATTCTCAATCAGGCCAAAGCGCACAAAACCCTCACCATATTCACCAAAGCCCACGCCCGGAGAGACGGCGACACTCGCGTCGGCCAACAGTTTTTTGGAAAATTCCAGGGAGCCCATTTCTCTATAGCACTCGGGAATTTCTGCCCACAAAAACATGGTCGCTTTTGGCACTTCCACGGGCCAGCCGGCGGCGTTTAAACCCTTGCACAATACATCCCTGCGACTTTTATACAGGGCGTTTATCTCTGCCACACAGCTCTGGTCACCTTCCAGTGCAGTTATAGCCGCCACCTGAATAGGGGTAAACATGCCATAGTCCAGATAGGACTTCATTCTGGCCAGGGCACCCACCAGCTTCTTATTGCCACAGCAGAAGCCGACACGCCAGCCGGGCATATTATAGCTTTTGGACATACTGAAAAATTCAACCGCCACTTCCTTCGCACCTTCGACCTGCAGGATGGAGGGGGCCTCATAGCCATCGAAACAAAGGTCGGCATAGGCGAGATCCTGCACCACCCAGATCTTGTGCTCACGGGCAACTGCCACGACTTTTTCAAAAAACTCCAGGTCCACACAGTGGGTGGTGGGATTGGAGGGGAAGTTCAACACCAGCATCTTTGGCTTTGGCCAGGTATTGCGGATGGCATTTTCCAACTCGGTAAAAAATTCGTCATCTCCCGTCATCGGCACGTGGCGAATATCGGCCCCGGAAATCACAAAGCCGTAGGGATGAATCGGGTATGAGGGATTGGGGACCAGTATCGCATCGCCCGGGCCGGTTGTGGCCAGGGCCAGATGGGCCAGCCCCTCTTTGGAACCCAGCGTCACAATGGCCTCGGTTTCCGGGTCCAGGGTCACATCATAGCGGCGCTGGTACCAATCGCAGATAGCCTTGCGCAACCTTGGAATACCCTTGGACTGGGAGTAGCGGTGGGTGTCACCCCGACGGGCTGTTTCTACCAGCTTGTCGACGATATGTTCCGGCGTGGGCTGGTCCGGATTACCCATACCAAAATCGATGACATCATCGCCCGCGGCTCGCGCGCGCTGCTTGAGTTCGCCTATGATATTGAATACGTATGGGGGAAGGCGCTGAATGCGCTGAAACTGATCGTCCACGGTTGTTCCGGCTGTATATAAACGGGTGGCAAACAGTACTGAGTCAGCCGGATTCTGTCAACGTACCGCGGCGTAATTACTGGATTATTGACCAAGACAGTGGGGAATTTAGAAGACCGGCGCCTGTCTGTATTACTACCCCTCAATACACGCCGTAAATACATCCCTGTAGGCTCGGCTGCCGCGTCCTTGCGGCAGACGGTCTTGAGGGGTAGTAATACAGACCGACTCCTGAGTGTTAATTCAGACCCAATGTCACCATTAAATCATCCGCAGATTGATAGCCCGGGATCATCTGGCCAGTTTCCGTCACAATTGCCGGTGTGCCGCGAACACCCATTTTCTGGCCCAGCAGGTACTGGTCGGCCACTGGATTACCTTCACAGACATTCTCAGGAACGGTTTCGCGGTTTTTCAGGGCCGTCATGGTCGCTAACTTGTCATCGGCACACCAGGCGCTGGCGAGTTGCCGGTAGGCCTCGGAGCCCACACCCGCACGGGGATAGGCCAGATAGCGGACTTCAACGCCTCGCTTGTTTAGCTCGGGCACTTCCTTATGGAGCTTCTGGCAATAAAAGCAGCTGACATCGGTAAATACCGTGACCGATGCCCGTTTTTCACCCCCGGGGGAGAAAACAATCATATCGTCTACATCGAGCGCGGCCAGCTGTTCTACGCGCTCACCGTCACGACGCTTCTCCGCCAGATTGACATAGCCCGTGGGGCCCACACCGAAGATATCGCCGACAATAAAGAAATCCCCCTTGGTGGTGGAATAGATCAGCGGCCCGTTGATAAATTGCACTTCGTACAATCCGGGAATTTCACTGGTTTTAACACTGCCAACTTTTAAGCCGGTAGCGCCTACTTCCAGGGCGGCGCGCAGCTTGTCGGCCTCGGCCTTGGACACGGGCTCTCCCGCCATTGCAAAACTGGCGCCAATCCAAACTGAAGCTGCCAGTGCAGCCGTGCATACTCGGGATAACATCCTCAACCCTCTTCTAAGTTTAATGGGAACTTCGTAACTCTCGAAGCTCAGATTTATCATGCATATTGTATCGTCTTTTGGAGCACCACAGGCACAAAAAGTTCCTCAGCCCCTGGGGTGATGCTGAGCGTGTAATTCCTGCATACGTTGTTTCGCCACGTGAGTGTAGATCTGGGTGGTAGTCAGGTCGCTGTGCCCCAGCAGCATCTGCACCACCCGCAGGTCGGCGCCATGGTTCAACAGATGGGTCGCAAAGGCATGGCGCAGCGTATGCGGTGACAGGCTTTTTTTTATCTCCGCCCGCTGTGCGTATATTTTGACTCGATGCCAAAAGGTCTGGCGGGTCATTTGTGTGCCCCGGCGGCTGGGAAACAAAACGTCACTGGGGACATCTTTCAGAAGCTCAGCCCGGGGCCCGGCCATGTAGCGCTGCAGCCACATAAGTGCCTCCTCTCCCATAGGCACGAGGCGTTCCTTGCTACCCTTGCCGAATACCCGTACAACGCCCTGGTTCATGCTCACCTGCACCAGTTGCAAGCTGGTCAGCTCGGTCACCCGCAGGCCACAGGCATACAGCAGCTCCAGCATAGTTCTGTCGCGAAACTCCAGGGCAATATCAACATCTGGAGCCCTCAGCAGGCGCTCGACGTCATCTTCAGACAGTGATTTGGGCAGCGGCCTGCCCAGCTTGGGGCTGTCGACATCCAGGGTAGGGTCGACGGTAATCCGCCCCTCGCGCAGTGAGTAGCGGTAAAAACCCCGGACGCAGGACATAAAGCGAGCGGTTGATCGGGGGCTTTGCCCCTTTGCCACCCGGGCACCCAGGTAGGCCTGCAATTGCGATCGATCACCGCGCAGCAGGGAAGTATTGGCATTTGTTCCCAGCCATTGCTGGTATTGTCGTAGGTCGAGCCGGTAGGAGAGCAGGGTATTCTCACTGAGCCCCTTCTCCATCCACATGGCGTCGATGTAGCGCTCTATTTCGGGGTGCTCTTGTGAGTTAGCTGACATCGGCACAGCCTAACCAGCGGACATAAAAAAAGCGACCCTAAAGGCCGCTTTTCCTTTGTTGGGTCACCCCAACGATTACTTGGCGAGCTTCTCCTTGATACGAGCAGCCTTACCGCTGAGTTCACGGAGGTAGTACAGCTTGGCCTGGCGCACATCGCCGCTACGCTTGACACTGATGCTATCAACCAGCTTGGAATAAGTCTGGAAAGTACGCTCTACGCCCACACCGTGAGAAATCTTGCGTACGGTGAATGCAGAGTTCAGGCCGCGGTTACGCTTGGCAATAACCACTCCCTCAAAGGCCTGCAGACGCTCGCGGCTGCCTTCCTTCACTTTAACCTGCACAACCACGGTATCACCGGGGCTGAACTCAGGTAATTCTTTATCCATCTGTTCCGTATTAAGTTCGGATATAATCTTGTTGGTGTTCATGGTGTACTCCTGTACAAAGTCGTTGGTAGCTTCACAGCTGGCCGATTGTATAAATTCAATTACTGATTCAAATATCCTGTTGGCGTTATTCCCGCTCAGCGAGATATTGCGCTAACAATTCTTCTTCCTCGGGTGTTGCCACCCTGCCCTGCAGCAAGTCGGGCCGCCGCTCATGTGTCCTGCCCAGTGCCTGCTTGAGGCGCCAGCGACGAATTTTTTCGTGATCGCCACTGAGTAAAATCTCTGGAACCATCTTGCCCTGATAGTCCTCCGGTCGCGTGTAATGCGGGCAGTCCAGCAAACCATCGGCGTAGGAATCTTCCTGCGCTGACAGTTCATGCCCCAGTACCCCGGGCAGCTGCCTGCTTACTGCATCTATCACAACCATGGCAGCTAACTCACCGCCACTTAAAACATAGTCGCCGATGGAAAGTTCCTCATCGACTTCAGCCTCTATCAGGCGCTCATCCACACCCTCATAGCGACCGGCAACCAGGATGAGTGCCTTCTCCCGGGCAAGCTCTACAGCCTTGTCGTGGGTGAAGCGCTGCCCCTGGGGTGACAGGTAGATAACTTTGGCACCTGCCTCTCCCGCCGCCACCCTCGCCGCAGCGATTGCCTGCCGCAAGGGGTCTATCTTCATCAACATGCCCGGGCCACCGCCGTAAGGCCTGTCGTCCACTGTGCGGTGTTTGTCCTGCGTGTAATCGCGCGGATTACAATAATGCAAGCTCACCACACCCTGCTTGACGGCTCGCCCGGTAATTCCGTGCTCACTCACAGCGTCAAACATTTCCGGAAAAAGGCTTACCAGCGCTATTTTCATCTCTTCATTCCTCAAAAATCGAGGAACCAGTCAACGTTGATAACGGCCTCTTCCAGGTCCACCCCGACAACCACATCACCGGGCAGATAGGGAATTAATCTCTCATTCTGGTCGAAACTGCCTGCACAGGCCTTAACCACCAATACATCGTTTGCGCCGGTTTCAATCAGGTGATCAACCTTACCCAGCAGCACCCGATTGTCTCCTTCACCTGAGCTCTTGTCCCGGCACCAGACCTGCAAGCCCTGCAGTTGACGCCAGTAGAACTCTCCCTGTTCAAGTTGCGGCAGCTCACTCGCCGCAGCCACTATCTCCAGACCCTTGTATGACTCTGCCAGCGTGCGGTCGTCCACACCCTTGATATGAGCCACCAGGCCTTTTCCCTGACGGTGCCCCGCGTCGAACTCAATGGGCTCCTGCCCTGTTCGACGACTTATCGTACAGCACCCATAGCCAAGCAAATTCTCGCCTGGCTCGGTATACGAGTGAATCTTTACCCAGCCCTTGATACCGAAGCAACCGACAATTTTGCCGATGACCAGCGTATCTGCGCCTGCATCACTCATTCGACCCGAACCGGATCAAGCTGCGACAGCAGCATCCTTAACCAACTTGGCTACGCGATCAGACAGCTGTGCACCCAGACCCTGCCAGTGCTCAATACGAGCATTGTCGATGCACAGACGCTCTTCCTGGCCACGCGCAGTGGGGTTAAAAAAGCCCACACGCTCAATAAACCGGCCGTCGCGAGCCCTGCGGCTGTCAGTGACTGTCAGGTGGTAAAAGGGGCGCTTTTTAGAGCCACCACGAGCTAAACGAATTGTTACCATTTTCTATAACTTCCTACTAAATTAGCGGGCTGTAGCGGCACTCGGCCACCTCGCCCACGACAAAAACCGGCACAACGGCCGGAAAGGTGGCGCATCATACGTAATAACCGCTCTGGATGAAAGCCCGGTAGCGGATTTTTTTAGTAAATTCCGTACGTTAGCTGTGCGGGTAAGCCCGTGCGGCTGACGTCATCTCGCGACCCGCAGGCCGGAGAATTCAACGCTCTAGAACGGCATACCGCCGGGGCCACCCGGCCCGCCAGGCGGCATCACGCCCCCCATACCGCGCATCATCTTCTCCATACCGCCGCCTTTCATCTTCTTCATCATCTTCTGCATCTGCTTGTGTTGCTTCAGCAGGCGGTTGAGGTCCTGTACCTGGGTGCCTGAACCCAGGGTAATACGGCGTTTGCGCGAACCGACAATGATTTCCGGATTGCGCCTCTCTCTGGGGGTCATGGAGTCGATCATGACTTCCATACGGCTGAACATCTTCATATCCAGGTTTTGCTTGGCCACTTTGGCCATACTGCCCATACCGGGAAGCTTGTCCAGCATGCCGGTAATGCCACCCATATTGTTCATTTGCTGCAACTGTTCACGAAAATCCTCGAGGTCGAACTTCTTACCCTTCTTGATCTTGCGTGCCAGCCTCTCAGCCTTTTTCTTGTCAACTTTCTGTTCTACTTCCTCGATCAGGGACAGTACATCGCCCATGCCCAGAATACGCGAGGCCAGGCGATCGGGGTGGAAGGGATCCAGGGCGGTAGTTTTTTCGCCCACACCCAGAAATTTGATGGGCTTGCCCGTAACTGCCCGCACCGACAGGGCCGCACCACCGCGCGTGTCAGCATCCACCTTGGTAAGAATCACCCCGGTTAAAGGCAGGGTTTCGCCAAAGGCCTTGGCGGTATTTGCCGCATCCTGGCCGGTCATGGCATCCACGACAAACAGTGTTTCGATGGGGTTGATACTCGCATGTAGCTGGGCGATCTCGTGCATCATGTCACCGTCAATTGCGAGACGGCCCGCGGTATCGACAATCACCACGTCACTGAACCTGATTTTGGCGTGCTCGATCGCCGCCTTTGCTATGCCCAGGGGCTTTTGTGTCGCTTCGCTGGGGAAAAAATCAACGCCCACTTCGCCAGCCAGGGTCTCCAACTGCTTAATCGCGGCCGGGCGATACACATCGACGCTGACAACAGTTACGGACTTTTTGTCACGCTCTTTCAGTAAGCGGGCCAATTTGGCGACCGACGTGGTTTTACCCGCGCCCTGTAATCCCGCGACCAGAATAACCGCCGGTGGCGCGGTGGCAAGATTCAGCGCCTCATTGGCACTGCCCATGACCGATTCCAACTCGCTTTGGACAATTTTCAGGAAAACCTGGCCGGGGCTGAGGCTTTTCATCACCTCCTGGCCCAGCGCGCGCTGTTTAACAGACTCTACAAACTGTTTGACTACCGACAGGGCAACGTCTGCCTCCAGTAGAGCCATGCGCACTTCGCGCAAGGTCTGCTGAATATTGTCCTCGGTGAGCCTGGCCTTGCCGGTTATGCTGCGCAGACTACTCGATAGACGGTCGGATAGATTTTCAAACATGGGGGGTACTCTCGATGTTAAATCGTCAGCATTAAATCACGGCTATTGATTATAGCGGGACAAGTCGGTACAAAGGAGCGGAGTATACGTCACATGAGCCTAAGCCCCAACTAATGCTTGTTACATTTCTCGCAGTGATGACTGCGCTACTCTACCTGGTCGCTACCGGGATACAGCTAATGCACCTGGTGCAACGCAGGCAGCAAATCGATCGCAAGGTCATCACCCTGGGCGTGATTGCCCTCCTTGGCCACGCCATTGTGGCATGGAACGCTGTTGTGGTTGACGGCGACATCAGCCTCGGTTTCTATAAAGTTCCGGCGCTGCTGTTTCTGGTCATCAATATCGCCTGTATTATCGTACTGCTGCGTAGACCACTGCAAAATCTGCTGGTCGTCATTTTTCCGCTCTCTGCCCTGTCCATCCTGGTATCCATCTTTGGGCCGGAGACGTCTACGGCCGAGGGGCAACTGCCCAAGGGTGTACTGATCCATGTCGCCAGCTCACTGCTTGCCTACGCGGTATTGACCCTCGCTGCCTTCCAGGCAGCGCTGGTAGCGGTGCAGGATCACCAACTCAAACACCGCCACACTCGCGGCATTATCCAGGTACTGCCTCCCCTGCAACTCATGGAAACCATGTTGTTCGAATTACTGTGGGTGGGTGTGGTATTGCTGACCGTCTCCATTGGCTCGGGTATGATTTTCCTGGATGATATTTTTGCCCAGCACCTGGTACACAAGACTGTGCTGACCATAATCGCCTGGTGCCTGTTCTCGGTATTGCTGTGGGGTCACTCCCAACGGGGGTGGCGAGCCCAGACGGCCGTGCGCCTTACCCTGGCAGGCTTCGCCCTGCTGATGCTGGCCTATTTTGGCTCCAAGCTGGTTCTTGAGCTGGTTTTGCAAAGGCCGTGATTAACGAAGCCTCAATGGCCACCTTGTTCGCCATCCTGGCGGCACTGGTCTTTTTATCCGCGTTCTTTTCCAGCTCCGAAACCAGCATGATGTCGCTGAACCGCTACCGTCTGAAACACCTGCTGCAGAACAAGCACAGGGGTGCGCAGCGAGCCAGCAAATTGCTGGAACGACCGGACCGACTCATCGGACTGATCCTGATCGGTAACAACCTGGTCAACATACTCGCCTCGGCCATCGCCACCGTCATCGCCATTCGCCTGTGGGGAACCGCCGGCATTTTAATTGCGACCATAGCACTCACCCTGGTCATCCTGATTTTTGCAGAAATTACGCCCAAGACTATCGCGGCACTGCACCCGGAGAAGGTGGCCTTTCCCGCAAGTTGGATACTGCTGCCACTGCTAAAAATCATGTACCCGGTTGTCTGGCTGGTGAACAAGGTCACCAACAGCCTGCTGCACCTGCTGGGTTTCGACCCCAAAAAACAAACCGATGAGAACGTCTCTTCGGAGGAATTGCGCACTATTGTGACAGAAGCGGGTCAATTAATTCCCGCACGCCACCGCAACATGTTGCTGAACATCCTCGACCTGGAAGAGGTCACCATCGACGACATCATGGTTCCTCGAAATGAAGCTTATGGCATCGACCTGGACGACAGCGACCAGGAGATTTTGCGTACTATCCAGAACAGCTCCCATACCCGCTTACCTGTATGGCGAGAAGACATCAACGACATCATCGGCGTTCTTCATATGCGCTGCATGAGCCGCATACTCAACACCCAGGGCCTGGACAGGGCCGCCCTGGAACGGGAGATGGATAAGCCCTATTTCATTCCCGAGGGAACGCCGCTGCACACACAGCTGCTAAAATTCCAGCAGAAGAAGCACCGCCTGGCCGTCGTCGTTGACGAGTACGGCGAAGTCATGGGCCTGGTAGCCCTGGAAGATATTCTGGAAGAAATCGTTGGGGAATTCACGTCCAACCTGGCGGAAGCAGTAGACAATATTTACTCCCAGAGAGATGGCAGCTTCATCATCAATGGCAGTGCGACTATACGGGAGATCAACAAATCATTGCAGTGGGACCTGCCCACCGACGGCCCCAAAACCCTCAGTGGATTAATACTCGAACACCTGGAAGCCTTCCCCGATGCCAAGGTGGGCCTGAGCATTGGCAAGCATCGTCTTGAAATTCTGGAGCTTGAAGGAAACGTGGTACAGGCCGTGCGAGCGCGCTCGATAAGCCGCGAAACCTAGCTTAATCGAATACTGCTGGCAGCCTGGGCGCGCTGCTGGGCCCGCTGCAATATATCCCGCTTCTGTTGCGCACTGGCCATAAACCAATCTGTCACCTCCTCAGCGCTGCGGTAACAACCCATACAGATATCATCCATATTGAGAACGCAGACGGAGATACACGGTGAAGCTGGCTCGGGCTCACTCATGGCGCTGCCCTCTCATGACTGCTCACTTAGATCCGCGTTAAAGCGGCGCGCATTTCCGACATAATGATCGGCATTGTGCATCAGCATTAATTGCATCTCCTGCGACAAGCTGGACTTTATTTTCGCCGGAGAGCCCAGCACCATACTGCCATCGGGGATTTCCATCCCTTCCGTTACCAGGGCATTTGCACCAATCAGGCAGCCCTTTCCCACTTTCGCACCATTGAGCACAACCGCATTGATGCCAACCAGGGAGCCATCGCCAATGGTACAACCATGTAACATCGCATTGTGGCCCACTGTCACATTCTCCCCCACTACCATGGGAAAGCCGGCATCGGCATGCAGTACCGTGCCATCCTGAATATTACTGTTGGCTCCTACCTCTATACGGTCAGAATCGCCACGCAAAACGCAGCTGAACCAGATGCTGACATTTTCGTGCAGGGTAACATCGCCTATAACCGCTGCATTGGGGGCAATAAAGTGCCCCGTCCCTAGCAGTTTTACCTGCTTCTCACCCAAGGTGTACTTCATAGTGCCTCCTTCATTTTAGTTTTCGCGCGGTGAATCGATTGATACAGTATAGGGCTGGCCAAGTGGTGCGACAGCCAGCCCGGCGTCTAACGCCAGGTTGGCCAGTTGCACCAGGATGGCAGCCGTCACACCCCAGATATTGTCGTCGTTTATCCGGTAGTGGGGCACCATAATACTTCCGCGTTCATCGGACATTTTTTCCAGTGTATAGGTTTCTTTCCGGGCAAAAACCGCCAGAGGCAGCATAAAAACACTGTCGAACTCCGTGGGGTCCGCCACAATGTTAACCGTTGCGGGTATTTTGGCAACACGGGGGTATACCTGGAAATTACTGCGCGTCACCCGCATCGCCAATTCGCCCAGCCGCTGCACCGCGCCGGACTCCAGTCCAATCTCTTCGTGCGCCTCACGCAATGCAGTGGACCAGGGTGACAAATCTGTGGGCTCCCGCTTACCACCGGGAAAGGCAATTTCACCGGGGTGTAGCCGCAAATGCCCGGCTCGGCGACCGAGGATTACCCTGGGCTCGCGCTCATCAGTGAGAGCAACCAGTACAGCGGCCTGTAAACCCTCTCCGCTCCAGACCATATCCGCACAGGGTAAATGCTTACGCAGCTGTTCAAACATAAACTGCGACGATAGCGATACAGAGCGATCTCCGGTCATACCCCTTCCGCTTGCGAGGCGTAAAATTTCGCCTCAAAATCCGCCAGGGTTTGCGTTGCAATCGCCTCGCGAATACCCGCCATATGTTGTTGGTAAAAATACAGGTTGTGAATAGTATTGAGCTGGGAGCCAAGAATTTCATTGCACTTATCCAGATGATGCAGGTAAGCGCGACTGAAGTTTTCACAAGTGTAGCAACTGCACTGTTCATCCAGGGGCAGCGTACTTATTTTGTGCCTGGCATTGCGCAACTTCAATGCGCCACGGGAGGTAAACAAATTCCCATTGCGCGCATTGCGGGTGGGCATAACACAGTCGAACATATCAATACCGCGCTTGACCCCTTCCAAGAGATCGGCCGGTGTTCCAACGCCCATCAGATAGCGAGGCTTGTCCCGTGGTAAAAGTGGCTGCATCACTTCCAGTACTTTCAACATCTCTTCTTTGGGCTCTCCAACCGACAGGCCGCCTATGGCATAACCGTCGAAACCGATTTCGACGAGGCCCGCCAGAGACTCCCTGCGCAGTTCCTCGTGCATACCACCCTGGACAATACCAAAGAGCGCTGCGCTGTTATTGCCGTGTGCGGTTTTACTTCGGGCAGCCCAGCGCAGGGACAGCTCCATGGAAGCCCGCGCCTCGGCCTCACTGGCAGGGTATGGTGTGCACTCATCGAAAATCATCACGACATCAGAGCCCAGCTTGCGCTGAATATCCATCGAGGTTTCAGGGTCCAGAAACACCCTGGCGCCATCTACCGGAGACTGAAATTTAACGCCCTCCTCAGAAATTTTTCGCATATCACCCAGGCTGAAAACCTGAAAACCGCCAGAGTCTGTGAGAATCGGACCGTCCCAGCCCATGAAGTCATGCAGGTCTCCGTGCGCCTCGATAATATCTGTGCCCGGGCGCAGCCAGAGATGAAAGGTATTGCCCAGAACTATCTGTGCACCGATGGCGCGGATGTCTCTGGGCAGCATGCCCTTCACCGTACCGTAGGTTCCCACAGGCATAAAGGCGGGCGTGTCCACACTGCCCCGGGGGAAATCGAGCCGACCACGCCTGGCATTGCCGTCGCCGCCCAAACACTCAAATTCCATTCTGCACTCCGTCGTCATAAGTCGTCCTGTACCCTTGTATTGGCGGTAATAAACATGGCATCGCCGTAACTGAAAAACCGGTAACGCGACGCTATCGCCTGCCGGTAGGCCTCCATTATATGCTCCCGGCCCGCAAAGGCACTCACCAGCATCAACAGGGTAGATTCCGGCAAGTGAAAGTTGGTCACCATGGCATCCACGCTGTGGAATTTGTAACCGGGATAGATAAAGATATCGGTATCACCGCAGAAGGGTGCAATGGTACCGTTTTGTCGGCTGGCTGACTCCAGTGAACGCACCGCGGTCGTGCCCACCGCGACGACCTTCCCGCCTCTCACTCGAGTATCCCGTACGGCGCGACAAACAGATTCATCGACTTCCACATATTCAGCGTGCATAACATGGTCTTCAATCTTATCGGCGCGCACCGGCTGGAATGTGCCAGCGCCCACATGTAATGTGACAGTGGCTTTTTGCACACCCAGGGCCTCACATTGAGACAGCAGGGCCTCGCTGAAGTGCAGCCCCGCTGTGGGTGCAGCCACAGCACCATCTCTCTCGGCAAATACAGTTTGGTACCTGTCCCGATCTCCCGTCTCGTCCTCTCGCTCGATATACGGCGGCAGAGGCATATGCCCCAGTGTATTGAGAATTTCCGAGAAGGGCGCATCGCTGGCGAGACAGAACAGAGCGTCCTGGCGCCCGGTTACCTGCAATGACACAGCCGAGGGGGCAGCACCCTCACGGGGTGAGAGCAATATACGACTACCCGGCCGGGGAGATTTGCTGGAGCGAATATGCGCCACCGCCGTATGGCTACCGGTCAGGCGCTCAATCAGGATTTCCAGCTTGCCCCCGGTCTCCTTCTGGCCCCAGAGGCGGGCGGGAATAACACGGGTGTTATTGAAGACCATCAGGTCCCCGGGCGATAGAAAACCAGGCAGGTCAACAAACTGCCGATGAGAAACTTCACCGCTCACACCGTCCAGGCACAACAGGCGGCTGTCGCTTCGCTGCGCCAGTGGGTGCTGTGCAATAAGCTGGGGAGGCAGTGTGTAATTGAAATCAGAGCGATTCATTGCTAGCGCTATCTCGAAAAGACAAAAAAGCCGGCACTAGGCCGGCTTCTAAATAGCCAGTTACGGCTACTTTTCTTCTTCCTCATCCGCCGGAGCTTCCTCTGCTGGAGCTTCCTCGACAGGTGCTTCCTCGACAGGCGCTTCTTCCGCTGGAGCTTCTTCTACGGGTGCTTCCTCTGGCGCAGCTGGCAGGGCGACAGTAATAAGGCCTTCCTCGGACAAAATCCGCGTTTTCTCGTCCCCGTTCACGGCATTTTTGTTAGCATCCCTGACCGCATAACGGCCATCTTTGCGCTTGTAAATACTGTATTCCACTGTCTTTTTCACCAGGTTCATAGCCATGATCTTTTCTCTCCGGATACTCAGATAACGCAGCCCAAACGGCATGCGCACTCCCAAAAAAAGCTACTCGAGCTTCAACTGGCGCGAAGTGTACCCTCATATTGAGCACAGGTTAAGGAAAATTATTGAAGTTTAGCCAGTGGTTGCTATAATCGCCGCGCCTCCACCCACCCAAGGCCTAGCTTAGTGGGGCTGGAAGTTTTTCAGTAATGCCAGTGTGGTGTTGTGGTAGACAGCTTTTGTCAAAAAGCCTCCATTAACTCTCTCTGGAGTATAATTAAGACAGTTTTTCAGTAATGCCAGTGTGGTGTTGTGGTAGACAGCTTTTGTCAAAAAGCCTCCATTAACTCTCT
>JADFVW010000348.1 GCA_015222725.1 Pseudomonadota bacterium | reverse complement strand
CTTGTAGTAAGCGCTGACTATCGGCTAATACCACGTACTCTCTGTCACAAGTATTGTCGAAGCGAACGGGCTTGGCCTGGTAGTCCAGGCGCAGCAAGTGTATAGCTTCATCGACGCAGTCTGCCAGGTTGGAGGCAGTCAATTTCATTTCCGTCGATTTGGAGCCGACATGGGAGAAATTTACCAGTGATTCGACGATGCGATTTACCCTGTCTGTCTGGGTAAGAATATCGTGTGCCATGTTGCGGATTTCTGCCGGCTCGGTTTCGTATTCGAGGTTCTGGGCCAGGCAGGCGATACCGGTAACAGGATTGCCAATTTCGTGTGCGACGCCCGCCGCAAGCCGGCCAATTGATGCGAGGCGCTCACTGTGCATCAGCTCTTCCTCCAGCAGCTCGGAGTGAGTGATATCTTCCACCAGAATGATGTTGTCTTCGCTGCTATTGCCAGCGCTGTTGGCGCTGGCTGCAATGGCCGCTTTGTGTAGTCGAATCCACAGTGTTCTTTCGCCCCCGGAGCCCGCTCCAATGGACAATTCCTGTTTTATCACCGAGTCGATGTCCGCCCCGGCAAATTCTTCGAAAATTCGGCGCCAGGGTTGGGGCAGCGCAGTCAAAAGTGAGCCCAGCACGGCTTGCGCCGGAATCCCGGTAATGTGTTCCATGGCGCGGTTCCACATCAGCATCTCCCCGTCACCGCCCATGGAGCAGACACCGACAGGCAGTCTGTCCAGGGTTTCCCGGTAGTGCCGGCGCAAATTATCCAGGTCTGCCGCCAGCCCGGTAAATTTCAGTTGTGGACTGTCCAGATTGCGCTCAATGAGGTTTATGTCTTCAGTGTTGCCTTGTAGTGTGGGTTGGAAGGGGATACAGCGGTTGAGAATACTGTGGGATACCGCGGGTCCCACCAGTCCTGACAAATTTGCCTCGATGCGGTTGCGTAGGCGTCGCAGTGCATAGGGGCGC
The DNA here is from genome assembly GCA_015222725.1 of Pseudomonadota bacterium. Lineage (GTDB taxonomy): Bacteria > Pseudomonadota > Gammaproteobacteria > Pseudomonadales > Halieaceae > JBALVT01. Next base: position 18,898 of record JADFVW010000348.1, on the reverse strand, counting down.
GACTCATCGGAACTAAACTGTAGGTCACCCAATGCCCGCTGGACTTCCTCGTTGGCGGTTTTCTCTCCCAGTGATGCGGCCAGTTGCTCCGCGAATTCGCTGGGGTTGTGCAGTGACAGGATCTGTCTCGCGGGCCGGTTCAAGTCATCCATGGAGCAGATTTCTGCGGCTATTTTTTCATCCGGGCGACTCTGGGTAAGCAGGGACACGGCGACAAAGAAAAAGGTGTTCAAGCCCAGCGACAAAGTGGCAGCAGTGGCCCAGGCACTCTCTTTGTCCGCCACCCAGCTGAGGTAGGCGAAATCAAGGAAGGTCTGATCAAAACTGCTGAATATGGGCAGTAGCATGGTGAGAAACCAGACTGCCAAGCCCGCTCCCAGCCCGGTCAGCAGGCCTCGTCTGTTAGCGCCGGGCCAGTACAGCGTGGCCACCACGCCGGGTAAAAACTGCAGCGTCCCGGTAAATGCCACCAGTCCCAGCTGGGTGAGGCTCTCGCGCCCGCTGATGATGACATAAAAGATATAGCCACCGAGGATCAGGATAGTGATAAGCGAACGGCGCAACCATTTGAGCTGCGCATACAGGCTCTGGTCGGGATCGATTTGCAGTGCACGCAGGGGTAAAACCAGATGATTGACACACATATTGGCCAGGGCGAGCGTTGTTACAATGATGGTGGCGCTGGCCGCAGATAGCCCCGCCACAAATGCCGCGCCGCTGACAGGGGTAGAGCCCAGCTGTAGGCCGATTGCCAGGCCCGTATACTCCAGGGGTTGTATTTGGCCCAGCTTGATTCCCGCCCAGGCGATAGGCAGTATCGGCAGGCTCAGTAACATCAAATACAGGGGTAGACCCCAGACGGATGCGTGCATGTCCCTGCTGTCGGTATTTTCAGCGAAGGTCATATGGAAAATATGTGGCATGCACACAGCGCCAGCGAAGAAAATAAGCAGCAGGCTGCGGGCGGCATCTCCCCGCATCGGTCTGCCCAGAACATTATTAATTTCCGGGTTTTGTGTCAGCCATTGATCCAGGCCCTCAAATCCGCCAAATACGCCGTAAATCGAGGCAAAAAACAGCACAAACATGGCCGCTAACTTGACCAGCGACTCGAATGCTATTGCCGTAACAAGCCCGGTGTTGCGGTTCCGGGCAGACATCTGTCGGGTGCCAAACAGAATTGAGAACACAATGATGATGATGCAAAACAGCAGGGCCAGGCCGTCACGCCTATCGGTTCCGGCCAGCAGGTGGTTGTGGTTTCCTTCAAGAATGTGAATGCTGTCTGCGACCGCCTGAATCTGTAGCGCCAGCAGGGGCAGCAAGCTGATACACATGGCAATCGTTATTGCCGCCCCCACCCAGGGGCTGCGAAAGCGGAAAGTGAGGACGTCTGCCAGGGAACTCAACTGGTAAATTCGACAGAGCTTCAGTAGTGGTAACAACAAGACAGTAGCCATCACAAACATCACCACAGCGCCCAGGTAATACAGGAGAAAGCTGTAGCCGTAGTGGTGGGCCAGTTCTATCGTGCCGTTGGTGGCCATTACCCCGGCGAAAACGCCCAGGGAGAGGACGTAGACAGCGGGATGTTCGGTAATGCGCTTTGCTATGATGCCCCGATCGGCCAGGTAGGCGACGAGGAACAAGCCGCTTAAATAAGCGACTATGAATATAAGAATCTGGGCGAGACTAAAGCTCATCGGTGACTCTGGAGCGCTGGTTCCAATAGGAGGCCACAATGATAATCAACCACACTTGATAGGGCCTGTACCAGGCGGTGCCACCGCGGGAGATCCACTCCTCTATCATTGGGGAAAAGATAAAAGCGATTCCGACCATCAGTAGCAGTGCGCGATTTATATACATACGGGAACAACACTCTTTTTTGCCTGACCGCTGATAGTACTGAAGGCGGGCCTAAAGCTCAAAGGTAAGTGCGCCCGCTAGGCACTGATAGACATGACGCCAGGTATCAAATGCGGCGACCAGTGATTTGCGGCGAATGCCAGCAGGCTGTCCGGCTCGTACAAGCCATCCGGCGGGTGAGGCTGACTCAGGAAATCCAGCGCTGTACGCAGGTTGAGCACGGCTGTCTCACTGTCCAGCGCGGGGGCAAGATTTTGCTTGCTGAATTTTTGTCCCTGCGCATTGGTGATGACCGGTACGTGGCAATACGCGGGCGTGAGGTAGCCCAGCGCCTGCTGCAAAAACTGTTGTCGCGCCGTGGTGTCGAGAAGGTCTGAGCCGCGCACGATATGGGTAATGCCCTGGTGGGCGTCGTCGACTACAACGGCTAACTGGTATGCGTATAGGCCGTCTTTCCTGTGGATCAGAAAATTTTCCGCGCTTTGTCCCAGGGCAATATTCTGTTGACCCTGAAGTTGATCTGTAAATTGGATGGAGACATTTTCCGGGACAGAAATACGGGTTGCGCAGGGCGTCACGGGCGCCTGTTGTCGCAACCGGCAGCCTCGTTGGCAATCGCCATTCGGGCCCAGCTCACCGCGGCTGCAATCGCATTGAAAAGTGCTGGAACTCAGCTGCCCAAGTGCGCGCTGATAGGCTGGTCCCCGCTGGCTCTGCCACAATACTTCTTCGTCCCAGTGCAGGCCGTGTTGTCGCAAGCTGTTGAGTATACTATCGGCGGCGCCAGGAACCTCCCTGGGCGGGTCCAGGTTGTCTATTCGAACTAGCCAGGTGCCATTATGATTTCGAGCATCCAGATAGCTGGCCACAGCGGCTATTAGGGAACCCAGGTGGAGTGGCCCGGTAGGTGAGGGCGCAAAACGCCCCCGGTAGGGTAATTTAGAGGGGGCGCTGGTGGCAGTGAGGGAGTCAGGGGTAGCAGTCGAGTCCGGCATATAAATTGCCGATCCGGGCGCCAGGTTTAACCCATCTCCTGTTTTTCCCTGATTTCGGCCAGTGTTTTGCAGTCGATGCAAAGGGTTGCCGTGGGGCGCGCTTCCAGGCGCTTGATGCCGATATCAACACCGCAGGCATCGCAGAAGCCGTAGTCATTCTGGTCTAGCCTCTCCATCATACTGTCCAGCTTCTTGATCAGCTTGCGCTCGCGATCACGGGTACGCAGTTCCAGGCTGAATTCTTCTTCCTGGGTGGCGCGATCGGCGGGGTCGGGGAAGTTGGAGGCCTCGTCCTTCATATGCGTCACGGTACGATCAACTTCCTGCATTAATTCATTCCTCCAATTTTGCAGGATTTGCATGAAGTGTGCAGATTGTTTTTCGTTCATGTACTCCTCACCGCGCTTTGGCTTATACGGTTCGAAGTTTTTAAATTCTGTTGAAGCTGCTTTTTTGGCTGCTCTTGGCATGACTAGCTTCCCATCCTACCTGACAATACTCACAGTAATTTCCCGGGTCCAAAATGACCCCCGAGACCGAGGGCGGAGAAACTACCAGATAACAGCTAGGGACGCCACTATTAATGCGAATATTTACAAGAGACTGACAAGCTGGTTTGGCTGTTGCTAAGATACCTAACTGAGGAGGCAGGGCTGAATTATGGAAATGGGTGAATTGATTGAAGCGCGCCTGTTGCGTCGCTACAAACGGTTTTTAGCGGATGTAGAGCTGGACGATGGCAGTGTTATTACCGTGCACTGCCCCAATACGGGGGCGATGACTGGTTGTGCCCAGCCGGGCTCGCGGGTGTGGTTGTCCACAAGCGAGGTGAAGACCCGGAAATACCCGCATACCTGGGAATTGGTTGAGACCGCCGGTGGTTTGGCCTGTATCCATTCGGCCAAGGCCAATAAAGTGGTGCGAGAGGCATTTGAATCAGGGTTGATAAGCGGCTTCGAGGCCTACCCCCAACTTCGCCGTGAGGTAAAATACGGTGAAAACAGCAGGGCAGACTTGTTGCTGGAAGGGAGCGGCAAACGTGTTTTTGTCGAAGTTAAGTCAGTTACCCTGGTCGGGGACCGCGGGCAGGGCATGTTCCCAGATGCCGTGAGCGAGCGAGGTCGCAAGCACCTGCGGGAGCTACAGGCCAGCCTCGATGGCAACACTCGGGCAATACTGTTTTACTGTGTCTTACACAGCGGGATAAAGTCAGTTCATGCCGCGGGAGAGATTGATGTACGTTACAGAGAGGCCTTGCTACAGGCGATACAGGCGGGGGTGGAGGTGATGGCATGGCAGTCCAGAATTACCCCCGCCGGCATTGTGCTTTCTCACTCGGTGCCCTTCTGCGTCGACCCGCCGCCCACAAACCAGCCGACAATAAACGAGAGTGAATTGAATGCCAGTGACCCGGCTTAGTATTGCTCAGTTAACCGGGCAGGATGAATCGCAGTTGGTAACCCTGCCCTGTGGCAACCAAATGTTGGGGGAGGCGGCCCAGGCATTCGCCTGCCTGGCGCGTGAAGCCAGCGAGGCGGGTTTTGAGCTGTCTATTGTCAGCAGCTTTCGCTCCTTCGAGCGCCAGGCTGCCATCTGGAATGGCAAGGCCAGTGGCCTGCGACCACTGCACGATGATGATGGGGTGCCACTGGACTGGGCCAGGCTGTCAACACAGCAGTTGCTACATGCCATATTGCGCTTCTCAGCTGCGCCGGGAACCTCGCGACACCATTGGGGAACCGACATAGACGTGTGTAACCTGGCCGGCGTGGGTACTGATTACGCGGTACAGTTGACACCGCAGGAGGTAGCGCCGGGGGGCGTATTTGATTCGTTGCACCGCTGGTTGGACCAGCGCATGGCGGCCGATACTTCCCACGGTTTTTTTCGCCCCTACGCGCAGGACGGCGGTGGCGTGGCTGTGGAGCGCTGGCACCTCAGCTATGCGCCTTTGTCTGTTACCTGTGCAGGCCAGTTATCGACTGAGTTGGTCGGGGGGTGTTGGGAGGAATTTGACGGCGAACTGTGTTTGCGCGGGGAGTTGCTAGCCCAGTTGCCTGAAATTTTACAACGTTATACTGCGGTGGCAGAAAACTGGTGCCCGGCGCGGTATCGCCGGGCACATTGAATTACGCCATCGAAGCTTATTTCTCGTCTGTCTGGTGCAGGTGGCCGTAGCCCGCCTCGTAATCCTGCATTGAAGCCTCGATCACCCGGAGCGCTTCCTCGCGACCGTAGACGTGATCGACCTTGATATCGATATCATTGCCCGGGACCATTTTATAGGTCCTGAAGTAATGCTGCAGCCGTTCGGTCTTGATGGCGGGCAAATCATCAATATCCTGCACATCGCCCCAGATATTGTCGCCCTCCAGCACCGCGACTATCTTGTCGTCGGCTTCGCCATCATCAATCATCTGGATTCCGCCCACCACCCTGGCGCTGAGCAGGATATCCGCACGGGTAATAAGACGCTCGGAAAAAACACAAATATCCAGCGGGTCTCCATCGGCCACGTCGGCATCGCGACACATCGCTGCTACCCGGTCGCCGCAGAACGTCTGGGGGATGAACCCGTACAGTGCGGGGGGGCTGGATGTGGTCCGCTGCGGACGATCGACCATCAGGAACCCCGAGACCTTGTCGATCTCATACTTCACCACATCGCTGGGGGTGATTTCGATATAGGCCGTTACAATACTGGGCTTGCTTTCGTCTGGCCTGGCCTTCAGGCCATGCCAGGGGTGCCTACGCCAACGGTTATACTCGGTATTTTGATACATGTAACTCTCCGCTTGATTGAGATGGTTGATAACTAATGCGGCACCGCATTGGCGGTAGTCGCGAAATTCAGTGTGATAAAGGGCAGGTCTTCAAGTTCCACCGTGACAGTATTGTTGTCGTTACCGGAGAGGCTGGTAAATCAATCGGTTGCGCCTCTTTGGCCCAGAATCTTACCACGATGCTGGCGGCCGGTTATATATCGAAACCGGCTTTCAGTTTCCGGGGTACCGCCACGTTTTTCAGGCGTACATACTTTGGCAGGCCCTTGCTGTAATCGGGGTAGGCCTCGCCGCGAATCAGCGGCTGCAGGTACTCACGGGCCTGTTCGGTGATGGCAAATCCGTCGCGTGTAATAAAGTTGCGCGGCATCATTTTTTCCCGATTGGCCACTTTTTCCAGAGAGGCCTCGCCTATAGACCAGCTGTAACGCTTGCCTTTGCCGCGAATAATGGTTGCCATGATGGCATTCTTACCCTGCAGGGCGAACTTTACCGCCGCTGCGCCCACGGCGTAGGCCTGCTCGACATCCGTGGTCGATGCGATATGGCGCGCGGAGCGCTGCAGGTAATCGGCAACGGCCCAGTGGTATTTGAAACCCAATTCCGTTTTGACCATGGTTGCCAGGGTGGGTGCCAGCCCGCCCAATTGGTGGTGGCCAAAGGCGTCGGTCTGGCTGGAGCCAGCCAGCAGGGTGCCATCTTTGTAGTGGGCACCCTCCGAGGCGACAATGACACAATAGCCGTGCTTTTTAACGCAGCGCTTTACCTTGGCCAGGAACTTTTTCTGGTCGAAGGCTATTTCCGGGAACAGTATGATATGGGGGGCATCGCCTTCGCGCTCACCTGCCAGGCCAGCGGCGGCGGCAATCCACCCGGCGTGGCGCCCCATGACTTCAAGGATAAAAACCTTGGTGGAGGTCTCACACATGGAGGCAACATCCAGCGCGGCTTCGCGGGTTGAGATAGCAATGTATTTGGCTACCGAGCCGAACCCCGGGCAGTTGTCTGTCAACGGCAAGTCGTTGTCTATGGTTTTGGGGATGTGAATGGCCTGTAGCGGGTAGCCCATGGCCTGGCTCAGTTGCGACACCTTGAGGCAGGTGTCCGCCGAGTCACCGCCGCCATTGTAGAAAAAATAGCCAATATTGTGTGCTTTGAACACTTCGATCAGGCGCTGGTACTCCGCCGGGTTTTGTTCAAGGCTTTGCAGTTTGTGCCGACAGGAGCCGAAGGCACCTGAGGGCGTGGATACCAATTGTCGAATGGCAGCCTTGCTCTCTTTGCTGGTATCGATCAAATCTTCGCGCAGGGCGCCAATGATGCCATTGCGGCCTGCATATACTTTGCCAATCTGTGATCGGTGCTCGCGCGCGGTTTCGATGACGCCGGCGGCAGAGGCATTAATGACCGCGGTGACGCCGCCCGATTGGGCGTAAAACGCATTTTTTTTGGGCATAAGAGAGTGGTCCGTGACGGGGGTGGCTGGGCCGACCCATGTCGTTTTAATGTGTTGCAAGCTCGAAGGTGGGGGGATGATACGGCAATCTGTTCCCCGTGTGGATACTCTGTAGCGGTATTTTGGCACTCCAGAGCTGTTAGGCGCTTCGATTCGCGTGATAATATGCTCGCCTTCAATCGAGGAGTGTTTTTTGAAAGGTCATATTCATATATTGGGCATCTGCGGCACTTTTATGGGCGGCATCGCCCTGCTGGCTAGGGAACTGGGTTACAAAGTGACCGGCTCTGATGCCAATGTCTATCCGCCCATGAGCACTCAGCTGGAGGCTGCGGGTATTGTCCTGATGGAGGGGTACCGTCCGGAACATATGCAGCCGGCTCCAGATTGCGTGGTGGTTGGCAATGCCATGACCCGGGGCAATTCTGCGGTGGAGTATGTTCTTAATTCCGGAATCGCCTATACCTCCGGGCCGCAGTGGCTGGCGGAACACTTTTTGAAGGATAAATGGGTGTTGGCTGTGTCCGGTACCCACGGCAAAACCACCACCAGTAGCATGCTGGCCTGGATACTGGAATACGCGGGAATGTCCCCTGGCTTTTTAATAGGTGGGGTGCCCGGCAATTTTGGTTTGTCGGCCAGGGCCGGAGAGTCCGATTTTTTTGTAGTTGAGGCGGACGAATATGACACCGCCTTCTTCGATAAACGCTCCAAGTTTGTCCACTATCGCCCCCGCACATTGACCATTAATAATCTCGAGTTTGATCACGCCGATATTTTCGATGATTTGGCCGCAATTCAGCGTCAGTTTCACCACCTGGTGCGCTGTGTGCCCGGTGAGGGACTTATTGTCCATCCCGATGATGTAGACGCTATAGATGCCGTGCTGGAAATGGGTTGCTGGACACCGACAGTGTCTTTTGCGGTGCACAGTGGCGATACTTCCGAGACGGCACAAGCGCCTTTCTGGCGGGCGGAACTCATTGTAGCCGACGGCTCCGTATTTACCGTGCATTGTGGCGATGACGCTGCCGTTGAAATTTCCTGGACATATTGTGGTCTACACAACGTAGAAAATGCCTTGGCCGCTGTTGCAGCTGCGCGGCATGTCGGTGTTCCCCCTGCGGTGGCGGCAAAAGCACTGGGTGAGTTTCGGGGTGTAAAGCGCAGGCTGGAGCTGCTGGGTTGTGTTGGGCAGGTCTCTGTCTATGATGACTTCGCCCACCATCCCACCGCTATTGAAATGACCTTGCAGGGCCTGCGCGCCAAAGGGGGTAAGGGGCGCTTGATAGCGCTGATAGAGCCCCGGTCGAATACCATGCGCATGGGCGAGCACCGGGACAAGCTGGCCGCAGCCACTGCAGCTGCAGATCAGGTGTTCTGGTTTCAGCCCGCCGGTATGGACTGGTCACTGGAGGGCGTGATTGCGGCGAGTACCGTGCCGGCCACCCTGTGTGATGATGTCGACCAGCTGGTGCAGCAGGTAGTCGCCTGTGTGCAGCCGGGCGACCAGGTGGTGATAATGAGCAACGGAAGTTTTAGCGCCGTTCACCAAAAATTACTAAACCAACTGAATGTGGAATAACGCATAAAATGTTTACAAGCACACTCTCTGTCTATGATCGCCTGGTATTGAAGCGCCCCGGCCTGTCGCTGTTCCTGATGCTGGTGTTCATTTGCGCCTTCGCGACTCAGCTGGGCAAGATTAAACTGGATGCCTCCGCCGACTCCCTGTTGCTGCAGGGCGATCCCTCTCTGGAGTTTTATCGCGAGGTAAGTCGGGAGTACAGTTCCGAGGATTTTCTGCTTATTACCTGGCAGCCGCAGGTTGGTCTGTTGGCCCCGGAGTCGCTGCAACCCATGGGTCGTATGGCGGATGAGCTGAGATTGCTGCCGGGGGTCTCCTCTGTAGTGACCGTGCTCGATGTACCTCTGCTGTCCAGCCCCCCGGTCACCTTGGGTGATATTACATCGGGTGACTCACTGCCCACCCTGGCTGACCCGAATACAGACCGCACCCTGGCGCTTCGGGAGCTTACCAGCAGTCCAATCTACGCTGAACTGTTGGCCAGTAGGGATGCCCAGGTGACTGCTGTCCAGATCAATCTGGAGAGGAACGAGCAATATAATGCCCTGTTATACCAGCGCGAGGATCTGCGCAAGCAGCGCGATGCTCAGGGTCTGTCCAGCGAGGAGGCGAAAACACTGGCAGAGGTTGAAGCGGCCTATAAGGCAGGCACTGCCCTGGCGCTGGAGCAGCAGGGCGCACTGGTGGACAGTGTTCGAAAAATTGCGACGAATTACGCGCAATACGCCGACCTGTTCGTGGGCGGCTTGCCGATGATTACGGCGGACATGGTGAGTTTTGTCAGAAGTGACCTGAACCTGTTTGGTGGTGCCATTCTCGGCATTATGGTGCTGGTGCTGGCTATTATTTTTCGCCGCGTGCGCTGGGTAGTTATTCCCCTGACCACCTGCATAGGGACCATTGTGGTGATGCTGGGCATACTGGGTGCCCTGGACTGGCGGATGACGGTCATTTCCTCCAACTTTGTCGCCGTGTTGTTGATTATTTCCCTGGCGCTGGCGATACACCTGATTGTGCGCTACCGCGAGCTACATGCCCAAAGCCCCGATGGTGATCTGCATGAACGTGTCTTGGTCACGGTGAAGTCAATGGCCATCCCCTGTGTTTTTACCGGCGTGACCACCATTGTGGCTTTTATGTCACTGGTGGTGTCGGGTATACAGCCGGTCATAGATTTTGGCTGGATGATGACTGTGGGCATTGTGGTGGCGCTGCTGCTGGCCTTTATTATCGTGCCCTGCATGATGCTGGTTTGGCCCGTGGGTCGCCCCTTTAAGCACCTGGGTGAGCACCAGCCGCTGACGGTACATTTTGCCCGTGCCACCGACCACCACGGCGGCTTGATCCTGTTGGTCAGCAGCGTATTACTGCTCATCACGATCTATGGCATATCCCGACTGGAAGTCGAAAATCGTTTTATCGATTACTTTCATGAGAGCACGGAAATCTACCGGGGTATGGAGCTACTCGATGCAAAGCTGGGCGGCACTATACCGCTGGATATTGTGATCGCGGCACCGGATTTCGATGCGCCCTTGCCGGGCCTCGCACTGCCCGATTCCGGCACGGTGCCGCTGCCCGTGGCTGAGGATGATCCCTTCGCGGAAGATGATGATTTTGCAGATGACAGCTTTGCAGATGACGGACTTTCCGACGAATGGGGTGATGAGGGCTTTGGTGAGGGGTTCAGTTCGGGATCGCAAGACAGTTTTAAGCCCAGCTACTGGTTTAGCCTGGAGGGCATGCGGGAACTGGATGCGGCCCACAGCTATATCGACTCCCTACCGGAGACCGGCAAAGTACTTTCCCTGTCCACCATATTTACCGTGGTCAAAGACCTGATGGGGGAGGATATAGGAGGCGTTGAATTGGCCCTGGTAGAGAAAAGCCTACCGGACAGTATCAAGAGCATGATGGTTGATCCCTACTTCTCCAAGACACGTGAGGAAGCGCGAATCACAGTGCGGGTGAAAGAGACCAGCAAGGAGTTGCGCCGAGACGAGTTTTTGAAAAAGACCCGGGCCTACCTGGTCGACGATCTGGGTTTTGCCCCGGAGCGGGTACAGTTTACCGGCATGCTGGTTCTCTACAATAACGTGCTGCAGAGTTTGTTCCGCTCGCAGATTTTGACACTGGGCGTGGTGTTCCTGGCCATTCTGGTAATGTTTGTCGTGTTGTTTCGCTCCTTCTGGCTGGCCTTGATCGCCCTCGCGCCCAACCTTCTGGCGGCGGGTCTGGTTCTGGGGGTGATGGGCCTTGTGGGGATTCCGCTGGACATCATGACGATTACCATTGCCGCCATTGTGCTGGGCATAGGCGTGGATAACTGTATTCACTATGTGCACCGCTACCTGAAAGAATTTCCACTGGACCGGGATTACAAAGCCACCATGTACCGCTGTCACCGCAGTATTGGCCGGGCTCTGTACTACACCACCGTCACCGTGGTGATCGGATTTTCCATGCTGACCTTGTCCAACTTTAATCCCAGCATATACTTTGGCCTGCTCACGGTGCTGGCGATGGCCGCCGCCGTGATTGGTGCGCTGATGTTACTTCCCCAGCTGATAATCGCCTTCAAACCGCTGGGTCCTGAGGGTGGCGCCGAAAAAGAGTGAGAGAATCGATGGAGATACCGCTCTTTCCCCTGTCGTCAGTGCTGCTGCCCTACGGGCAAGTTCCGCTTCAGATCTTTGAACAACGCTACCTGGATCTGGTTCGCAGCTGCATGAAATCGGATTCCGGTTTTGGCGTGGTCTGGATTCGCAGTGGTTCGGAAGTCGCGGGCACATCAAACTACTCACTGGAGCTGGGCAAATACGGTACCTACGCCAGGATCGTAGACTGGAATCAGCTGCCCAACGGCTTGCTGGGAGTCACCATTGAAGGCCGTGAAGTTTTCGCTCTGGGAGATACCCGCACTTCGGATTCGAGCCAGATGTACGGCGAGGCCAACTTCCGTCCGCAGCGGGAGCCTGCAGCTCTTATTCCCGGGTGGAGCCAGTTGGCCGATGTCTTGAGGGGACTTGAAACCCACCCTCATGTGCAGCGTATGAATCTCGATATCGACTACGATAATGCCTGGCAGGTGGGGTATACGCTGATTCAGCTATTGCCGCTGGAGGAGCATGTTAAATATGAGTTGCTGGGGGCCGAGTCGTTGGAGGTGATGATGGATGCGCTTGATTCGACGCTTAATGAAATCAGCGGGTAGGCGTTATTCTTGTCCGAGGAATGGAATCCGCTGTCTGCTGTGGGTGAAACTCTATTTGGTTGGAACCCCACGCCCGTATAGCGTTCCCCCCACAGCAGACAGCTCTTATTGCTGAAGTCTGCAACGCTGATATGTATTCTGTAATTGTATGCACCGGTAGCTTTTTTCGAGGTTATTTGGCCTTGCGCGGGCGTGGGGTTCCAACCAAGCAAGGCCAAATAACCTCGAAAAAAGCGGGATGCCCACCAGGGCCAGCTCACCTCGTGTTAGCTATCGTCGAATAGCGGCATCCAGCCGCCCGATTCTTTCCAGCGATTCACAATATCGCAAAATAGCTCGGCGGTGCGGTCGGCATCGTAGGCGGCGCTGTGCGCCTCTGCATTGTCAAACTTGATGCCGGCCTCACCGCATGCCTTGGCCAGCACGGTTTGGCCGAAGGCGAGCCCGGACAGGGTGGCGGTGTCAAAGTGGGAGAAGGGGTGGAATGGGTTGCGCTTTATCTCACAGCGTTCCACGGCAGCGGTGACGAAGCCTGCATCGAAATGTGCATTGTGTCCGACCAGTACCGCGCGGCTGCAATGTTGGTCCCTGATCTCTTTGCGTATCACCTTGAAAATCTCAGTTAATGCCTCCTGTTCGTCCACCGCCTCGCGGAACGGGTGGTAGGGGTCAATGCCGGTAAAATCCAGGGCCGCCTGTTCCAGGTTGGCTCCCTCGAAAGGTTTAACCTGGTAGCTGTGGGTGCGGTGTACCAGCAGTTGGCCATCCTCATCCATGCGTACGATGGTTGCAGCGATCTCCAGGATGGCATCGGTGCTGGCATTGAAGCCGCCGGTTTCTATGTCGACGACAACGGGTAGGAAGCCGCGGAAACGGTCGCAAATCCGGTGGTCAGAGGAGAGGTTCAAGTTGTTGAGCTCCCCGTGTCGACAACGCGCCAGGCGATTTCTTCACCGGCGCGCAGTGGCGTGAGGAATTCTTCTCCGAGGGGGAGCTGCGAGGGCACTGTCCAGGCTTGTTTTTCCAGGGTGATAGTGTCGGTATTGCGTGGCAGGCCGTAAAAGTCGGCGCCAAAGTGTGCGGCAAAACGCTCAAGACGGTCTAGCGCGCCCAGTTGCTCGAATACTTCCGCGTAAAGCTCGATGGCTGCGTGCCCGGTGTAAATACCGGCACAGCCGCAGCTGTTCTCTTTATTGGCCGTGGTATGCGGTGCAGAGTCGGTGCCCAGGAAAAACTTGGGGTTAGCTGAAATGGCGGCGTCACGCAGGGCATTCTGGTGAGTATTACGCTTCAGGACAGGCAGGCAGTAGTAGTGGGGTCTGATACCGCCCACCAGCATGTCATTGCGATTGAACAGTAAGTGATGAGCCGTGATGGTGGCGACAATGGTGGCGGGTGCAGCGCTAACGAAATCCACCGCATCCTGCGTGGTGATGTGTTCCAGTACCACTTTTAATTTGGGAAATTTCTCCACGATGGGAACGAGATGGCGGTCGATAAAGGCTTTTTCCCGGTCGAATATATCGATGTTATGGTCGGTAACCTCGCCATGTATCAACAGTGGCACTCCGTGCTCTTCCATCGCGGCCAGAGTGGGGTAGAGGCTTTGTAGATCGGCCACGCCAGCGTCGGAGTTGGTGGTGGCGCCGGCGGGATATAGCTTTACCGCGTGCACGAAAGCCGACTCTGCTGCCCGCGCAATCTCCGCGGCGTCGGTGCGGTCGGTGAGATATAAAACCATCAGTGGATCAAACTGTCGAGGAAGCCCGGACATGGCCGCAGTAATCCGTTGGCGATAGGTACCGGCCTCCTCCACCGTGGTGGCCGGTGGCGTGAGGTTGGGCATCACGATAATGCGCCCGAAATAACGGGCCATATCGGCGCAGGTTTGCGTCAGGGCGTCGCCGTCGCGTAGGTGGACATGCCAATCGTCCGGGCGGCTAATGGTCAATTCGGTCACAAGGGGCCTGTAGATCCATAAAGTGAGGGGTGCATGCTACGCTAAAGTAGCGGGGACTGGAATAAGGAGGGTGATTTGCTGTTTGGACCTGGGGTTTTGTTAATGCTAGCCGGCCGGACGCCGCACATATTCCGCATTCCAGCTGACATTCCAGCTGGGAATTATACCCTCTCCAGAGTAGAATACGCGGCCTTAAAGTTCACATGGTCTTGCTGTGTGACGGCGATATGATAATGGAGCAGTAATAGATGTCCGATGTAAAAAAAGTAGTGTTGGCCTATTCTGGTGGCCTGGATACCTCGGTAATTGTGCGTTGGCTGCAGGACACCTACAACTGTGAGGTGGTGACCTTTACCGCCGATATCGGTCAGGGCGAGGAAGTAGAACCCGCCCGCGCGAAGGCGGAGGCATTGGGCATTAAAGAAATTTACATCGACGATCTGCGCGAAGAATTTGTACGCGATTTCGTCTTCCCCATGTTTCGCGCCAATACCATCTACGAGGGGGAGTATTTGTTGGGCACCTCTATCGCCAGGCCCCTGATTGCCAAGCGCTTGATAGAAATTGCCAGGGAGACTGGCGCTGATGCTATTTCCCATGGCGCCACCGGCAAGGGTAACGACCAGGTGCGTTTTGAGCTGGGCGCCTATGCACTGATGCCGGGTGTACAGGTTATCGCGCCTTGGCGCGAGTGGGATTTGAGTTCCAGAGAGTCACTGATGGCCTACTGTGCAGAGCGTGATATTCCTGTTGATTTCGCCGGGCAGAAGAAAAAGTCCCCTTACTCCATGGATGCCAACCTGCTGCATATTTCCTATGAAGGAGACATTCTGGAGGACCCCTGGGCGGAGCCGGAAGATGACATGTGGCGCTGGAGTGTCAGCCCCGAGGCTGCACCGGACAAGCCCACCTACATCGAACTGGAATATAAGCTCGGCGATATCGTGGCCATTGATGGCGAGGCCATGAGCCCGGCCACGGTTCTCGAGTACCTGAACAAGGTGGGCGGTGCCAACGGCATTGGCCGCGATGACATTGTTGAAAACCGCTATGTGGGTATGAAAGCCCGGGGCTGCTACGAAACCCCCGGTGGCACCATCATGTTGCGCGGGCATCGGGCGATGGAGTCTATCACCCTGGACCGCGAAGTGGCCCACCTGAAAGATGAGCTGATGCCGCGTTATGCCCAGATGATTTACAACGGCTACTGGTGGTCACCCGAGCGCAAAATGATGCAGGCCATGATCGACCAGTCCCAGGAATTTGTAAACGGTGTGGTGCGGCTGAAGCTGTACAAGGGCAACGTTTCTGTCGCCGGGCGTAAGTCCGATGACAGTCTGTTCGACGAGAGCATCGCCACCTTTGAAGATGATGCCGGTGCCTACAATCAGGCTGATGCCGAGGGCTTTATCAAGCTTAATGCATTGAGGTTGCGCATTGCTGCTAATAGGGGGCGTTCTCCGCTGTAGTTTATCGAGGCGCAGGGTTGAGACGGTAGTGTCGATCTGTCTCCCAGTAAGGCAGCTGTCTACTGGCCTTACTCTTGGTACTATAGCGGTTCACAAAAAATTGCGATGATAGGGGAACTGAATGAAAGACCTGGCACCCAACATATACCGTCAGAGACTACTAATTGAGGGGATCTACGAAATTGACGTGCAGGTTGAAACGGTGCATCAATTTTTCACAGTACTTTTGTCCGGATTGGGCGCCAATGCAGCCGGCGATGCCATTGTTAACTCTTCACTGGGTCAGGGCAAGATCGAAAATCAGGGTATAGAGGCATTTATACCGCTGATTGAGTCGGGTGTTGCCGTATATACCTGGCAGTCTTCCCGCTTTCTGTCATTGATTATCTACACCTGCAAGAAATTCGACGGGGACAAGGCACTGTCGATTGTCGAGGACTTTTTCCAACTGTCTCAAATGGAATCCAAGTCTTTTTGAGTTCGTCCCTCTCGGTG
Source organism: Pseudomonadota bacterium (assembly GCA_015222725.1). Classification (GTDB taxonomy): domain Bacteria; phylum Pseudomonadota; class Gammaproteobacteria; order Pseudomonadales; family Halieaceae; genus JBALVT01. The sequence goes on along the minus strand of JADFVW010000348.1, from coordinate 3,069 downwards.
TGATTAAGTCGGTTATGGCACTAATGTCCGGAGTCAGCTTTTGAACAATAAGTCCCTGCAAGCCAGAAAAGATAATGCTTTCGCCCGTGGCCAGGGTACGATTACCAGCGCATTTATAGAGAAGGCGTTAAATGCTGAGCTGTGGGATGTGGAAGGCAAGCGCTATATCGACCTGGGTAGCGGCATTGCCGTGGTTAACACCGGGCACAATCATCCCCGGGTTCAGGCCGCAGTGCAGGCCCAACTGGCGCAATTCAGTCATACATGCCTGACGGTAACTCCCTATTCCTGTGCCGTTGAACTGGCAGAAAAACTAAACCTGATTGCCCCCGGTGACACGCCCAAGAAAACTATTTTTGTTACAACGGGTGCCGAGGCAGTAGAAAATTGCGTCAAGATTGCTCGCAGCCATACCGGCCGTACCGGCGTAGTCGCCTTCAATGGTAGCTTTCATGGGCGTACCAACCTGACCATGGGATTGACGGGAAGGGTTGCCCCCTACAAGGCCGGCTTCGGGCCTTTCCCCGGTGAGATATATCACGTTCCATATCCCATTGCCTACCATGGGGTGTCGGTAGAAGAGTGCCTCAAGGCGCTGTCTACGTTATTTACCGTTGCAGTTGAGCCGGAGCGGGTTGCTGCAATTATTATCGAGCCGGTCCAGGGGGAGGGTGGATTTTATCCCGCTCCTGTGGAATTTATGCAGGCGCTGCGAGCGCTTTGTGACCTGCATGGCATCGTGCTGATTTGTGATGAGGTTCAGGCGGGGTTTGCTCGCACGGGCAAAATGTTTTCCTGTGAGCATGCGGGGGTCGAGCCCGATCTGGTGGCCATGGCCAAAGGCATTGCCGGTGGGTATCCCTTTGCCGCAGTGGTCGGCAAAGCGGAGATTATGGATGCCCCCCATCCGGGTGGACTGGGCGGAACCTACGGTGGCTGGCCTGTCGGCTGCGCGGCGGCACTGGCCGTACTCGACGTTATCCGCGAAGAACAACTCTGTGAGCGTGCTATAGAACTGGGCGACTTTATCATCTCCCGGCTCGAGGTGATGAAGAGCAAATTCCCCGATAAAATAGGCGATGTCCGACATCTGGGCGCAATGATTGCCCTGGAACTGGTTCACCAGGGGGATGCGGAAAATCCCGATCCCGAGTTAACCGAAGCGGTGGTTGCGGAGGCGGCTCGCAATGGATTAATTCTGCTTTCCTGCGGCACTCGCGGCAACGTGATTCGTATACTCCCTCCGCTGACTATTTCAGATGAGTTAATCGCGGAGAGCATGGACTTGCTGGAAAAAACGCTGGATGTACTAATTTGACCAAACTGTGGCGTATTGCAGGGGCTCAACAACCAGGGTCGATTACTCCCTGCATGTTAACCCATAAGTGATGTTTGGGTTGGCAGGTGTTGGAAGAGATACCGGCTCTTTTTACCCTGCCGTTCAACGGTACTCCCCTTTGGGGCTGCGCCGCCTCGCCATGCTGATAAGGCCGGACAGCTCACTGTAAGCTGCCCGAGAGGGAACAAAACCTGCTGATGACAAAGATCATTTTTAATGCCATGAATATGGACGTTGAGACTGGAGGCCCAATTGGAAAAATTAACCGGTGGCTGTTTATGCGGCAAAGTGGAATTTGAAATTCTAAATGAATTTGCCCATTTTCAATTGTGTCATTGTGTGCAATGCCAGAAAGTAACGGGGTCAGCACATGCGTCAAACCTGTTTACAAAACCGGAAGCTATTTCCTGGCACAGCGGGTGGGACAATATTACGAGATTTGACCTCGAGGGTAGAAAAATCTCCAATGCATTTTGTAGTAGCTGTGGCTCCAGAGTGCCCTATTTATCTTTAAACGGTGATATTCTGGTGGTGCCGGCCGGGTCATTGAATGGGATTCCCAATAAATCACCCCAGGCCAATATCTTCTGGGCTGAACGGGCGCGCTGGTATGATGCAGCGCTAACGGCAGAACACTTCACGGAGTTTATCGAATGATAGAAGGCGGCTGTTTTTGCGGAAAAATTCGATACACTATTGATGATGGGGATTACCGTATTGTGAATTGTCACTGCACCATGTGTCGTAAAACCAGTGGTGCGCCCTTTGTGGGTTGGGTTGTCGTTCCCAAAGAGGCATTTCAGTGTGTGTCGGGAACACCAAAGTTCTTGCAGTCTTCCGATAAGGGGCGCAGGGAATTATGCCCGGATTGCGGCACACCACTGACATTTATCAGTAGCGATAGGACGGAGTTTATCGATGTGACAACGGGCAGCCTGGATGCACCCAATGACTTTGTTCCGACCATGGCTGTGCATGAAGAGTCAAAGCTTACATGGCTGGGTGCAACGGAGTGAGTGGCTCACCGAAACAATATTCTCAGGCTGTAGCTGAGCCCGGTAAATCGCCGCGGCACAAACTGCTCGGTTTCGCTGTCATTCTGGGAGCACTGCTGTCCTTTGCTGCCAGCGCCACGCTCGAACCTGAGGAAATGTTCAGGGTGGAACAATTGGCCAGCAGGGAGGGACGCCATATCGTGGTACTGGGGGATTTTTCTATTCCCCATACCACCGATGGTCGCGCCCACATCATCGATGCTGACAGGGGCGATTACCTGGGTGTAGTGAACACCGGGTTCTGGCACGGGGGCGTACTGCTACCTCGCAGCAAAAACCTCATTGTGTCGCCCGAGACCTATTTTTCCCGGGGTACGCGCGGCAAGCGCACCGATATTGTTGCTTTCTATGATGCGCAAACGCTGCAGCCCCTGGCGGAGACAGAAATTCCGCCCAAGCGTTTTACACCGGTAAAAATGCAGGCTAGCAGTGCGCTTTCGGATGATGACCGCTTCGCCTTTGTGCTCAACCACACGCCGGCTGCGTCGGTGTCCGTGGTTGATGTACAGAACAGAGTATTTACCGCTGAAATCGATATTCCGGGCTGCTTCAATCTCTACGCCACGGGCAGGCGCAGCTTTAATGTCATCTGCGCCAACGGCGGGTTCTTGCAGGTGGAGGTTGATGACAATGGCAAGCCCGCCAGTCTCACGCGCACGGAAGTTCTATTCAATG
>JADFVW010000347.1 GCA_015222725.1 Pseudomonadota bacterium | reverse complement strand
TGAAGGCCTGATTGTCATCGTGCCCTCAGAATAGCACGGCTCGCCTCCAGCAGGTTGTCATAAACAGGCGTTCCATTGAGCTGCGTCAACTGTGGCTGGGGGGAGTCTTTATCGGCGTGAAGGGTCTCCAGTGTTTCGGTACCCTTACCTGTTCTTACAAGTAGAGGTCGGCAGCCGTGAGCCTGGGCTGCCTGCAAATCTTTCAGGCTATCGCCGACAAAAAAGGCACCGACGGCAGACTCTCCCAGCTCGGCTTCGATGGCCTCCAACAAACCGGTGGCTGGTTTGCGGCAGCTACAGCCCTCATTGGGCAGGTGTGGACAGTAGAATATTCCCGCAATATGGCCGCCCTCCTCCTCCACCAGATGACACGTTTTGGCGTGGATCTGTTCCAGGGTATCCAGGTCAAAATAGCCGCGGCTCAAGCCCGACTGATTGGTGGCAATGGCGATACGAAACCCGGCGCGAGACAGGTCCGCTATCGCCTCAATGGAGCCGGGAATAGGAACCCACTGCTCCACAGAGCGAATATAGTCGTCGGAATCCTCGTTGATGACACCGTCCCGGTCGAGAATCAGCAGAGTCATCGTTAGCGACCTATTTGCTTACAACGAGCTTCGAAATGTCGGCAACTTCCAAAAACGTGTCGCGAAGTGTCTTTAGCAAGTTAAGCCGGTTATTGCGCAGCGCGGGGTCTTCAGCATTGACCATCACATCGTCGAAAAAGGTGTCAACAGGGCTCCGCAATACGGCTAGTGCCGCCAGGGCCTCGGTGTACTCCCCGCGCTGTATATGCTCGGCGCAAGTACTTTTCAAGCCATCCAGTGCCTGGTAAAGACACTTCTCCTCTGCCGCTACAAGTAAGTTTACACTTACTTCGGAAAAGGCATGCCCAGCGTCAAGCTTGGCCAGAATGTTGGAAACACGCTTATTCGCGGCCGCCAAAGCGCTTGCCTCGGGTAACTGGGTGAAGGCGTGTACCGCGTGTACTCGACGCTGGATGTCTACCGGCCGGCTGAGGCTCCTGGCACTTACCGCCCTGAAGACTTCTACGGGGATGTCTTCATCTTCATACCAGGCGCGGAACCGCTCAATCATGTAATCGAAAACCCGTTCCCTGGTACCCTCTTCAATCAGCTCATCCGGGTACTGCGCGACGGCCAGGTCAAGGCATTCCCGCAAATCCAGATCCAGGTCTTTCTCCACAATAATACGCAGTACGGCCAGTGAAGCCCGGCGCAGGGCGAAGGGGTCCTTGGAGCCGGTCGGTGCCTGGCCGATGCCAAAAATACCGCACAGGGTATCCAGCCGGTCAGCCAGACCCAGGGCGCAGGCTGTCAGCGTGTTGGGCAGTTTGTCGCCGGCAAACTTTGGCCAGTATTGCTGTGCCAGCGCCGAGGCGACATCGGCCTCCTCACCATCGTGGGCCGCATAATAGCTTCCCGCGATACCCTGCATATCGGAAAACTCCAGTACCATATCGGTGCCCAGGTCGGCTTTTGACAACAGGGCGGCGCGCTGTGCCAGCTCGGGAGAGCCCGCAATTTTTTCTGCAATGGCACCGGCCAGTTGCTCCATCCGGCGCGTTTTGTCATAGAGCGTGCCCAGCTTCTGCTGGAACACGATATTCTTCAGGGAATCGACCCGGTCCGCCAGGGGTATTTTCTTATCGGTTTCAAAGAAAAAAGCCGTATCGCTGAGCCGGGGGCGGATTACCCGCTCGTTGCCGGCGATAACCTGTATTGGGTCGGTGCTCTCAATATTGCACAAAGTTATAAAATTGGGCATGAGGGCGCCCTGCTCATCCAGCAGGTGAAAGTATTTCTGGTGTTCCTTCATGGAGGATATCAAGGCCTCATCGGGCACTTTCAGGAAGCGCTCCTCGAAGGAGCCGGTAAGGGCGACCGGCCACTCGACCAGACCGGTGACTTCATCGAGAAGGTCGGGGTCAATGACGGCGGTTGCCTTCAAGGCGCTAGCCTCTACGCTAAGCTGGTCGGTAATCATGGTTTGGCGCAAATTAAAGTCTGCCACCACTTTTGCATCCAGCAGAACATCGGCATAGTTCTCGGGCAGGTCGATGGCCAATGGCCCCTGACTGTGGAAGCGATGCCCATAGGTGATATTGCCCGTGGGCAGACCCAGGATCTCGCCGTGGTCACAGTCCTGACCCAACATCAGCACCACCCAGTGCACCGGGCGTACAAATTCAGTGCGACTGGCGCCCCAGCGCATTTTCTTGGGGATAGGTAATTGCTGTATGGCGTTGCTGACGATGCCGTTAATCGCGTCTTTGGCGGTTACACCCGGCGCCGTAGATCGCAAACCCAGACGTGCCCCCTTGGGTGTGTCGATGGTTTCGAGTTGCTCGGGCTCTACCCCCTGTTTACGCGCAAAGCCCATCGCGGCTGCAGTCCAGCTGCCGCTGTCATCTTTTGCACGGTTGAGCGGTGGCCCCAGCACTTCCAGTTCTTTGGCGGGGGCGGTCAGCTGCACTTCTGATATCAATACAGCCAGCCGGCGAGGGGAGGCAAACCACTGTACCTGGTCAAAGTCCAATTCATTTTGCGCCAGGCCCCCGGTTATGCCGTCGCGAAACGCGAGGGCCAATGTTTTCAAGGCTTTGGGAGGTAACTCTTCGGTCCCCAATTCAATCAGCAGTGTCTCTGTATTCATTTACTTGGCCTCCGCTTGAATTTTGTCCAGGGTTTCCCGGCGCAGCCCATCTTCGGCCAGGGGAAAGCCCAGTGCCGCGCGGGCATCGAAATAGGCCTGGGCGACAGCGCGGGACAGGGCTCGTACCCGCAGGATAAAGCGCTGTCGCTCGGTAACGGAGATGGCATGGCGGGCATCCAGTAAATTGAACGCATGAGAAGCCTTCATCACCATTTCATAAGCGGGCAGGGGCAAGTTCTTGCCGATCAGCCGCTGGGCCTCAGACTCACAGTGATCAAAGCTGGCGAACAGGTGCTGGGTATCGGCCTCCTCGAAATTGTAGCGGGACATCTCCACTTCGTTCTGGTGGAAAACATCGCCATAGGTGATAGTGTCCTGGGGGCCTTTAGCCCAGACCAGGTCGTAGATACTGTCTACGCCCTGCAAATACATGGCGATACGCTCCAGGCCATAGGTAATTTCGCCAGTGACCGGGTAGCACTCCAGCCCGCCCACCTGCTGAAAGTAGGTAAACTGGGTCACTTCCATGCCGTTTAACCAGACCTCCCAACCTAAACCCCAGGCACCCAGGGTGGGGGATTCCCAGTTATCCTCGACAAAACGTATATCGTGGATGGCAGTATCGATGCCCAGTGCCTTCAGGGAATCCAGATACAATTCCTGGATATTGTCTGGCGACGGCTTCATTACTACCTGAAACTGGTAGTAGTGCTGCAGGCGGTTGGGGTTTTCGCCATAGCGCCCGTCAGTGGGTCGCCGGCAGGGCTGCACATAGGCGGCGTTCCAGCTTTCCGGGCCAATCGCCCGCAGGAAGGTGGCCGGATGGAAGGTGCCTGCTCCAACTTCCATGTCCAGTGGTTGCAGGACTACACAGCCCTGCTCGCCCCAAAATTGCTGAAGTTTGAATATAAGCTCTTGAAATGTATGAGTTTGTTCCAGAATCTCTGACACCGGTCTTCCCGTAGGGTGGTTGCAAAAAGCGGCCTATTATACAGGCTCTTTTGTCGGCATAATACGCGCTTTCGCACGTGCCCATGGTGATAATGGTATTCACCCCCCAACAGAGTCACGAATGGATCAAATTAAAGCGCTATTGATTGTGGGTTTGCTGCGCCTGAGCGCCCTGCTCCCGCTGTCTATAGCCCGTGGCATGGGGCGTCTGGCCGGTCGCCTGTACTGGCCGGTAGGGGGGCGCAGCGCAAAGGTGACCTTACACAATATACGGGCCGCCTTTCCCCAGATGTCCGACGCCGAGCATCGTGCACTGGCCAGGCGAAGCCTGATCGCCACCGCGGAGACAGCGGCCGAGATGGGCCATGTGTGGATAAAACCCTGGAGCGAGGCGTCGCAGCTGATTAAGGAAGTTCATGGAACCGAATTGATCACCAATGCACTAAAGGAGGGCCGGGGGGTAATTGGACTGGCCCCGCACTTTGGCAACTGGGAGGTGATGGGCCTTCACCTGGCAACCCTGGGCAAAACGGTTTCCCTGTATAGCCCCCCGACACTGAAAGCGCTTGGGCCAATTATCGAAAAATCGCGCAAGGGCAGTGGTGGGACGCTTGTGCCGACCACGAGTCGCGGCCTGGCTAAGTTGCTCAAGAGTGTGAGAGCGGGGTATATTTCCGGGGTTCTGCCCGATCAGGTTCCACCGGATGTGAATGCTGGCGAGAACAGCTTGTTTATGGGTATCCCATGCTTTACCGGAACCCTGGCCAGCAATATTATTCGCCGTACTGGGGCTCTGGCAGTTTTTGGCTCGGCCCAGCGGGTGCCGGGCGGGTTCGTGGTTCGCTACGAGCTTGCCGACCCGGGAATTTATGATGAAGATATGATGGTTTCTCTGGCGGCACTAAACCGCGGTGTAGAGACCTGTGTGCGCAGATGCGCCGAGCAGTACCAGTGGGAGTACAAACGTTTTCGGGTGAGGCCCAGAAATGGGCCTGGTTTCTACGATGACATGTAGGGGTGGTTCTGCCCCTTTTTCAACAATCGAGGTTATATGTTTTACGGAAAGATAGTAGCGGGGCTTCTGGGTCTCCTGGTTGGTGGTCCAATAGGTCTGGTAGTTGGCATCTTTATCGGTCACTCCTTTGATAAAGGGCTGGTGAAAACCCTGCAGTTCGGTTCGCCAGAAAATATTGAGCGGATCAAAAAAAGCTTTTTCGAAACCACATTTTTGCTGTTGGGGTATCTGGCCAAAGCCGATGGCCGCGTATCGCAGCAAGAAATCGACCACACTGAGACGCTGTTTTCGCAAATGGGTCTCACCGGGCAACAGCGAGTACACGCCAAAGACCTGTTCCGCGCTGGAGCGGCGAGCGACTTCAAGCTGGAGCAAACGGTATCGACATTTTTGCAAACCTGTGGACCCCGGAAACAATTGCAGCAAACCCTGCTGTTGTTCCTGATCTCCCTGGCCCTGGCGGACCAGGCGATAGACGAGGCGGAGCACGCAGCTTTGCAAGATATCGCCAGACTAATGGGTTTCAGCGTGGCGCAACTGGAACAACTGCTGCGCATGGTGCAGGCCCAGGGGCAGTTTCATACGGGTGCCGCGGGACAGTCCCCCGCCAGCAGCCTCAGTAATGCCTACGAGGCCCTGGGTGTTTCCGAAGCCGCCACGGATAAAGAAGTGAAGCGCGCCTACCGTAAATTGATGAGCCAGAACCACCCCGACAAACTCATTGCGCGGGGTGTTCCCGAGGACATGATAAAAATAGCCACGGAGAAATCCCAGGATATTTCCGGTGCCTACGACCTGATCAGGAAAAACCGCGACCGCTAGCTATTCAGCCGACGTGCGTTGGCTGGCGGGGGCAGGTGCTGCTCGCCGCCAACTACAATGCACCGGCATCGTAGAAAAGAGGGGTGGGCGTCTCAGGTTCTTGCCCTACCGACCGGCGCTCCGGCTCAATGCCAAGGCGCTGAAACAATGCCATGTCTGAATTCGCTTGTGGATTGGCTGTTGTCAGCAGTTTCTCGCCGTAGAATATTGAGTTGGCACCGGCAAAATAGGCCAGGGCGTGCATTTCCTCATTCATTTCTTCCCGCCCCGCTGACAGGCGTACATATGACTGTGGCATGAGAATACGAGCGACGGCAATGGTGCGAATAAACTCGAAGGAGTCCAGTTTGGCCACTTCCGCCAACGGTGTCCCGGCCACCCGGACCAGCATATTGATGGGCACGCTCTCCGGATGCCGGGGCATATTGGCCAGCTGTTGTAACAAACCTGCCCGGTCATGGGCTTTTTCTCCCATGCCCACAATCCCGCCGCTACAGACCTTCATGCCTGCGTCACGAACATGATCCAGGGTATCCAGTCGGTCCTGGTAAGTCCGCGTCGAGATGATATCGGTATAATATTCCGGCGAAGTGTCGAGGTTATGATTGTAGTAATCCAAACCTGCACCGGCGAGCTCGGCCGCCTGTTCACGCGTGAGCATGCCCAGAGTCATACAGCTTTCCAGCCCCAAATCCCGCACACCTTTAACCATGGCAAGCACCCGCGGCATATCCCGTTGCTTGGGTGAGCGCCAAGCGGCGCCCATACAGAATCGGGTGGCACCGCTCGCCTTTGCCGCGCGGGCCTGCGCCAGCACCTTCTCCAACTCCATCAGCTGCTCAACCTCCAGGCCAGTGTCGTAGCGAGTGCTCTGGGGGCAGTAGGCGCAATCCTCCGGGCAGGCCCCCGTTTTAATCGAAAGCAAGGTGCTCACTTGAACCTGGTTCGGGTCAAAAGAGCGCCTGTGTATATTGTGGGCCTCAAATAATAAATCATTGAAAGGACGGGCGAAGAGTGCCTGAACTTCGTTCAGGGACCAGTCGTGACGGAGTTCAGCTGTGGAATGAGCTTGTGATCTGGGGGAGACGCTGGCCATTTGTAATCCTTACGCAGCTGTGGGTCCAACATAGTGAGGCGCAAGCATAGCATCGGCTGGCACGCTGTCAACCAGATGATCGCACACGGGTTTACAGAAAGGCGGTCTGGTTTGGGGCTGGGGTGGACTCAGGGCCGCCAGAACATCGGCGTAAATAATACCAGTAAAGTGAATATCTCCAGTCGCCCCAGCAGCATGGAAAAACATAAAACGCCCATGGCTGTGTCGCTCACCGCACTGTAGTTGCTGGCAACCTGCCCCAGGCCAGGCCCCAGGTTATTCAGCGATGCCGCAACGGCCGAGAAGGCCGTGATGAAGTCCATACCAGTGGCCATCAGTACCAGCATAATAATGATGTAGGAAATAACGTAAACAGCAAAAAAGCTCCACACAGCACTGACAACGGTGGCCTCAACTCTACGCTTGCCAACCTTCAGTGGGATAACCGCCTGGGGGTGCACCAGCTGTTTCAATTCGCGTATGCCCTGCTTGTAAATCAGCATCAGCCGCATCGCCTTGATGCCGCCACCGGTGGAGCCGACACAGCCACCCATAAAAGAGAAGAGCAACAGCATTATCGGCAGGAATGTCGGCCAGGTGGAAAAGTCCTGGGTGGCGAAGCCGGTAGTGGTGGTTATTGAGATTGCGTGAAAGATACCCTGCACAATGCTGTCGGATGTATCCATGGTATTGGTTCGCCACAGGTGGATGCAGGTGATAACAATGCCGATTAACAAAACGCTGAGAAAAAATCGCGTCTCCGAGTCCTTGCTGTATACAGAGGTATTACGACTTCGCCAGGCTTGAAAGTGCAAGCCAAAATTAATTGCAGAGATCACCATGAAGATACTGCAAATAATCAAGATCTTGTCGCTTTCGAAATAGCCCATACTGGCATCATGGGTAGAAAATCCGCCGATTGCCACCGTCGAAAAGGCGTGGCAAATGGCATCAAAACCCGACATCCCCGCCGTGTAATACGCCAGGGCGCAAGCCAGGGTCAAGCCAACATAAACCGAGAACAGGGCCTTGGCCGTGCCGGTAATCCGGGGTGTGAGTTTGCTGTCTTTGGAGGGGCCGGGAGTCTCCGCGCGATACAACTGCATACCGCCGATGCCCAGCATGGGCAATACCGCGACGGCCACCACAATAATTCCTATACCGCCCAGCCACTGCAATAGGTGCCGATAGAGCAAAATGCTCTGGGGCAGGTGATCCAGGCCCACGATAACGGTGGCCCCGGTAGTGGTCAGGCCGGAAACCGACTCGAAAATGGCTTCAATCGGCGACAGCGTCAGCGATTCAGTCAGGGCGAATGGCAGCGCGCCAAAGAGCCCCAGCACCACCCAGAAAAGTGAAGTGATCAGGAAACCGTCCCTGATTCTAAGTTCGTGTTTGGCCCCTCTGGTGGGCAGCCATATGGCCAGGCCGGATATAAAGCTGATACTCAGGGCAGACAAAAACCCGGTGACCGTATTGTCGTCTTCAAGCAGGGCCATCATCAGGGGGGGCAGCATGGCACTGCTAAATAACATGAGCAGAATGCCGAGAATGCGAAATGAGATGGAGAGATGCATACGCTCTTCCTAGGAGAAAAACCCGAAGCCAACGGCGAACAACTTCTCCACTGCGGAGATTTTACTGCGATCCACCAGGAATAGAATCACGTGGTCGTCGGTTTCTACCACAACATGGCTGTGGGCGATCAGCACCTCGTCTTTTCGTACAATGGCGCCGATAGTGACGCTCTCGGGCAAACCGATTTCATCCAGTCGCCGGCCCACCACTTTGGAAGAATAAGCATCCCCGTGGGCGATGACTTCGATGGCCTCTGCCGCTCCGCGCCGCAGCGGATGAGCGGTGCTGATATCGCCACGACGTATGTGGGCCAGCAGGCTGCCAATGGTTATTTGCTGCGGCGAAATGGAGATATCGATTTCGTCACCGACCAGGTCGGCATAGGCCGGGTTGGTGATCAGGGTAATAACTTTCTTGGCGCCCATGCGTTTTGCCAACATGGACATCATAATATTGGACTCATCGTTGTTGGTCAGTGCGCAAAACACATCGGTCGACTCGATGTTTTCTGCGGATAACAGTGATGGTTCGGAGGCGCTGCCATGCAGTACGATACTGCGTTTGAGGCGCTCTGACAGTATCCGGCATCGCTTGTAGGAGAGTTCGATAATCTTGACCTGGTACTGGTCTTCAATGGTTTGCGCCAGTGTCGCGCCAATGTTTCCGCCGCCGGCAATCATGACGCGTTTATAGGGTTTGTCGACTTTGCGGAGCTCTGCCATCACGGTGCGAATATTTTCCTTCGCCGCGATAAAAAACACCTCGTCATCTGCTTCTATCACCGTGCTTCCAACAGGAATAATCGACCTGTCCTGCCGAAAAATAGCAGCCACCCGGGTGTCAGTTTTGGGCATGTGCTTGCGCAGGTCCTGGATTTCGTGACCGACAATGGGCCCCCCGTAGATTGCTTTTACCGCCACCAGCTGTACTCTGCCCTCGGCGAAGTCCAATACCTGCAGTGCGCCGGGGTTAGAGATTAGCTGGCGAATATTTTTGGTGACCAGTTGCTCCGGGCCGATGATGACATCCACAGGGATATTGGCGTTACCGAATAACGCATCCTGGTGTCGCAGGTAGCTGGGAGAACGTACTCTGGAAATTTTAGTCGGTGTGTTGAAAAGGGTGTGAGCGACCTGGCAGGCCATCATATTAATTTCGTCACTGTTGGTGACAGCAATGATCATATCGGCATCTTCCGCGCCCGCTTTGGAGAGGGTGCTGGGGTGGGAGGCCTCCCCGGTAACAGTGCCGATATCCAGTTTGTCCTGTAGGGCCCGGAGCTTGTCGCCGTTGATGTCCACCACAGTAATATCATTTTGCTCGTTTGCCATGTGCTCGGCCAGTGTGCCGCCTACCTGACCTGCGCCGAGAATAATTATTTTCATGGGCTTAAAAACTTGTGGAAATATCTCAACACAATAAAGAAATCACATTGCAATTGTAAGTACTCGCTTCGGGGAATTATGCACAATGTAGCGCTGTGGATATTAAAGTGATTTTTCCAACATCGCGTAAAACAGTCCATCCGGACCATGAATGCTGGGCAGCAACTGCCGACCGTGGCTGCAGGGTTCTCCCCAGGATTCTTCCGAAACCTTGAAAGAGGCATCATCCTGCTGTTGCAGAAACTTCGCCACCACGCGACTGTTTTCTTCCTTGAGAATTGAACAGGTGGCGTATAGCAAGCGGCCACCTGGCTTCAGTAGCGGCCACAGGCCCAGGAGAATAGCAAGCTGTTGCGCTGCCAGCTGCGGGATGTCACTTTCCCGGCGAAGCACCTTTACGTCCGGGTGGCGGCGTATCACCCCGATAGCGGAACAGGGCGCATCGACCAGGATAGCGTCAAAGCTGTCGGCCCCAAGCGCATCGGGTGGTTTGGCTGCATCCCCAACCCGGACCGTGGCTGCCAGCCCCAGGCGGAGCAGGTTGTCCTCGACCTTCTGCAGCCGTACACCATCAATATCCATAGCTACCAACTCGCCCAGGCTCGGCTGTAGCTCCAGTATGTGGCAGGTCTTGCCCCCGGGGGCAGAGCAGGCATCCAGGATGCGCTCTCCGGCCTTGGGGGCCAATAATATGGCGGCCATCTGGGCCGCCTCATCCTGCACGCTGACTTCCCCATCTTCGAATTGGGGTAGCTCTCCCACGTCCACAGGCTGCTGCAGTACGATGGCCTGCTGTGCAATTGCCCCGGGCTTGGCATCGATGCCGGCCGCCTTGAGTTTTTCCAGATAGGAGTCCCGGCTCACTTTCCGTCGATTAGCCCGTAGCGTCATGGGCGGTTGTTCGTTGGCCGCTGCAAAAATGTCCGGGGCGACAGCGGGCCACTGTTTTGTCAGCTTGTTATAAAGCCACTGGGGGTGCGCGGCCGTCGCGGCGGCATTCAGTGCCTGCTCGAGTTCTTCTCGCTCGCGAAGAAAGCGTCGCAATACCGCGTTAGTCAGCCCCTTTGCCCAGGGTTTTTTTAATTCCCGGATAGCCTCCACTGTTGTCGATACGGCTGCGTGGTCGGGAACCCGGGTGTCCGAAAGCTGGTATAGACCGATCAACAGCAACGATTGTACATCGCGGTCTTTGTCCCGCAGGGGTTTACTGAGCAATTGCTGCAGCACGGCTTCCAGCCAGGGAAGTTGACGCAGTGTGCCGTAACAGAGTTGTTGTAACAGCCCGCGGTCGCGCGGGTCGACTTTCGCGAGCCAGGGCGGCAGAGCCTGATTGAGCGATTTCCCCGACAGAACCGAGGCCAGGGTCAGGGCGGCAGCGGCTCGGGTACCGGTGGGCATCAGGCGGATTCCACCGGGCCCTGGCTTGGCCCGAGAATTGTTCCCGGGGCAAACAGAGCGCTTTTGGCGTTCAGCATTTGCTCGGTCGACAGGGCCTTGCCGCCGGGAAGCTGTAGCCTGGAGATATGAAGCTGCCCCTGTCCGCAGGCGATAACAATGCCCGTCGCCAACGCTTTGAGGATTGTGCCCGGTTGAGCGGCTCCCTCGGCCTCGCCGGAGGCCCAAGCTGCATGTACTTTGAGCCGATTGTCGCCTAACATCGTGTAACTGATGGGAAATGGGTTAAATGCCCTTGTCTTGCGTGCGATAGTGTCCGCGCTCTCCCGCCAGTCGATTTCGGCCTCGGGCTTGAGAATTTTGCTCGCATAGGTGGCCTGCTCGCTGTCCTGCCCCCGACCCCTGGCGAGATGCTCGGGCAGCGTGTCCAACACTTCCAGTAACAGGGGCAGGCCCATGCCGGCCAGCTGCTCGTGCAATGAGGCGGCAGTGGTCTTCTCATCTAGCGCGCAACGGGCAATGGCCAGCATATTACCGGTGTCCAGCCCGGCATCCATTTGCATAATGGTTACCCCGGACTCAGTGTCCCCGGCCTCAATAGCTCGCGCAATGGGAGCGGCCCCACGCCAGCGGGGCAACAGCGAGGCGTGCACGTTGAGGCAGGCGATACGCGGTGCATCGAGGACCTGCTGGGGCAAAATTAAACCATAGGCAACCACGACCATTACATCTGCACCGAGCCTGGCCAGCTCCTGCTGGGCCTGTTCGTCCCTCAGGCTTGGGGGCTGAAATACGGCAATGCCTGCGGCTTCGGCCATTTGTTTAACCGGGCTGGCCTGCAATTTCTTGCCCCGCCCGGCGGGCCGGTCGGGTTGAGTGTACACCGCCACCAGCTCGTGCCGGCTATCCAGCAGGCCACGCAGGTGAGTTGCGGCGAATTGCGGCGTGCCGGCGAAGATGATTCGAAGAGAAGAGCTGTTCACCCCGGTTCAGGCCCTGCTGCGCTGGTCTTTTTCCAGCTTCTTGCGAATTCGCTGGCGTTTCAGGGGAGACAGGTAATCCACGAATAACTTGCCTTCCAGGTGGTCTATTTCGTGCTGTAAACAAATTGCCAGCAAGCCGTCCAGCTCCCGGGCATAGCTCTGGCCCTCTCGATCCAGTGCTGTCACGGATATGCGTTTGGGCCGATTGACGGTTTCATAATATCCTGGAACAGAGAGGCAACCCTCATCGTATTCACCCAGTTCCGGGTCGAGTACGATAATCTCCGGGTTGATAAACACCTGTGGCTGGTCGCCATCTTCAGAGATATCGATGACCAGCAAGCGTTGATGAACATTCACCTGGGTAGCCGCCAAACCTATGCCGGGCGCGGCATACATGGTTTCCAGCATGTCATCTATCAGCGTTCGCAGCGCCGCAGTTACCTGCTTCACGGGCTTTGCCTTGGTGCGTAGCCTGGGGTCGGGAAATTCCAGTATTTCAAGTACAGCCATGGGGCTTATTTGCTCTTTAAAGTGATATGAATGCGCCAAGCCGGGCATGGTGAATTAATAACATTAGGGCTTGCCAGCGCCGGTTTGCCACAGCAAACTGTGTGTATTATATATCTAGGGAGCATATGGACAAGTCTATTGGTCTCCCTCACGGCTCGGCATGCCTATATTAAGGGAGTAGGCATAGCAAAAAAAAGGGCAGATAACCATAAAAAGGGCCACGCAGGAGCGATAAAATGAAAATAAAGCTAATCTCGGTGTGCCTGCTGACGGTATCCGTGCTGTTTAGCAGCTGGCTCTGGGCAGCAGTGGAGCTCAATGAGGACGTACCAGAGGTATATATCGTCAAAAAGGGCGATACTCTATGGGGAATTTCAGGTATGTACCTGGCAGAACCCTGGCTCTGGCCCGAGCTGTGGGACGTCAACCCCCAGATAGATAATCCACACCTGATATACCCCGGAGACGAGCTCCACCTGGTTTGGGTAGATGGCCAGCCCCGTTTGCGGCTAAACAGGGGCAGGGATATCAAGCTGACGCCCAATATGCGAGTGTCTCCCCTGGATCTGGCTATTCCTGTCATCGCCCTGGACGAAATCGGCGCCTTTTTGCGGCACCACCGGATTCTCGGCCCCGAAGAAATTAATAATTCGGCCTATGTCGTCGCCGGAGCCCAGGGGCATCTAATCAGTGCGCCGGGTGACCGAATATTTGGTCGGGGCCCCTTCCCCGATGGCGAGCGTGCCTACGGGGTATTCCGGGCGGGAGATGTCTACCGGGATCCAATTACTGATGAAGTGCTGGGTTATCAAGCCCAGGACATCGGTAGTGCACAGCTGCTCAGCAGCAACCACGACGAGGTTGTGGAACTCGAAATAACCCGGGTTACCGAGGAAGTGAGGGTTACCGACCGTCTGCTGCCCCTGGAAGACAAGATTCTCGATGCCACCTTCCACCCCCGGGCACCGGAGGCCGAAATTGTTGATGGCTTTATGATTGCCGTTGACGGCGGCGTCAGCCAGATAGGAGCCTGGGATATTGTTGTACTGAACCGCGGGGAGCGCGAGGGGTTGAAAGTCGGTCATGTGCTGGCTATCTACCAGAGCGGCCTGGTGGTGCACGATGAAATCCGCGGCGATAATGTCGCTCTGCCCGATGTCAGGGCCGGCCTGGGGATGGTGTTCGAGGTGTTTGAGAAAGCCAGTTACGCTATTGTTCTCAAGACCAACCGGCCATTGAAGGTAATGGATAAAGTTAAAAACCCCTGATCAGCCAAATTTGGTCAATAAGGGGCAGTGGTGAATTGGCACTGCTAGAATAAACCGGGGTCGCAGGATGTGACCTCGCCGGCTCTCCGCCGCTAGAACATGACATCAAGGATGATGTATGAATGTTTCTGACTCTCGCCTGTGCCTGCAGCTGCACAGCATTCCCGCTTTGAGTGACACCCTCCTTACAACGCTTTTGTTGCACTATGGCAGTCCCCGTTTGCTCTGGGAGTCAAACCCTGGAGATTGGGCGGCCCTGGGCGCATCGAAGGAAACAAGGCTGGGGGCGGCCAAGGCCCAGGCTGGGCATAGCCCGTTAATAGATATTGACGCACAGCTCGCGTCCCTGGGTGGCCTGGGCGCACAGGTGATATCTGTGAGTGACGCGGCCTATCCCCCCCTGCTTCGCAAAATTTACGACCCGCCGCCGTTTCTCTATCTGCGAGGGAGCGCCGCATTGCTGCAACAGCCGCAGCTGGCGGTAGTGGGTAGCCGCAAGGCGAGCCCTGCGGGCTTGCGAGCCACCCGATTGCTGAGCGGCCAGTTGACAGCTGCGGGGCTGCATATTTGCAGTGGTCTGGCCCAGGGTATTGATGCAGAGGCACACCGGGCGGCTCTTAATGCCGGGGGCAGCAGTATCGCTGTCATGGCTACTGGTATCGATGTTATCTACCCACACCGGCACAGGGAACTGGCGGAGCAACTGGCCAGTGCAGGGTGCCTGGTAACGGAATACCCGCCCGGTTGCCAGCCCGAACGCTATCGCTTTCCCCAGCGCAACCGAATTCTTAGCGGGCTGTCTCTGGGGGTTCTGGTGGTAGAGGCTGCGCTGCGCAGCGGATCATTGATCACAGCGACTGCGGCGTTGGAGCAGGGCCGCGAAGTGTTTACCCTGCCCTGGGCAGTGTTTCACCAGACGGGGCGGGGCTGCTTAAAGCTCATTCGGGAGGGTGCAAAAATGGTTGAAAGTGTGGAGGATATACTGGAGGAATTGGGCCCACTGTACGCCTTACAAAGAGAGCTGTTCGAGCCGGGGGAGATGCAAGCGCAGGCGGTAAAAAGTACTCCCCCCGGGCAACACAAAATTCTTGCTATGATCGGCTATGAGGTGGTTGCAATTGATGAGCTGGTTCGCCAGAGTGAGCTGCCCGTCGCAGCGGTGATGGCGGCCCTGTCTGCCCTGGAGCTTGAAGGGCAAATCGCCCGCTGTGCCGGGGGCTACATTCACTGTTGACGAGCCGCGCCTTTGTTGTTTTAATCTCGCGCCTTTTTACCGGCGGGGCGATGTCCCTGCCCAGAGCCACTGGGAGAAATATAATGAGCAAGCCATTTGTTGCTATTGTCATGGGATCGGATTCAGACCTGCCTGTTATGGAAGCCTGCTTTGCCGTCCTGAAGTCACTGGATATTCCCTTCGAGGCACGCATCACCTCGGCGCATCGCACGCCGCAAATCACCAAGGATTTTATCGAGGATGCGGACAGCAGGGGCTGTGTCGCATTTATAGCGGCGGCAGGCATGGCGGCTCACCTCGCCGGCGCAGTGGCGGCGACGACGGTTAAACCGGTAATCGGCATACCCATCAATGCCTCTCTCGATGGCCTGGACGCCCTGCTTTCAACCGTACAAATGCCCGCCGGTATTCCCGTGGCCACGGTTGCTATTGGCAAGGCTGGCGCAAAAAATGCCGCCTACCTCGCAGCCCAAATTCTGGCGTCTCACGATGCGGAGCTGGCACAGAAGCTGCGCGATGAGCGCGCTGCCAATGCCGAGACCATCGTGGCCAAGGATGCGGCCCTGCAGGAATCCCTGAAAGGCTAGGTTTTGTCGGCTCAGCCCTCAATACTTTCAATCCGCCAGGGTGTCTCTGCCATCTGTAGTGAGGGGGTGGTTGCCTGTCCCACAGAGGCAGTATGGGGCCTGAGCTGTGACCCCTTTAGTGAGCTTGCTGTCGCGCAGTTGTTGAACCTTAAAAGACGACCCGAGGGCAAGGGCCTGATACTGGTTGCTGCCCAAATGTCTCAGTTGCAGTGGTTGTTGCAGGGTCTTCCCGCTGCACAGCGCGCCCGTCTGGAGCTGTCCTGGCCCGGTCCGACGACCTGGCTGATCCCCCATAACGGACGTGTACCTACCTGGATTCACGGTGATCACGATACGGTTGCCGTTCGCGTGAGCAGGCACCCGGTTATCGCTGCCCTGTGTCAGGTGTGGGGCGGGGCATTGGTGTCCAGCTCGGCAAATCCGGCTGGCGCGCAACCGGCGGGGCAGTCATTCCAGGTACGCCGATATTTTGGTGACCGGATTGATTACCTGGTTCCTGGAGCAGTGGGGGGCGCCGCCCGCCCCTCCATCATCAAGCACCTGGCCAGTGATGAAGTTGTCCGCAGCTAGCCGGGCTCAGAATTAGTCGACGGCTTAGCTGGTATTGTTTCAATCGAGGCGTATAATTCGGCGCCGTCAGGGTTGTAGAGAAAGGCAGCAATGCAAATAGATCAGGTTCGATCTTATCTGTTGGCGCTTCAGGATAATATCTGTGAAGCACTGGCAGAGGAAGATGGACAGGCAGATTTTATCGTCGACGAATGGCAGCGTCCGGAAGGTGGCGGAGGACGCAGCCGGGTGTTGTCCAATGGCGCAGTCTTCGAGCGGGCCGGCGTCAACTTCTCTCACGTCAGGGGCGCCGAGTTACCCCGTTCGGCAAGCGCCACAAGGCCAGAGTTGGCCGGCCGCAGTTTTGAAGCACTGGGCGTTTCTCTGGTGGTACACCCGCGCAACCCCCACGTACCCTCCTCCCATGCCAATGTGCGACTGTTTGTCGCCGAAAAAGAGGGAGAGGACCCGGTCTGGTGGTTTGGCGGAGGCTACGACCTGACGCCTTACTATGGCAACCGGGAAGACTGTATCAGCTGGCATCGGGTTGCTGCAGATGCCTGCGCACCCTTTGGCGAAGATGTTTACTCCCGCTATAAGACCTGGTGTGACGACTATTTTTTCCTGCCTCATCGCAATGAGCCTCGCGGCGTCGGGGGCCTGTTTTTTGACGACCTCAACAGTTGGGATTTCGATACCTGTTTCGCTTTTATGCAAGCCATAGGCAATTCCTATATTGAGGCCTACAGGCCTATTGTCGCAGGTCAAAAAGATAAGCCCTACACCGAGCATGAGCGGCAGTTTCAGCTCTATCGGCGCGGGCGATATGTGGAGTTTAATCTTGTATTTGATAGGGGGACGCTGTTTGGCCTGCAGTCAAATGGTCGCACCGAGGCAATTTTAATGTCCATGCCGCCACTGGTTCGCTGGGAGTATGACTACCATCCAGAGCCTGGTTCCCCCGAGCATGAGCTGACCCACTACTACCTACAAGGTCGAGATTGGCTGACCGAAGATTGAGCCGGACTGATAAGACATGACACAAAATAATAAATATGCCGTATTCGGCAACCCGATAAAACACAGCAAGTCGCCAATTATTCACGCGGCCTTTGCCCAGCAGTGCGATTTGCAATTGCAGTATCGTGCCGTGCGGGTGGAACTGGGTGATTTTAATCGGGCGGCGAGGGATTTCTTTGCCAGTGGCGGTGCCGGTTTGAATATCACTGTGCCGTTCAAACAAGAGGCCTTTGAATTGGCCGATAAACGGAGTGACCGGGCGCGTCGTGCCGGGGCAGTGAATACGCTCACGCCACTTATCGGCGGCGGAGTTTCGGGTGACAATACCGACGGAATCGGTCTGGTGAGCGACATGGTTGCCAATCTCGGTTGGGTCATTCGTGATTTGCGGGTGCTGGTACTGGGCGCGGGTGGCGCGGTCAGGGGCGTACTTGAGCCCCTGTTGCGGGAGCGTCCGACAGAGGTGTTGATCGTAAACCGCACACCGGAGCGAGCGCAGCAGCTGGCTTCGGAATTTTCCGACCTGGGAAAAGTTGAGGGGGGAGCCTATGCCCTGATTGGCTCGCGCCAGTTCGACCTGGTCATTAACGGCACCAGTGCCGGTCTGGCCGGTGAAATGCCGGACCTGCCCAGCTCGATACTGACCGAACACAGCTGTTGCTACGACATGGTATACGGCGCAGAGCCTACGGTATTTATGCGCTGGGCCGCTCACCATGCGGCCTGGGCAGTTTCCGATGGCCTGGGAATGCTGGTAGAACAGGCGGCACAGTCTTTTTACCTGTGGAATAAAATGCGGCCCGAAACAGGCCCGGTGATACAGCAGCTAAGAGGTGTTCTGGCCGCCGCATAATCCAGTTGATTCGAGCATAGGTAGCTGCGCGGTAGGGGTGGAGCCGCTCACGGCGTGGGGTTTCAACCAAGAGTGGCTCCACCCCTACCGCGCAGCGGGACTTATCCAACTAGCCTGATACGGGGGTCTGGTCCCGCTGTAGGGTCTGGGTAAAGCAACACTTGGTTGAAACCCCACGCCCGTGAGTCGCTTTACCCAGACCCTACAGCTACCTATGCTTGTAGCGACAAGTGTGCGGCGCGATCAATTCAGCACTGAGCCTTCCAGCTCTGCAATATGCTGGTCTTTCAGCTTCACATAATTGTTGGCACTGTAGCAAAAGTAGTCCATTTCCTTCTTCGACAGTGCGCGCATTTCCCTGGCAGGACTGCCCGCGTAAAGAAATCCACTGCGCAATATCTTTTTGGGTGTAACCAGCGCACCGGCGGCGATGACGACATCGTCCTCCACTACCACGCCGTCCATAACCGTGGCACCCATGCCCACCAGCACCCGGTCACCAATAACACAGCCGTGCAGTGTTGCGTTGTGGCCTATGGTTACGTCCTCGCCAATAATGAGAGGCCAGCCGCCGTCGTTGTAGGGTCCGGCGTGGGTTATATGTAGCACGCAACCGTCCTGGACACTGGTTCTGGCCCCCACTGTGATGGTGTGCATGTCCGCGCGAATGGCGACCTGGGGCCACACCGACACATCGTCTCCCAGGGAGACATCCCCCAGAACCACGGCGGATGGGTCGACCAGCACCCGTGCGCCCAGGGCGGGTGAATGTCCGCCGAAATCACGTACATTATTTCCATGGTGTTTCATCAGCTTACAAATCCTGCGGCAAAAGGTGGTGCTACAATAAACGTCCTGAAGAAAACTGGCCAGAGCTTTGCTGTGAACAAAAGACGATTTATTGCCGGGGCAGTTTGTCCGCGCTGCGCGGCTATGGACAAAATTGTGGTCGATCTGGAGAGCGATGCCAGGGAGTGCGTGGCATGTGGCTTTAGCGAGGCCCGTCCCGGGGATGCCGCCGCCGTTGGGGAGGTGGCCACACGGGTCAGCCGGGGTGCCGCCAGACGAGTTGAGACCGCCGCTCAGGCAATCCGGTTTATCGAGACCGAGGAAAAGCCCGACTGAGACGCATTGTGGCGCAACTAAAGGCCAGGCGTAGCACGAATCCGGATGGGGCTTTCAGAGCCGTAGTCAATGCCGTCAAACCCCAAAACCCGGGCCGCGCCCGGTTGGGCTCGTGCTTTTTTCCAAACCCCCGCCTTTTCCAACAGCTCCGCGCTGGCGTATTGCACCAGGTTTTCCAGGCGGGAGCCCAGCTTCTCCCCGAGAAGATGGTAGACAATAATATTTGCCTCCGTCATATCCAGAGGCAACAGGGGGTGCCCCAGGTTACGAATGTGGTAGTCATTCACTTCCTCCAGCAGGCGGTGTACCAGAAATGACTCGTCGAGCATTGCCTCCAGCCCACAGGCCAGTGAAACGTCTGCCGGGGGGTGTAGGAAAAAGTCCTCTGCCATATGTAGAAAGGGAGCCACATAGCGATAGAACTCCAATTGCTTGCTGACCGCTGTTACCAGACTGATGGAGCCGGGCACGCTCTCAATGTAGCGGGTCGTGAATAGAATAAGGGCGGGGACCGGGTCCTTTTCCGGCAAGATAAGTTTTTTTTTCAGGTACGGAAGTCGGCGTATCAGGTAATTGCGAAAAAAGCTGCTTCTCTCCTCCAGCAGGACGGCAGCGGCGATCGATTGTCTGATGTCAGGTGCGATATGCATGCATGCACAACCGTACAGATAGTTGAACGAGGGGATAATAAGCTTAGACCATAGGGGAAAACCTGCACGATAAGAAAACCCACGTTCATATTGGCGGTAGCCAGCGCCCGCGGATACTTATCTGTCGATAACAAAGAAAGAGCGATACCCCTCTCGCACCGTTAAAGGCACAAAAAGCGAACCACAGGCCGTGGTTGCCAAAGCCCTGAGTCAAATACCAGAGAGGCAAATATACCAGAAATACGCTGATCAACATGGTCCGCATCATATAGCGGGTTTCAGCACTGCCGATAAAGACACCATCCAGCAGATAGCTGGGTGCCGAGACCAGTGGTAGCAGGATTAACCAGGGTACATAGGTGTTCAGTAATACCTTTACCGCATCAATATTGGTCATAAGGGCAAATAGCTGAGAGTGAAACAGCGCGAAAAACAAGCTCATCAGGACGGCCGCGAAGGCAGTCCAAAAGCTACAATAACGTACTGACTGGTAAAACCCCGGCAGGTCCCGCGCGCCCAACCGGTTGCCCGACAAGGCTTCCGCGGCGAAGGCAAATCCGTCCATGCCGTAGGCTGCCATCAGAACCAGCTGTATCATCAGTGTATTGGCTGCCAGTACATCACTGCCCATCTTGTCCCCCATAGCGGTAAAGAACGCGAAACTGGCCAACAGGCAGATGGTTCGAATAAACAGGTCTCGGTTGCTGCGCAAGAGCCGTTGGTAGGCGCGCCAGCTTTTAAGCTGTTGGTAAAATGTAGGCCCGGGTGCCCCCGATAAATTGCGCCAGACCCCGTAAAGCGCCAGCGCACAACCCATATACTCGGCAATGACCGTGGCCATGGCCGCGCCATCGCTGAACATCTGCAGCTCTATGATGAACAGGAAATCCAGGCCAATGTTAACGGCGTTGGTCAATACCACAATCGCCATGGGCCAACGCGTATTCTGGCGACCAATAAACCAACCCACTATGGCATAGGTGACCAGCACAGCGGGGGCGCTAAAAACCCTAATGCTGGCGTAGCTATCTGCCAGGGAACTGATGTCAGTCTGGGCAGCCATCAACATAAACCCCAGCCCCAGCCATAGCGGATGAGCCACGATGACGATCAGTGCCAGTGTAGCGGCGAGAATGCACGACTGCGCCAATATCAGCATGGCTTCGCGCTCCTGCCCCGCCCCCATGGCCTTGGCCACGAGCCCGGTAGTTCCCATTCGCAAAAAGCCGAAGCCCCAGTACATAAATGACAGCAGAGCACCGCCTATTGCAACCGCTCCCAGGTATTGGGTGCTGCCCAGGTGCCCTAAAATTGCCGCGTCCACCAGGCCCAGTAGCGGGATGGAAATATTGGATAGGATAGCGGGCCAGGCAATACCCCATATTTTGTGGTTGATAGGCTTCATGGCTTCAATATGTCGTGTTTTTATAGAAAGCGCGCTTTTTTGGCGGGTCGCCGTAGCTAATTTACTAAATCCCCACAGGAAAAGAGACTTAGTGTTTTTGTGTACAACTTTAGCTATAATGCGCGGCGTTTTGTCGCAGTTAAGTTATTGCGTCATTGTCGCAGCACCCGACAAAAATTATAAGTTGGGGCTGAATTTATAACTAAACTAAAAAATGGAGACACGGGGTATGTGTTTTGACGTGAAGCGGCTGTGCAAGCTGGCGCTCGGTCCTGTGCTGGCTCTAATGAGCCTGGTTAGCACCGGTGTTTGGGCAGATGATTCTGAGAAGAGTCAGCTGAACATGATGACCGGCGTAACCGAGGTGGGTCATCAAATATATGACCTGCACATGCTTATTTTATGGATCAGCGTAATTATAGGAATGCTGGTTTTCGGAGTAATGTTTTACTCCATTTACTACCACCGAAAATCGCGGGGTGTAACCCCGGCTACATTCCACGAGAGCACAACCGTGGAGATTGCCTGGACGGTTGTGCCTTTTATCATCTTGATTGCCATGGCTGTGCCTGCAACCAAAACCCTGCTTGACGTCTATGACTTTGAAGATGCTGAAATAGACATCATGATAACGGGCTATCAATGGAAGTGGAAGTATGAATACCTGATGGACGATGGCGAAAATGTCATGTTTTTCAGTAGCCTGAGTACACCTGGCAGCGAAATCAACAATTCTGAACCCAAGGGTGAGCACTATCTCCTGGAAGTGGACGAGCCTATCGTTATTCCAGTGAATACCAAGGTGCGCTTCCTGATAACCGCCAATGATGTTATCCACTCCTGGTGGGTGCCCGAGCTGGCGGTGAAGAAAGATGCCATTCCTGGCTTTATCAATGAAGCCTGGACCCTGCCCACCAAAGAAGGTGTTTACCGCGGCCAGTGTGCAGAGCTGTGCGGTAAAGATCACGGCTTTATGCCCATTGTTGTCAATGTGGTCAGCCGGGAAGAGTACACCGACTGGGTGGTAGCCAAGCAAAGCGAGGCGGCAGAAATCAAGCAGTTGATGGCGCAGACGTTTAGCCTGGACGAACTGGTAGAGCGCGGCAAGGCGGTCTACGATCGTAGCTGTATGGCCTGCCACGGTGCCAATGGTGAAGGCGGCGTCGGTAAAGCCATCGCCGGCAGCCCAATTGCAACCGGCGACATGTCAGGGCATTTGGATGTGAGCATCAACGGCGTTCCCGGTACGGCCATGCAGGCCTTCGGCGGACAACTGAACGATGTCGACATGGCGGCGGTAATCACTTACCAGCGTAACGCTTTTGGCAACAATATGGGCGATATGGTTCAGCCCATAGATGTCTTCAACCACAAAAAAGGCTAATTGGAGGAGTTAACGATGGG
>JADFVW010000346.1 GCA_015222725.1 Pseudomonadota bacterium | reverse complement strand
CAGCTGTACCGGCAATGGGTCGATCTGTTTATGCGGGGGTTACTCTGAGCTTTTAATACAGGTGCTTTAGTGTTTAAAAAATAGAGCCCGCGAAGCGGGCTAATCACTTGTTGCTTTCTGGCCAGACCAGCTACTCTTTAGGTTTTCTTCGCAAAAGTCAGTGATGCGGTTGTCGTTGGCTCTTCGGGGGAGACCTGCCATGCAACAGCATCAATATTTATAATCTGCTTGCCACTGCGAATAAGACGGGCTCTGGTGTGCACGATAGAGTTGCCTCTGGTGGGTCGAAGGAAATTTATATTGGCCGATAGCAGGGGGCCGGTTTCAGCGGCCGCAACTTTCAGGGCCTGCAGCTTTCCTGTGAGCTCCAGAATTCCCGTTATAATTCCCCCATGCCAGGCTTGAATTAATGGGTTGCCCACGAACTCGTCCTGCCAGGGTGTCACGCATTCGACATCTGGTTCTACCTTGAGCAATTGCATTTTGTAGTTTGATGCGTAGGGTGAATCCTGCAAGTAGCTCAGCAATAATGTGTCCACAATAAGGTTAACTCCTGGATTTAAAAATTTCAGGAACCAGGTCTGGCCCGGCGCTTCCCAGTTTAAAAACACCCACGGCATTGCATAGTAATTCTTCACCGCTGAGATCCTGGGCATGTGCCTTTACATAGGCAAAGCCTTGATGTATTTGGTAACACTCTGCATAGATACGCACATCTTCCCCTGCAGGCGAGGGATGGATATGATCCAATCTCAGGTTGATTGTTACAATTGCCTGTGCTTTCTCCATATTGAGCATGATGACAAACCCGCAGGTGCTGTCGATGGCGGCTGCCAATGCCCCCGGGTGCAAGCCCCCGTCAACACGGTGAGCAGAGTGTTTCTCCTGAAAGGGCATGATCAACTCGACCTTGCCGTTATCTAGAGATACCAGTTCCATCGACATGTCGCGATGGGCACCCACGCTTTCATTAAAAAACTCATGGAGTTTTTCTAGTTGAACAATATCCACCGGCTTTCCCCTATTGACGGTATATTTGAATGCCATTAAACTACTTAACGAACGTTTAGTAAAGAAAGATGAAGTAAAGAAGATTGGAGGGTGGCTGTGAAGGAAACTCAGGAACTTCTGCTTGATACAGCGGCAGAATTATTTGCAAAGCACGGTTACGCCGGTGTATCCATGCGCGATATTGCCGGCGCAGTTGGTATAACCCAAGCTGCCATTTATCATCATTTCAACAACAAGGATGCACTCTATGTTGCCGCGGTCACATGGTTGTTCGAGAAAAGCACACTGGGTGTTGGTGAGCAGATGGCCGCGATCACCAACCCCGAGAAACGTCTCGAATTGCTGATCGCCACCATGCTGCAAGCCATGGAGGAAGATCCGCGGTTCCGTCTGATTTATATGCGTGAATTACTGGAGAGTGATGAGCGCAAATTGGCGGCCATTGCCGAGAGTGCTTTTGCCGCATTCTATGAACCTCTCAATGAACTGATGCTGGAGCTTGCCCCCAACAAAGATGCACAGTTGCTTATTTTTTCCCTGGCGGGAATGTTATTTCATCACCTTGAGGCGAGAAAAATTGCTCCCTATCTTCCACACGCTTCTGCTGGAAACCCGGATACATCGTTTTTGGCGAGGCATATTTCCGACCTGTTTTTGTACGGGGTGAAGCAACCATGAAGCAATTAGTATTGTGCGTTTTAGTACTTTCACTATGGGGCTGCACTGATTCCTCGGCACCGAAAGTAATTGAGAAGAAAGCTGAAGCTGGTATCCGGGTTCTCACAACAAGCCCCCGGCGGCAGTCTATTGAATATGTAATCACGGCACTGGGCAGTATCGAAAGCATTCACCATCCCACAATCTCCGCCGAAACCTCTGGTCAGATTATCAGTATTGAAGTCCGTGAAGGTGACCCGGTTGAGGCGCAGCAGTTAATAGGGGCGATAGACAATACACTGCATCAAATAGAGGCTGACAAGGCCACATCAGAACTACAGCGGCAGGAAATATTACTGGACAACCAGCAGCGTGAAGTAAAACGCTTGCTGACGTTAGCGAAAACACAGTCTGTGGCCAGGGATCATCTGGAGGATGAGCAGGCTCAGTTGGAGATGCTGACAGTAATGCGCGACGTTGCGAAGAAACAAAGGCAACAGGCATTTTACCTGGAATCCAAGACCCGAATTCTGGCGCCCAGGGCTGGCCTTATTGCAAAGCGACATGTTTCTGTGGGTGATTATGTTACGCCGGGACGGGCTCTATTTAACCTCGTCTCAATTGGCATCCTGCGAGCGCGAATTGCTTTCCCGGAGCACCAGGCCGCCAGTATTTCTCTTGGCAAACAGGTTAGCCTGAGTACACCGGCTGTGCATGAGGGTATTGCAGTGGGTAAGGTCACCAGTATTAACCCCCAGATTGATCCTCGCAGCAGAGCAATTGATGTCATCGTCGAATTTGCCAACCCCGGTGGCTGGTATCCCGGTGCCAGTGTCGATGCGAGCTTGATCGTGAAGCGAATAGAGGGCGCTCTTCTGATTCCTGCCATCAGTGTGGTGAGGCGTGGTGGCGGTGATGTTGTCTTTGTTGTCGACGGCGAGCACGCCCGCCAGCGCTCTGTTGTTCTGGGTTGGCGAGAAGAGGGCCTGGTGGAAATAGTGAGTGGTCTTTCAGCGCAAGATCAGGTGGTTACCGAGGGGGCAGCCCATATCAGCGATGGCAGCCGACTGGCTGTAAGCGGCGAAGAAACTTCCCAGTGAATATCATTGATGTTTTTGTCTACCGTCGCGTGCTGGCTTATATGCTCAGCGCCGCCGTCGTTTTATTCGGTCTGATAGGCTTGCGTGATATTGGGCTGGATCGAATGCCCAATGTCGATCCTCCGGTTATAACCGTAACCACGATAAATCCAGGCGCCAGTCCGGAAGTAGTGGACAGCAGTATTACCAGTGTGATCGAAACGGCGGTCAACTCGATTTCCGCTCTTGAGGATGTGCGCTCACAATCGATCCCCGGAGTTTCAGAGGTGCGCATATATTTCGAACTCAGCAAAGACTCCGATGTTGCCTTCAATGAGGTTCAGGCCAAGGTCAACCAGATAATCAACGAGCTTCCCGATGATGCGGAAACACCCATCGTCGCCAAGGTTGACCCCAATGCTATACCGATTATGTGGATGGTGCTACAGGGTGATCGCCCTCTCAGCGAGCTCAACCGCATTGCAAGGCAGCAAATCAAGAAGGCATTGGAAAATATAAATGGGGTCGGCGAAGTGTTGGTTGGCGGTGGGCGTGAGCGCAAAATTCGCGTGGACTTAAATCTGGCGAGATTGTCGGCCCTCGGTATAACGTCCCAGGATGTTATCGCCGCTTTCAAGCGTGAACATATACAGATTCCAGGGGGATTTTTAGTCAGTGGCAAACTTGAAAAACTACTGCATCTTGACCTTGAGTACCACTCCATCGGAGACCTTGAGGACTTGGTCGTAGTTTGGCGTGACCAGATTCCAGTAAAGCTGGGAGATATCGCCACTATCAAAGATGGGCTATCGGATAAGCGTAGTCTGTCCCGCCTTAATGGAGTCGAAGGTGTCGCCATCGGTATTCAGAAAGTACAGAACGCTAACACAGTCGCAATTGTCACAGAGGTATACCAACGTCTGGAAGCTGTCGTTCGGCCATCTTTACCCGATGGTGTGGAATTGATAGTCGCTACAGATGAAGCGGATATTATCCAGGGTACAGTCTCCGCACTACAGAATCATGTGATTGAGGGCACGGTACTGGCTGCTCTGGTTGTACTGTTTTTCCTGCTAAATTTGCCGGCGACCTTGATCGTTGCAACGGCAATTCCTGTCTCCCTCGCGGGGGCTGTAATGGTTATGTACTTTGGTGACTATACATTTAATATCATGACCTTGTCGGGCCTGCTGCTGCTCATCGGCGTTGTGGTAGACGATGCGATTGTAGTTCTGGAGAATATTCACAGCAAGCACGAGGAAGGGAATGTGAATGCTGAACAGGCGGCCAGCACCGGCACCCGTGAAGTACTTTTCCCGGTAATTGCCGCTTCACTGACGCTTGTCTGTATTTTTGCTACCGTTATTTTTATGCCGGGCATGATCGGTATTTTCATGCGCTCATTCGCCGTGGTGGTTGTGGTTGGCGTTCTGGCCTCACTGTTCGTTTCCCTGACCTTGACGCCTGCACTGTGCGCACGCTTCTTGAAGCCGAGCCGAAGCGAGGGCCGAGGTTTAACTGCAGTTTTACATAGCTTGCACTCGTGGACTGAACGCATATACAAAGTGATATTAGATAGCTGCCTGAAGCGTCGTTGGATGGTGCTGTTCGCGGCGGCCATGGTAGTGGCAAGCAGTGGTTATTTTGTTGGGCAATTGGGTTCCGAGTTTTTCCCGGAGGATGATGAATCACGTTTTCTGATTAACCTGAAAATGCCTCTTGGCTCTTCGGTCGACTACATGGCCTTAAAAATAGAGCGGGTTGAGTCTGTACTCGCGCATCATGGAGAAATCAGCCACATATTTTCTACCGTTGGCTCGGGACGCTCTCGCGATGTCAATGAGGCCACAGTCAATGTGATGTTAAAGCCAAAAGCCCAGCGAGGATTGTCGCAGCGGGAGTTGATGGCCCGGGTGCGCAGTGAGCTATTGGTCATTCCTGGCCTCGAGACTTATATTGCCATGTTCCCGTTTATATCCGGTATGAGTCAGGCTCCGCTGGAAGCTTATGTGACCGGTCCCGACCTCTATGAATTGGAAAACCTTTCGAAGTTGGTGCTGCGGCGGCTAAAGGAAGTTGGGGGGATGGGTGATATACGCATGAACCTGCAATTGGATCGTCCGATGCTGCGCTTTGATATTGATAGAAACCGCGCCAGGTCTCTGGGTATCAGTACGGTAACCATTGGAGATTCTTTGCGAGTGCTGGCCGGTGGTGCAGATATAGCCAAGTACAGTGAACTTCCCGGGGATGGGGAGCGCTATGATATTCGCCTGGCAGCTCAGCGAGAACATATGCGCGATACTGCCGATCTGAAAAACATTTATCTTCGCGCTGCCGACGGTGAACTGGTGCGTCTCGATTCACTGGTCGAGATCAGCGAGAGTTATGGTCCGGCGGCGGTGAATCGAAAGAATCTCAATTATTCCGCTACATTTATCAGCACGCCCGATATCTCTCTTGGAGAGTCTGTGGCAATTTTTCGCTCCGTTGCCAGGCAGGTACTGCCCCCAGGCTATCGCTTAGAGTTGGGAGGCCAGGCCGATGAGTTAGATAAGTCAAAGGGATACCTGCTGTTTGTGTTTGGTACCGGCCTGCTACTTGTCTATATGGTGTTGGCCAGCCAATTCAATTCATTCTTGCAACCTGTACTGGTAATGCTGGCGCAACCTCTGGCGATTGTAGGCGGATTTTTCTCGCTCTGGCTGGCGGGCTACACGCTGAGCATTTACTCAATGATTGGTTTGATTCTGCTCGTGGGCTTGGTGACCAAGAACTCCATCCTTCTGGTGGATTTGATCAATCGCTACCGTGAGCAGGGCATGGATACCGGTACTGCCATTCGGGAGGCCTGCCCGCGGCGTATGCGTCCAGTATTGATGACCTCACTGACGATTGTCCTTGCCATGATGCCCGCCGCTTTTGGGGTGGGCGTGGGTGCGGGGCAATATGGGCCTCTGGCAGTGGCTGTTATCGGTGGCGTGATCAGCTCAACCTTGCTGACTCTGGTGGTGATACCCGTCGCCTACTCGCTGCTGGCGCGCTGGTTGACCGTCCATAAAACCCTGCCACCCGACCAGGTATAGGTTTTCGGGAGCCCGCTCAGGGCTCTGTGTTTGTCGGCACCTGCAGCTTATTAAAATGGCGCCCCAGATAAATGCCCGTGGCCGCCCACACCACACAAACCCCCACACCAACAAGGGCTACAGCCCCCAGTCCCAGCCCCAGCCCCTGGGTGAGTGCCGTGAAAGCCCAGGCGTTCATCATGTCGCCACCCCGGTAGATGACAATATCGATGACCGGTTTGGCCTTAAACCGCGTTTCCCTGTCTACCGCGGTGAACAACATCTCCCGCGCCGGCCGCGAGATGGCGTAATTTCCCGCGCGCCTGATTATTTGGATAGCGACCACAATACCCACCATGGGGGCGGCGGCAAGGGCCATAAATCCCGCGCCGATTAAAATAGGGATTGAGGCGAGAGTAAACGGCAGGCCCATGCGCTTGGCGATACGACCGGTAGCAAATGCGGCTATGACGATTGTCAGGCTGTTTACCACCAGGTCCATACTTGCCCAAATTTGCGACCGCGTTTCCCTGTCGTAGTCCGCCAGTATATTTTTCAATTCGAAATAAACAAAGGAGCTGATGGAAGTGTATAGCAGGATGAATAACCCGATACCCAGCAGGTAGGGGCTCTTCAGGAATTCCGAGAACCCGGCAAAGGGGTTGCCGCCAATGACGGCCTGTTCCTGCCCGGCCGATTCCTCATTGTGCAGGGCTGTTATTTTCAGGCGTTGCAACAAGCTGATGTTGGGGATGGCCAAAACCAGCAATACACTGGCAATCAATAACAGTTGATCGGTACCCACATCCTGTACCAGCAGTGCCGCTATGGAGGGTCCGATAATGCCCCCGACACTGGCACCGGCCCCGATAAACCCAAACAGTCGAATCGCCTGGGGGCGGGAGTACAGGTCGGCCATGAAGCTCCAGAATACCGAGATGTGGAACAGGCTGAAAATGCTGATCCAGACATAGAATGACTTGTCCAACAGGGTTCTATCGCCCAGGG
The DNA here is from genome assembly GCA_015222725.1 of Pseudomonadota bacterium. GTDB lineage: Bacteria > Pseudomonadota > Gammaproteobacteria > Pseudomonadales > Halieaceae > JBALVT01. Next base: position 5,635 of record JADFVW010000346.1, on the reverse strand, counting down.
TCTGTGTGCCGACATAGAACAAGGCAAAGCTCAGGGCAAAGAAACCGTAAACCGACGGCACCAGTCGCACAAATTTCACCCGGGAAACGGCGGTGCCATACAGGGAAACGGCAATCGCGCTGATGAAAAAAGTGAAGGTCCAGAGCCAGCTGACCTCGGCATCACTCCAGTCACTGGCCATGGCGTCGCGTACCGGGCGCAACAGGTAGTAGGCCGCCATCAGGGTAAGCACTAACAAAAAAGACGACAGGGTGACTCGAACTTCTTCAGGGCGAATATCGCAGGCCCGTTGTAGGGTTCGCTGGAGAAAGTTGGGGGACGGTTCTGTCATTTACATCGCTTGGAATACACGCAGCATTTCGGCTCGCTGCTGCGTATCGGGAACGCGGCCAAAATTGGCCTGCATATTGTCGCTCATATGTCCCGCGTTTGACGTTGCCGGAATGATACAGGTAGCGGCGGGGTGGCCCAGAATAAATTTAAGAAAGAACTGGCCCCAGCTGGTGCAGCCCAGATCGGTGGCTACATCGGGCAGTGCCTGTCCTTTGGATTTTCCAAATAGCGAACCCCGTTGGTAGGGGCGATTAATCATGGTGGCTATACCGCGGTCCTGCGCCAGGGGCAGCAGTTCCTGCTCTGCGGTTCGGTCTTCAATGTTGTAGCTGAACTGGACAAAATCCAGGGGTTCACTACGCATGATATCCAGCAGCTCAGAGTGGTATCTGCCGTGGGAAGTTGTAATACCTATATACGCGACCTTGCCCTGTTCTTTCCACTGCTTGAGTGTCTGCAGATGAGTGCGCCAATCTTTCAGGTTGTGAATGGCGATAAGATCAAAACGCTCTACACCCATGCGCCTGGCTGATTCCTGCATCTGGGCGATGCCCTGCTCTTTACCGGTGGTCCACACCTTGGTGGCAGCGAATATCTCAGGCTGTGGTTCGATTGATTGCAGTACTTCCCCCACGCGTGTTTCCGCGTTGCCATACATGGGTGAGGAATCGATTATGGTGCCTTTGCCCACGAGAAATACCTGCATCACCTCCCTGAGTTGGGCCAGGGTCTCTGCGCTACCATCGGTGTCGAAGGTGATCGATGTGCCCATGCCTATGACCGGAAGTAGTTCTCCCGAACTGGGAATGGGTCGCTGAATTAGCATTGAACCCGGGGGGCGAGTAGCCGGCATGTTTTCACTCGCGTGGAGTTTGAGCGCTGGCAATGCCAGCAGAGCGCTTCCCAGTTGTAGCATTTGCCGTCGGTCTAGCATGATGATTTACCTCAGCTGTTTGCTAGCATCCATTTGCGCAGGCGATTTGAATCTCCGAAGGGCGTGAGCTTGCCAAAGGAGTTCAGTAGCACGATGGAAACTTCTTCGCCGTCAATATTGGCCTGCATAATAAGGCAGCGTCCCGCTTCATTGATATAACCTGTTTTACTCAGGCCAATATCCCAGCTCTCGTTCTTCAGTAGTCGATTGGTATTTCCGTATCTCAATGGGCCGCGCCGGGAGTAGGGGTGCACCTCCTGCCGGAGGGTAGTGGTGGCTTGTGTAATCAGGGGATAGGTGCTGGCCGCTGCAACCATTTTGGAGAGATCTCTGGCCGTGGCAACGTTGTCGGCATACAGGCCAGCTGGATCTGCAAAGTGGCTGTTGGACATGCCCAGTGCAGATGCCTTGGTGTTCATTCCAGCGACAAATTTTTTCATGCCGCCGGGATAGGTTCTTCCCAGTGCTGTGGCGGCCCTATTTTCCGATGACATCAGCGCCAGTTGTAATAATTCCCGGCGCGACAGGTTTGCGCCGTATTCCAGACGTGAACCGGTCAGCCGCACCAGGTCACGATCGTCCTTGGTGATAGTGATTTTTTCATCCATATCAAGATCGGCATCCAGTATCACCATGGCGGTCATCAGTTTGGTGAGGGATGCAATGGAGCGCACCGTATTCACGTCCTTACTGTAAATAACCGCTCCCCGTGCATCTGTGATCAGGGCGGAGGCAGAGCGCAGCTTCGGGTCGCCTTTAATATCTGTGAAGCGAGATTCGTCAGTGGCGGCCTGTGCGTTCAGCCCGGGCACAAGAAGCAAAAGTGTTATACCCAGTATTCTGGCCAGAGACTGTTTTCTATATAGTGGCATAACCCTATTCCTAACCGGGCTCATGTTCTGCCCCCGCGGCTACGCGCAGCAAACCCTTGAACGCACGGGAGGCGGAAGACTCACCGGAAACGACACGATAAACATCCTGGGCGATGGGCATTTCCACATTGTATTTTTCCGCCAGGGCGATAACCGCCGGGGCACTCTTGGCGCCCTCTGCCACCATAAGCATATCGTCAATAATCTCCTGCATTTCCCGCCCTTTCCCCAGTTCGACACCCACGTGGCGGTTGCGGCTCTGGTCACTGGTACAGGTGGCTATCATATCGCCCATGCCGGCCAGGCCCGCGAAGGTTTCGGCCCGCCCACCCATGGCGACCCCCAGTCGGGTCACCTCGGACAGGCCCCGCGTGATCAGCGCAGAGCGGGTGTTGTCCCCGGCCCCCTGACCATCGCCCATGCCGACAGCGATGGCGATAATATTCTTCAGCACGCCGCCCAGCTCGCACCCGATGACATCATGATTGGTGTAGACCCGGAACAGGCCACTGTTAAACAGGCTCTGCAGTTCTTTCATGATGATAGGGTCTTCCATGGCGATGACACTGGCCGCTGCCTGCCCGGCCATGATTTCCCTGGCCAGGTTGGGGCCGGTGAGAACGCCGACCGGGTGGCCGGGCAATACATCGTTGATGACCTGGGTCATGCGCATGCCGGTTTTCAGCTCCAAACCCTTGGTGAGGGTGATGACGGGCACCCAGGGCCGTATGTGTAGCTTGACCTCTTCCAGTACCTCGCGAAAGTTGTGGGAGGGTATGCCCATAATAAGGACGTCGGCATTGGATGCGGCATCTGCAATATTATCGGTTGCCACCAGCTTGTCGGGCAGGGTGGCTCCCGGCAGATAGGCCTCATTGGTGTGTTTTGTGTTTATCTCAGCCACGGTGTCCGGGTTGCGTGCCCACAGGGTGACAGGTGCATTGCGTGATACCAGCGAAGCCACGGTGGTGCCCCAGGAGCCGCCACCCATTACGCTGACCTTCAGTTTCGATTTTGGCTGCATTTTTTACTCCGCCTTATTATTTTGCTTACTGGTACAGGTTCCGGTTGTTTGCCGCTAGCGCGCGAATAACCTCCAGGCGCCGTAATAGCTCGCGTATTTCCCGGGCCATATCGCGTCGGGCCTGGGCCACTGATTCATCGCCTCCCTCAGTGAGCTTGCGATGCTCCAGCATTTTAAAGCCGTTGGAAAATAGCAGCTTTCCGATGGAGGACTCGCTGCTGATTCTGCGTTGCAAATAGCGTTGATGGCCCAGATGCAGCGCATCTGAAACACAGGCCTCTTTCTCAAGCGTGTCGCCCGCGTCCATCCCGGCTACCAGGTCTACAACTATCGAGTAGGCTTCTGCATAGGTTAGCAAAGTGGCATGGGACACTAAAGGTGGCATGGAGTTGAGCAGTTTGACAGCACCCACCGAGCCCTGGGCAATGAGTTCCTCCCAGTTGCTGTCGTAGCTGTCCAGGTCTGTGCGAATTTCCTGCTGGAACTCTTCGCTGGGAGCATAGAAAAACTCGAACTTGAATAAGTCACGCAAGTACTCAACTTCTGCCCAGAACACATCCAGGGCACCGTCTCCCTCATTTTCGCTGGCCTTGGTAAGCGCCAGTTCAATGATCGCTTTATTGACGAAAAAATGAATGATGGTATTGCGGTAATAGCTGGCCACAGAATGTTGTTCCAGAGCAATGCCGTAGACAATCTCTGGGCCCTGGTCGTAACGTGTAACAATGCCTTCATCGATCATGATGCCCAACAAGCCATCTATCTGGTCGGCATAGGCACGGTCAAAGTCGCTGGAAATGCGCAAATTGCGCGCTTCAGCCCAACCCAGCAGAGCATGTAAATCCTCCACTACCTCTTCTTCAGTTAATGCTTTAGGCGCCGCCCCCAGGAGGCTCATGGTTACCAGCGAGGGGAAAGTAATTGGCGTGACATTATTCGCTTCAACGGCTATCTGGAAAGCGATTTTTGATAGGGCCAACCGGTCGTCGGGGTCGGGTGCTCTATCGAGGACCACGGGCTTCCCGATATCCATATACACTTTGCCCATAGGTTTGGCCAAACTGCGGATGTAGCCAATAAACCAACTGAGGGATTCTGCACCCTTGCCTCTGCCTGTCTGCTCTGTGGCATATTCCTCTACGTCCCGGATCAGGTCATAGCTAATTGATATGGGTATTATGTGGATATTTCGAGCGTCCACTGTGCCACAGGCTTCCAGTACGTACTTCAGCAAACCGTAGCGAGGGGGCATTAACTTGCCCATTCGCGATCGAGTGCCTTCAAACGCCCAGTTCATAGGAAAGCGCTTCTCCATCAGGTAGCCGATGTAGTGGCGCAGGGTTAACTTATACAGAGCGTTATCCTGGAAACTGCGCCGGATAAAAATTGCTCCCGAGCGGCGCAACATAAAGCCCAAACCCGCGAAGGCCATATTTGCGCCGCCAAACATATGTGGCATGGGAAAATCGTTTTCATACAGGACTTTTGGAATGACCATGCCGTCCAGGTACGTTTTGTGGGTCCACAGGAGCATGCAGGGGTGGTTGCGAACCAGCTTGCGCATTTCCTCCACCTCGGACTGGTTGTAGACTATTTTGTCCTCGTAACCCAGGTTCAGGCAGAAACTGTTAAAGCGGGCATAGAAGTCCAGCCAGAACGTGCTGGGGATGGAAATCATTTCTTTCATATAGATGGAAACTTCTTTGACCAGATCCCCGCGTTTGATGTTTTTCTCGACGGCAAGTTTTCTCACGGCCTGGCGGAAATTGGTATCGGCCCTTAAGTGTTCGGCAACAAAACGCGGTACCTTATAACGCCCACCCTGCAGACGCCGCTCGCGTATATCCAGAACCAGGGCAGCCTGCCTGGCGACAAATCCTGCAAAGGCGCCGGGTTTGTCGGCACCATCAGCTCCGTGCTGGTGTAAAAAACGTGTCTTCAGGTTTTCTCTGGTATCGGGTTTCCCCTCTATCAGGTGTAGCCTCTCAGGAAAATTTTTCAGGATCTTACGTCCGCGCCTGGCGCTGGGTCGTCGTTCATCGCCAAAAATCAGGTGGCGAATGCTGGGGCCGGAATCGATGCTTTCCTGGGAGGGTATCCAGGCCACACGCAGTGGCGCAATGACCGCACACTGTGATGAAGTCAGTGCCGTTTGCAGGGCTGAGCTGTCTATGGTTTTGGTATCATCAGCCAGGGAGACCACAAGCTGTTCGGCGCTTATGCCCTCGGGCCGATGTTGTTCAATCCACTGCTCCAGAAGGCTCTGCTCGAATCGATTTCTGGCATCGAGAATGAAAATAACACCTGGAGCGCTGTCCTCGGGCCAGGGGTTGACCGTCAATTTGTCCGCCAGGTCGGACTGCATCAGGACTTCTTGCCTCTACTTGCAGATTTAGGCTTTGCCTTTGCCCGGTTTTTAGCTTTTGCTTTCAGCTTGGGTCTGGGCTTCGCTGCGACTCTGGATTTGGCCTT
>JADFVW010000050.1 GCA_015222725.1 Pseudomonadota bacterium | reverse complement strand
CCTGCGCCATGTCCACCACCACCTATAATCCCACCCGACTCATAGATTTTAGCCATAATAGACAATAGCTCTGGATTATTAGCTACATCAAATAATGGACCATAACCACCACCAATATAAACACCCCAGTAATCATCAGGATTGACTTCAACTGGTGTTAATGAATTATTTGCTTTAACCAAAAATCCTTCGTACTTGATCGTATAACTACTTATGCCCAATGGGTCCATACTGAATTCCACTTGATTTCCTTTTGGTGAAGCAAAATCTACTTCGTAACCATGGCTTACGAAAATATGATAAGGAGGGGCGACTTCCCATAGATTATTTCTCGCATCGTGCTTTTCAGCATCACCCATATCAATCATGTTTGATACAATAATCAATACTTTTTCGGGTGTAGCAGCATTGGTATTTGCAGAAAGAACAAAAACTATTGCGAGTAAAATGGAATATAAATATTTCATTATTTTCCTTAGTAAGTTTACTGACCATGAGCGGTCAGCTAGTAACGTCGAGCCCGAAGGGCGATGCGGCCTTTGCTTGTTATGTGTATTATGTTACCAGTATTTTTGATCCCTGAGCGCCCCGACACACCTGCTGGAACCCTCTATCGCTTTAATAGGATTACCGTCAAGTGATTGAGCCAACCAGCCTTCTGGCTGGCTCAATTCATAGGGCGCTTTCACTACACGTTCACTAATTTGGCTAAAGCCTACCTTAGAATAAAAGCGTGGGTCACCGTATGTGAAAGCCAAATTAACTTTTAGAGATTTTAAGTGATTAAGACCATAGTTGATTAATTGTTGTCCTATCCCAGTACCTTGTTCGCTTGTAGCAATCGCAACTGGCGACAAAATAAAAGCAACTTCATCACTTGGCACAATAAAGCGGCTAAAGAATATGCACCCGACAATACACTCATTAGAAGTTGCGACAAAGCCAACTAAATCCCCTGGCTCTGTTGTAGCGATTAGACCAGAAACTAAACTGCCAATTACCTGACCCTCCGATTCATTTTCTGACTCAGAAAATACTTTAGTGAAAAGTTCAATCACTTCCTTGGTATATGGCGAATTGAATAATGTAAATTTCATTTCAAATTGGACTCTCGAGAGAGTGCTTGTTTCCATACGGGCACATAACAGCTTAGCGGTGAAAATTTATCTCATGAAAACCCTAAACCCAGGTTTTTTTATGAGCGTTCGCTTTTGCGGGTCGAAAGCGAACATTAACCACATCATACCCTAAAGGTCTCCAAATAGGTCGAAGCGGAGGTTATCGCCGACCACTCCAAGCTAACCCCGAAAACGACGCACCGTGTTCTTCAGCTCTTCGAATTCAATGGACTTTTTTTCTTGCCCCGAAAACCCTTCGGCATAAGCCAAACCACAGTATAAGCGCGTAACCTTATCAATATCATCCGCCTTGTCAGGTAATACCTGCCCTGCCCTTGCGCCAAAGTCCCCAGGCGCTTCACCCGCTGCTCGCACCAAACCCAGTTTTTCAAGCTTGGTACAAAATGCCAGATACTGCCTGTCCAGTGCGCTGGTACGTTTGATATCACGCTTTGCCAGCAAAGATATCGCGACAGGAATTAATACCAGCGCCCAACTTCCCAGGAGAATAAGCGCAAACTTGCGGCCACTGATTTCACCCAACCAATTCTGTAGAAACTCAAATTGAGTATCACTGTCATAGCCCACTATCCACTTTTTCCACTGCCAGGTGAGTGCGTCGTAACGCAAGCGCAGATTGTTTATCCATATCACGCTGCGGTAGCGCAGAGGTGACAGAAGAGAATTTGACAGGAAGCTGCCCTCGCTGGCCACCGCTCGTTCCAGCCCCCACTCAATACGGTCGGGGGCCACTGCAGCGGTGGGGTCAAAGCGCACCCAGCCCTCACCTTCCAGCCACACTTCCGCCCAGGCATGGGCGTCAAACTGGTGAACGATTACTGTTTTGTTGACGGGGTTGACCTCTCCTCCCTGATAGCCTGCAATAACACGGGACGGAATGCCCGCCGCACGCATCAGTACTACAAAGGCATAGGCGTAGTGCTCGCAGAAGCCCCTGCGAGTCTGAAACAAAAACTGGTCCATTGCATTGTCACCAAGGAGTGGTGGCTGCAGTGTGTAGATATATTCTTCACGGTTAAATTTTTGCAGGATTGCATCGACAAAAGCCCGGTCGCCATCACTTTCCACGCGTAATTGCTGTGCGAAGGCGAGCGTTTGAGGGTTTTCATTATCCGGCAGAGTGAGCTCGGCTTTGCGGCGCCAGTCACTCAATTCGTCTTCGATCTGGGCGTTGGGCCAGGAGCGAACACGGTACTGGTATTCATCCTCCAGAATTACCGGCGAGTACAGGCGATAGTCCGCGCTGTCCATGACCTTGGCCTGGGTCGATTTCGCATAGCGAAGACTGTACAACCAGTTCTGCTGGGTAGGCTCCATGATAATACTGTAGGTCAGTTCCGGCCCGGACAGCTCTGGCTCAAGTTGGCGTCGATGTTTGGCAGGCACATCGAAATACCGAAGACTGGTCCAGGCTCCATCGACCAGTTTACTGAAGACCAGTCCCCGCCAATACAAATCGGTAGTGCCGGGGATATCGCCTTCGAATTGTGCCCTAAAAGCTACATCGGCGGACTGGCTGAGATTCGAAATATCTCCGGGGCGCATAAAGTCACTGACGCCTGTCTTGGCCGCATGGCTTTTAATGGGCACCGTCCACAATGGGCCTATGCGTGGAAACAAAAAGAACAACACTATCATCAGCGGAAAAGCCTGCAGCAACATCACTCCCGCCTGGCGAATGGTTCGGGGATTAAATTTATGTTGATCCGGCTGATGCAGAGCCAGCAGGGCTGTAGTGATCAGGGTAACGGTAAAAATCGAATACAGGACAATCAGTAAATCCTGGCTGAACAGAAATTCGGTTACGCAGACAAAGTAGCCCAGAAACAGCAGTACATAGGCGTCTTTACGCTCTGCCAGCTCCATTAGCTTTAAAGCGAATGCGGTCAGTAACAACGCCACCGTCGGCTCCAGCCCCAGAAAGGTGCCAAAGCTGAAATAGAGGCCAATGCAGCTGGTCAAAATTAGAAAGACTTTGACCCAGCGACTCGGAAAAGACCAACGCCCACGATAAACCATAATGCGCCAGATTGCCGCGAATACGTAGACGGCCAGAATCCATAGGGGGATGCGAGCGAAATGAGGGGCCACCAATGCAAACAGGGTGATCACACTCCACACCAGCGCGTTGCGGGGTATTTGCTGCTGCGCCTTCACTGGTCGCCCTCATCAAGACCGTACAGCGCCAGTGCCCGCAAGATTTTCTCCCGGTGCTTGGGCCCCACATCGGGAGCAATCGAAACGCCGGGCAAGCGCAAGCCGTATTCAATATTCTGCTTGTCGTATTGCATAGCCCAGTAGCACAAATGCGACAGGCGCAGCTCCATTCCCAGCCCCGGGAAGGCCTCCCAATCCAGCCAGACACTGCTGTCGGCGTAGGCACCATACTGTTTGCTCTGCAGGCTCTGGCCCTTCGCCAGGCCTTTCCAGTGAACCTGTTTCAGGGAGTCACCTTTCTGGTAATCTCGGAAGCCGTAAAAGTCGTCGTTGCCGACAATTGGCACCGCGCTGCCATCGGGCTCATCGGTGGCCAGCCCAGGCAGGGGGCCACAGGGTAACGGGCGGGGATATACCAGCGCGTGCAGGTCGAGGTCAATCCACGTCCAACAGCGCAGCAGCCCCAGCGGGTAGGTCGATTCCACCAGCAGCCTGCCGGGATTAAACCAGCCCCTATCGCCCACTGCCACATGAAGCGATACGCGCTCGCTGTTCTCCTCCACCAGGTTAACCACAACGCCGGAGCTCTCCGGCCACTGTATCGACAGTGCGAAATGCTCGCGGGGTTTGGTTTTCTCAATTAATATTTCGAATTCAGCTTGATGCCCCGGGAAAGCCGATTGCGCGTGCACCGCATGGATGGTCAAACCCGATAAATTGGCAAAGGTGTGTAACACGGCAATGATAAACAAGGTGGCCAGCAGAAAGGTCAGGGCAAAACTCATATTGTTCTGGTAGTTAATCGCGGCGATCAACATCACCAGCAGGCAAAGCCCGAAAAAAAAGCCTACTCGAGAGGGAAAAATAAAGAGTCGTTTTTGGTCGAGGGTAACCGAGCGGGCTGATGGTATACGCCTTGAAACCCATTTTTGGAAGCGCTGGCGCAGATGGGTCTTAATGTCGAGCCGTTGGCTGCGCAGTTTACTTGCGCCTACATCAGAAGCGCCCATTATCGCTCCAACCCATCAGGGTCGCACAACATCCACATTACTCTGTAGCTGCACAACCAGGGCCATGCTGTCTCCCGCGTAGTCACCGCTGGGAATTAACCGGTGGGCACTGACCGCAGGCAGCACCATTTGAATATCCTCGGGCACCAGATGACCCCGGCTATTCATCACCGCCCAGGTTTTTGCACAATCTAACACCGCCAGTGCACCTCGGGGTGAAAGGCCCACGGCGAACTCAGGCGCCTGCCTGGTGTAGGCCACCAGTCGTTGCAGATAGTCGAGAATGTTATCCGAAGCGTGCACCTGGGTAACCGCCTGCCTGATGGCGTTCAGCTGGTCGGTATCAATGCGCTGCCTGAGATTATTGCGCGCCTCTTCCAGGCTGTGCTGGCGTTCAAACATTTCGCGTTCGGCCCGGGGATGGGGGTAGCCCAGCTCAAGCCGCATAAGGAAACGGTCCAATTGCGACTCGGGTAGTGGAT
>JADFVW010000049.1 GCA_015222725.1 Pseudomonadota bacterium | reverse complement strand
TCAAATCCGCAGCGCTTAAGATAGTGCAGCTGGTCCACCAGGAACTTACCCGAGGCGCGCAATTCTCCGGTATAGCCCTTGTCACGCAGTTCGCGGGCATGGGAGAAAGCTCTTCCGTCCATAAAATTGGTGAAATTTATAACGACCAGTTGAATGACTGCAAGGTCTTCAAAAAGAGGAGTGGGGGGCTCATCCTGTTCCAGGCGCACGGCGGTAAACGCGTGGCCCGGCAAGGCCAGCCATTGTTCCAGTGTTTTAATGTGACCCGGTGGCCAGCGGTCTTTCTCAATGGCGCCATTGTGAATTAACTCAGGCATAGACACGCTCCTTGAAAGGGGCAATTCCCAGGCGCTTGTATACATCCAGGAAGCTCTCCTCACTTTCTCGCAACTCCACATAGGTGGAGAGCACCTTGTCGATAACATCTGGCACGTCCTCCGGCTTAAAAGAGGGGCCAAGAATTTTGGCAATGGCGGCATCCTTTGACTGACTGCCGCCCAGGCAGATCTGGTAAAACTCCTGGCCCTTTTTGTCGACACCCAGGATGCCGATCTGACCAATATGGTGATGGCCGCAGGCGTTCATGCAGCCGCTGATGTTGAGCTCAAGCGGGCCCAGGTCATACATATAGTCCATGTCATCAAAACGGCTTTGCAGTGCCTCTGCGATGGGAATAGATTTGGCATTGGCCAGTGAACAGTAGTCACCACCGGGGCAACAGATCATATCGGTGAGATAGCCGATATTGGCTGTGGCCAGGCCCGCTGCCTGTAATGCCTGCCACAAGTTGTAGAGCTCGCTCTGCTGTACATCGGCCAGCACCAGATTCTGCTGGTGGGTGGTGCGCAGTTCACCGTAGGAATATTTATCGGCGAGATCGGCCAATAACTCCAACTGACGATCAGTGATATCTCCCGGCACATAGCCGGTGGCTTTGAGGGAGATGTTAACAATCTGGTGGCCTGCCACTCGGTGATCTACGGTATTGCGTTTTACCCAGTTGCCGAACAGCGGATCTCTTGAACATTGCTCTGAAAGCGCTGTGTTCGCTGCTTCTGAATCAATAGCGGGGTATTCGGGCTCGATGAAAAATGATCTGGCCCGGTCTATCTCTTGTTCAGTCAGCGTTGTCGGTCCATCTTTAACCGCGGCCCATTCCTGCTCGACCGCCTCGCGGAAGCTATCAACACCCATTGCCCGTACCAGGATTTTTATGCGGGCTTTGTATTTGTTGTCGCGCCTGCCGTGCTTGTTGTAGACCCGCAGAATAGATTCGAGATAGGTGAGCAGGTGTTTCTTCTCCAGCCCCTCATGGATAACAGAGCCGATGACGGGCGTGCGACCCAAACCACCACCTACAATCACTTTGAAGCAAACCTCTCCCGCGCTATTGGATACCAGTTCAACACCAATATCGTGGTAATAAATGGCTGCGCGGTCTTCGCGTGTGCCACACACGGCAATTTTGAACTTGCGCGGCAGGAAGGCAAACTCCGGGTGCAGGGTTGACCACTGGCGAATAATTTCACAGTAGGGGCGAGGGTCTTCCAGTTCGTCTGTGGCCACACCGGCAAACTGGTCGGTTGTGGTGTTGCGAATGCAGTTACCGCTGGTTTGTATGGCGTGCATTTGCACGCTGGCCAGATCGCCGAGTATATCGGGCACATCTTCCAGCTTTGGCCAATTGAGTTGGATATTCTGGCGGGTGCTGATATGGGCGTAGCCCTTGTCGTAGCAGCGTGTTATCTCCGCCAATTTCCGTAACTGGGTGCTGTTGAGCAGGCCGTAGGGCACCGCGATGCGCAACATGGGTGCCAGGCGTTGTACGTAGAGGCCATTTTGTAGGCGCAGCGGCAGGAACGCTTCCTCCGCTAATTCTCCGGCCAGAAATCGTCTGGTCTGGTCTCGAAACTGGCTGACCCGCTGATCGACGATCTTCTGGTCATACTCGTCGTAGATATACATTAAAAATCCTGCTACTACTGCTCAAATTAAAGCGAATACGCCCACTGAGCTTTAAAAGAGGCGCTACCTTACCAGATTATCTAAAGCTTCAAATAGTCTTGTTATTCATAAGGTTAGAACAAAGTGTCCGGTTTTACATGCTAAACCGCATATACTCTTGGGATTCCCGCTGAGGCTGCTATAATAGCCGCCCTTTTTTCATGCAAAGCCATTATTGGAGACCCTATGTCCGACCAACAAAATCAGGAAAGAGAAGCCGACGGCGCTGCTGATGTTAAAGCAGTTCTGGGCATTATGGCAGTTGTTATTTATGCTGCCTATTTCTGGCTAGCTGGAATGCCTACCTAAGTTTCGTTTTATCTAATGTGGAGCCTGTCCTCAGGCTCCAGCACTTTTCAGTACCATCTGCACGATAGCGAATACCGCACCGATAAACAGCAGTGTGAACACAATTCCAGTGATGACAAACACTTTGAAATTTCCCTGCTTGAAATCTCTCTCACGATTTTTGCTGCTCTGAACGCCCAGTCCGGCGGCAAATACGCTGCCCACTACATGTAAGGGGTTGATAGAGCCGGACTGCTTCGGTTCCTCGGCGTCAGTTTTTTTCTCTTGATCAGTCAATACAATACCCTTAGTAACTCAGGTTGGGCGCCAACCAGCGCTCCATGACTGAGACGGTTTCACCTTTGCGCTGGGCCAGGCTCTCTACTTGATCCCGGCCTATTTTACCCACGGCGAAATAATCTGACTCGGGGTGGGAATAATAAAACCCGCTTACAGAAGAGGCGGGCGTCATCGCATAGTTGTCTGACAAGGCCACGCCGCAGCCATTGGTCGCGTCCAATAACTTAAACAACGTCGCTTTCTCGGTGTGGTCGGGGCAGGCCGGGTAACCTGGTGCAGGGCGTATGCCGCGATATTGCTCGCGAATCAGGTCAACATTGCTGAGGTTTTCATCATCGGCATAGCCCCAAAGCTCGCGCCTGACCAGGCGGTGTATATGCTCTGCAAATGACTCTGCCAGGCGGTCGGCGAGGGCTTTTAGCATGATACTGTTGTAGTCGTCGTGCGCCGCTTCATATTCAGCGGCCAACTCATCCACGCCGTGTCCTGTTGTCACGCAAAAGCCGCCTATGTAATCCTGGACGCCACTTTCGATGGGTGCGATGAAATCTGCCAGGCTGTAGTTGGGCTTGCCATTGGGTTTTTCGGTCTGCTGGCGAAGGTGGTGCAGGGTCGCTAATTGACTGGTCTTATCCTCGTCGGCATAAACGGCGATATCGTCACCGTTAATTCTGGCGGCGGGCCAAAAGCCGATCGTGGCCCTTGCAGTTAATAGTTTTTCATCGACGATACGCTTTAACATTGCCTGGGCATCGCTAAACAATTCCCGGGCCTGTTCACCGGCTACTTTGTCCTCAAGTATCTTTGGATACTTACCCGCCAGTTCCCAGGTGATAAAAAATGGCGTCCAGTCGATGGTGTCGATGAGATCTTCCAATGGAAAACTATCAAACACGCGGGTGCCAAGAAAACTGGGGCAGGGTGGTTGGTAGTTGGCCCAGTCAAGTGATGGCGCGTTCTCAATTGAACGCGCATAGGCCAATTGCCGGCTGCGGGGCTTGCGATTGGCCACGCGCTCACGCACCTTCTCATATTCAGAG
>JADFVW010000345.1 GCA_015222725.1 Pseudomonadota bacterium | reverse complement strand
CCGTTCACCTTGGCCAACTATCCCTGAGTACGGACGACAAGAGCGCATTAGGTAGTGTGGCAGCGGCCGCTATGGAATTCCCTTTCATCGGGAATATGCCACTGGCACTAACCCCTGAGTCCATCCTGGCGTGGATTATCGAGGCGCATGAACTCGGTCTGGCGGTCGCCCAATCCATTGGCGATGCGGCCTACAAAAGGCTGCACGCGGCGTCCACATGACGCTAATTCGCAACTTAATGTCGTCAAATATCAATCTAACAACCTCTGGAATCGCTAGAGTATGTGCTCTGTAAGATTGATCAGGGGAGCCCGCTGGTGAAATATGCCCCTGCCGTTATCTGCCCCACTGACAAAAGGCTGCACAAGCTATGAAAACCAATCAATGCGTCTACATCACGGGCGGCTCCAGTGGTATCGGCCTGAGCCTGGCCAAACGCTACGCACAAGACGGTAATGATGTAATTCTACTGGCGCGCAGCCAGAATAAACTGGATGACGCCGTTAGCGCCTGTAAAACGGTGGCGGCAAGTGCCGGGCAACTCATTGTCGGAGTTTCCCTGGATGTGTCGGATATCAAAAATCTGCAAGCAAATATGGACCGTGTCACAGCTGAATACGGCCAACCCGACCTGTTGATACTCAGCGCCGGTATTGCCGGCAATAAAACCTTTCTGGATATGAGTTCTGACGAATTCGACAATATGATGACGCTTAATTTCTCTGCCAGCCGGGAAATGGCGCGTTGTGTATTACCCGCCATGCTGCAACGTCACTCCGGACAGATTGTATTTATTTCATCCATGAGTGGTGTGATGGGCGTTTACGGATACAGTGCCTACTGCGCGTCAAAATATGCCGTCACCGGGTTTGTCCAATCCCTGCAACAGGAGTTGCTTGGCACGGGTGTCAGTGCCACCCTGGTGTGCCCCTCGGAAGTGGCCACCCCCATGATTGCGGCGGAAGCCGATAATGTATTACCGCAAACGAGAATGCTCAAGGATCTGGGGGGAACCCTGTCTCCTGAAAAAGCCGCGGACATTATCATCAAGGGTATCAAAAAGAAAAAACCCATGGTGATAACCGGTTTTGTCGCTAATTTATTCGACTTCACCAATCGTGTATTCCCGTGGTTATTCCGGAAGATTACACAAGTTATAATTTGGTACGCTGGCCGGAAATAGGTACTAACCCATCAAGCCGCGTTATTTTATTTCAGGGAGATCGCAGCTTACGAGGAAAACACCACTGTCTTATTACCGCGCACAATAACCCGGTCTTCCAGGTGATAGCGCAAACCGCGGGACAGCACAGACTGCTCCACATCACGACCCAGACGCACCATGTCGTCTTTGTCACAGCCGTGATTCACCCTGATTACATCCTGCTCGATGATGGGGCCTTCATCCAGGTCCTCCGTCACATAGTGACAGGTGGCGCCAATCAGTTTAACGCCGCGATCATAGGCCTTTTGGTAGGGGTTCCCCCCGATAAACGAAGGCAGGAAACTGTGGTGGATATTGATCAGGCGCCCTGCGAACTGCTGGCACAGTTCGGGCGGGATA
The DNA here is from genome assembly GCA_015222725.1 of Pseudomonadota bacterium. GTDB lineage: Bacteria > Pseudomonadota > Gammaproteobacteria > Pseudomonadales > Halieaceae > JBALVT01. The sequence continues at coordinate 1,896 of JADFVW010000345.1, read as the reverse complement.
ATCTGCATATAGCGGGCCAGCACCACCGTCTCGGCCTGGTGTCTATCGATTATCTCGGTGATCTGGGCGAACGCCGGGGACTTGTCTTCTCCGGGTACCGGCACGTGATGAAACGGTATGCCGTGCCACTCCACCATACTGCGCAGGTTCTCGTGATTGGAGATCACACAGGGAATCCGGCAGGCCAGTTCACCGCTTTTCCAGCGGTGCAGGATATCGGCCAGGCAGTGGGAAGCATGACTGGCCATCACTACAACGCGCTGCAAATCATTGTTGTCGCGTAGGTGCCACCGCATGTCGAACTCTTCCGCCAGCGGCATAAACTCTTCCCTGAATTGCTCCAGGCTAACGGCCAGCGAGTCGGCACTGATAACGTTGCGCATGTAGAACCAACCCTGCTCCACGTCGGTATGGTGGTTTGACTCCAACAGAGAGCCGCTGCGCTCGGCAACGAAGCGTGAGGCCGCCGCCACAATGCCAACTTTATCGGGGCAGGATATTACCAGGGTATAGCTGTGCAAGCGGTTTACATCATTCATCGGGAATGCGCCCTTGTTGGGCTTTCACCCGAATCTTGTTTTAATTTATTGAATGCGCATAGTTTGCCATTTTGCCCCCGATCTTCCAATACCTCGTTATTGACCTCGTTATTGCCCTATGGTCTCGACCCGTACCTGCACCCGCTGCAGGCGACTGGCAACAAAAACCAGCAGAGCGGCGATCACCAGGGCGGCGATACCAATAACCCAGGCTATGGTGGTTACACCTGCACCGGGCCAGACCAGCAGAATGATGCCAACAACCGTGGCGGCGATGCCGATGGTCTTGATAGAGGCGCGCTGGGGATCGCTCTCGTCGAGTTGGCGGCTGTACAGGAAATTGCGCATACCGGTGTAGAGCACCCAGGCACCAAATAGCATCAATACCATCGAACTGGTAACACCGGGCCACAATAACAATATGCCACCGATCAACAAACTGATCACAGCTTCCATGATATAGCTTTGACCATCATCCGCGCGAAAAGCATTTACCAGGCCGGTGACGCCATCCACTACACAGAAAGCACCCACAAGCCGCACCAGAATACTCACACTCGTACCGGGCCAAAACAGGGCGCACAGCCCCAGTATCCCAAGCAAACAAGCCTTAATCAGCAGAGAGCGCCGGAAATGTTCCACGCCTTTCTCCACCCCGGATTGCATTTTGCCCGCTACAGCCTGCAATTGTTCTCTTCTTTGGTCTTCGGTTGAACTCATGGCGTAACTCCTTTATATCGGATTATCGGGGACGGACCGTATCAAATCAGGGCGAGACCCAGATGGGAGAGGTCCAGGCTCTCTCCTGAATGGTGGATGCTACATTCTTTAACAGGGGTAGTCCGGCGCGCACTGCATCGTAAGTCGTCCAACGTGGCGTGGGGATTTCGATTACCCGCGCGTAGTACAGTGCCGACACAGACGGGTCGAATTCCGGGTCTTGCCACACGGTCGCCAACTGGGCGTCGCCTATCGTATTCCGGTAGGTGGCAGTTGCCAGGTCCACCGTATTGCCCACCGCTGGCAGTTTGCCGTCGGCGCCGGGGTGACGCTCGCCGGACCATACCACATCGAACACCTTATCGTGGGTGGCGCCTTTGGCATCCACCCAGCCCTTGATAATCTGGATACGATCCAGGTTGGCACCCAGTGCATCCTTGCTGGCCATTACCAGAAAGCGCGGTGCGCTGTCACGTTTGCGTGCTGGTTTCATGTCGCCGCCCATGGGCACGCCCTGTTTATAGGCTTTTTCCAGCATATCCGGGCGAGTGTGCAGGTCATCCGCGTAGTCCCAGCCGCCAAATAATCTGACCGCCATGCGCGACCCACTGGTGGCGAAGGTTTCGCGGTTGTAGAT
>JADFVW010000344.1 GCA_015222725.1 Pseudomonadota bacterium | reverse complement strand
CTGGGAGACCTGGGAGATGATCGCAGCCGACACCAGACCCTACTGGCTTATATGTCTGATTTCGCGCTCCTTGGCACCGCACTTTGTCCACACCCCTACACGGGGCACAGTGCCAATATGCAGATGGCCAGCCTGGACCATGCCCTGTGGTTTCACCGGGACTTTCGGGCTGATGAGTACTTGCTGTATGCCATGGACAGCCCCAGTGCCTCGGGCAATCGCGGCTTCAGCCGGGGTAGTTTCTATAACAGGCAAGGCGTATTGATAGCCTCCAGTGCACAGGAATCATTGTTGAGGCCCGTAGAGCCTAATTGACAACCGTGTCCATCTGGGCGCCCAGAGACAGCAGCTCCAACGAACTCTTATTCTTCAATTTCAGATGGGTGATGGATGCATTGTCCGGCCAAAAGTACAGGGTTTCACTGCTCTCCAGAACACGACCCACAATTGCATTCAATACTAAAAAATGCGTGAAAATGACGGTGGGAGTACTCAATTCAAGCAGTTGTTCCAGTGCATGATCGCGCCAAGCCAGCAACTCACGGGGTTGCTCTTCCCAGCTTTGCTGCATAAACCCGCGCAACCAAGTCTTCCTCTGGGCCAGTGGAACCGGCGCGGGGATCTCGCAAAAGGCATCGTTGATCGAGACAGTTGCACCCAGAGACTTTGCCAGCGGGAATGCCGTTTCCTGTGCGCGCAGTAACGGGCTGCTCACCAGGCTTACATCACCCGGCAACCGTGGCAGCAATGCCTGTGCAGCAACCACGGCTTGTTGCTCGCCCAGTGCACTCAGCCCAGGGTCCGGGTCCTGCCCCCAGTGTGCCGCTGCCTCACCGTGCCTGACCAGGAAAATATCCACTAGCGGTAAGTCACCAGCTTCTCGCCCTTCTGGACACCCAATATATCCAGAAAAGAGTGGTCGTTGAAATAGGACAGGGACACACGGTCACCACTATAAAACAGCTGTGTTACGGAGCAATTGATAACCGGTTCGTAAAAACTGTAGACATGCTCACTACTCAGCCCGAGAACCTGCGCGACGATGGTTGCGATGGTACCGCCCGAGGTGAACAGGCCGACCGTCTTACCCGAGCCCTCTGTGCGAATGATATTCCTCAGTGCATTGTTTACGGTCTCGTCGAAATTTTCCCAGCTCTGTATATCAGATGCAGGGCAGTCGGGAGATACCCAATAATTGAACACTTCCTTGAGAACTTTCTGATAGTCTTTACTTAAATTCAAGCCTGTATCAAGCAGCGCCTGCAACGCGGGGTTATTTTTCAATACCGTGGGGAGCAACTCATCGAACTGCTCTTCATTTTGTATTTCATTGAATCCAGAATCTATATGATGTTGTGGTGCCCTGGGCTGAACGGCAGCCGCCAACTCTGCAGTTTTTCGCTGCCTTTGTAAGTCACCACTGTAAATCGCATCAAAATGAATACCACAGTCGCGCAAGTATTCACCCAGAACAACGGCCTGCCGACAACCCAGAGGAGAAAGCTTGTCGTAGTTCTCCTGCCCAAAGGAAGCCTGACCATGGCGGATCACGTATATGCTGGCCACTATGCCACCTCACTCATGTCGCGATTAAAGCGAAGCTTGCGCCGATAAGGGAAAAAATCTTCAATATGGCCAGCGTTAATTTTATCCTGCAACCCGGTCCAAAACGATACCTCGTAAATTTCGCTGTGTATTTGATCGAATATTTTCCGGGCACGCTGATTGCCAGAGAAGAACAGCCTGAACTCCTCCGGAAATATATCGTTGGCCCGCACGGTATACCAGGGCTTGCTCGCCATCTCTTCCTGCTCCGTTCTGGCTTCCGGTATTTTTCGGAAGTTACATTCTGTTAAAGGGACAATCTCATCATAGTCGTAAAACACCACGCGACCATGCCGGGTTACGCCGAAGTTTTTTAACAGCATGTCACCGGGAAATATATTTGCCGATGCCAGCTCCTTGATTGCATTTCCGTACTCATCCATCACCGCCACCACCTGCTCATCGGTGGCATCATTGAGATACAGGTTCAGCGGTGTCATGCGGCGCTCAACATAAACATGTTTCACAACCAGCGCAGTACCATGCTCCTCGATTAACGACGGAGCGACCTCGTGTAACTCCTTGATTAGCTCATCCGAAAAGCGGTTGCGGGCAAAGGCCAAATTGGTGAACTCCTGGGTGTCGGCCATGCGCCCCACCCGGTCAGCTCGCTTAACCAACCGATACTTCTCTTTCACTTGTTCCCGCGTCATTTCTTTTGGCGGCGTAAATTTGTCTTTAATAATCTTAAAGACAAAGTCATAGGATGGCAGGGTAAATACACACATCACCATACCCTTAATGCCCGGTGCGATGATAAATTGGTCGGTGGTATTTTTCATGTGGCGGTAGGCGCAGCGATAATAGTACGTTTTTCCGTGCTTGTTATAACCCAGGGAGCTGTATATCTCGGAGATGGGTTTGGCTGGCATGAGCTGCTGCAAAAATAAAATGTACTGCGAGGGAACAGTGGCATCCACCATGAAATAGGAGCGGGTAAAACTGAAAATAACGCTCACCTTATCAGAGCCGAACAACACGGTGTCCACGTATATCTCACCGCCCTCAGTTTTTAGCAGGGGAAAAACAAAGGGCATGGAATCAGGGCCTGACACAATACGCCCGACGATGTAAGCGCCCTTGTTACGAAAGAAGTGGTGCTCCAGTACCTGCACCTCAACGCCAGTTGCAGCCAGATTAAAACGCGGCAGCAAATAGCTTTCTACCACGCCGATAATACTCTCGATATCGCGCTGCAGATTCTCAAAGGGGCAGCTAAATCTGTAGTCTTGCAGCAGCTGCTGCAACAGCGACGAAAGAGAGCCCTCCAGAGGATAGGTCTTGAATACCGGGTTTACGTCTACCGGGGGAATATCAGCCTGGGGGGAAAATACAAAGGCGTGTTCATCGCGAATTTTCCTGTGTTTAAAAACGGCACAATAAACAGAGTTAAAAAACGTTTCTGCAATCTCAAAGTTATTGTGCCCAACAATTAACCTGGCATAACTCTCCCTGGCTTCTCGCCAGAATTTGAAATCACGCAGCTGATCACCCGCAATCAACTCGACGTATTCATAGATCTTATTGGTCTTTTTTTTGTAGAGGTCAATCCGCTGGGTAGATGCGCTGTGCATGCCCTGCCAATCACTGTTTTCAAAACGAGGCTTTGCCGCCAGGGTAATATTCTGAAAATCGGCAAAGTAGGATTCAAACCCGTTCAGTATTGTGCGCGCGAAACGTTCGTGTTTTTCCATGGTGCCAGTAGATCCTACCCTGAGAAAAGCTACAACTGAGGATTACCAAACTTACGACGCATTTTTGCCATGCCACCCAGCCAGCGATCGTAATCTTCCGTCTTCCTGCGCCGATATTCTGCCACTTCCTTGTGCGGCAAAATCAGGAACTGCTCAGCCGCCAGGCCCTGAACAACTTCGTCAGCAACTTGCTCTGGCGTAAGCACACCGTCGACCCCCGCATTGCCACCGTCTTTGCTGTCGCCAATCATTCGAGTGGCCACTGCCTGGGGGCACAATGCCGACACTTTAATACCGTCATCGCGATGGGTGATAGCCAGGGACTCTGCAAAACCCAGCGCAGCGTGCTTGGTTGTGGAGTAGGCGGCATCGCCAATTTGGTTCAGCAAGCCGGCCGCGGAGACAGTGTTCAGGAAATAACCCGAACCGCGCTCAATCATACCGGGCAGGCACGCCCTGCCGGCATAAATATGGGCCATAACGTGAATCTCCCACATGGCCTGCCAGGTATCATCACTGGCGGATGTTGCCCACCAGGGCTCGCCATCTCCAGCGATAATGCCTGCATTACTGCAAAACAGGTCGACAGCGCCATGACGGGGTTCTACATCTTTTACCATGGCGACTATCTGGCTCTCATCCCTGACATCAACGCCGAAGGCTTCACCACCTATCGCGTCGGCAACTGACTTCGCATTCTCTTCCTCGAGGTCTGCGACGATAACCACCCTGGCTCCCTCTGCATGAAATCGTTCACACAGGGCTTTGCCGATGCCGTTGGCGCCACCGGTTACAACGACAACTTTATCGGCAACTTCCATTACAGAATTTCCTGGGCCAGCAGTTCCAACACGGCCTTGTCGTGCACACCAATTAACATGGTGCCCACTTGGCCGCGCTTACCGGCTTCTTTCCAAGGCGCGAGGCGCTCAATGATTCGCTCCTTGGGTCCAATGAGCGACACGGCATCAAGCAGTTCATTGGGGACTAACGCTGTCGCTTCCGCTTTGTCTCCGGCGAGGTAGAGATCCTGAATTCGGGTAGCCTCCTCACCAAAGCCGAGTCGGGTTGCATAATCGTGGTAGAAGTTTTTACCCTTGGCGCCCATGCCGCCTATGTACAGCGCAAGCCAGGGGCGCAGCGAATCAAAGGCCGCATCCAGATCATCGTTCATTGCAACAGAGACGAAGGGAGCAATATCAAAGTTATCCAGGCTCTTGCCATTGCCAGCCTTGGCAAATCCGGCCTCTACATGATCGCCAATAACATTGTATTTATTCGGGTCCATCCAAACGGGGAACACGCCATCCGCCACTTCACCGGCGCAGCGCAGGCCCGCTGGTGTAATCGACGCTGTGTAGATGGGAATGTTGGGGTCGGCATCCAGAATTGATTTAAGTGGCTTGCCCAGGCCTGTGGTTCCCTCACCCTTGTTCGGCATCTGGTAGATGGAACCATTAAACTCAACGGGACCTTCCCGCTCCATGATTTTGCGCATGATCTGAATATATTCTTTGGTGCGCGTCACCGGCTTGCCGTAGGGTACGCCGTGCCAGCCCTCTATAACCTGAGGACCGGACGCGCCAAGACCGGCGATAAAACGCCCGCCCGACATCTGGGACAGAGACATGGCTGTCATGGCACACATCGCGGGTGTGCGAGCGGGCATTTGCATAATTGCCGTACCCACGCGAATTTTTTCTGTTTGGGCCAACACCCAGGTCGCCGTGGTTACAGCGTCATTGCCGTAGGCTTCTGCGGTCCAGACCGAATCATAGCCCAGGGATTCTGCATGCTTGATGATGTCCATGGGAATGTGGATTTGCTTACCGGAATAACCCATTAAAATGCCGAGTTTCATTTTCTTCTCCTTTAAAATATTAGTTATAACGTATCGCGTTGAATTTTGCCTGATGATAATCGCCGTTACCGAAGGTGGTTATGATCATCATCAAGCGCTTGGCGTAATGCCCTACATCCAATTCGTCGGTCAAGCCCATCCCACCGTGCAGCTGGATGGCCTCAGCATAAATTCTGGTACCGGCCCGATCTACCATCACTTTCAAAGCATGGATGGCCGTAGCTGCATCCTCCTCGCCGTTGGTCATGGCACACACCGCTCTATACAACAGGGACTTGGTTTGCTCGTAGTCCATAAACGTATCGACCATGCGATGTTGCAGAGCCTGAAAGCTGCTAATAGCCACACTAAACTGCTCACGGGTCTTGGTGTACTCCAGGGTCTTGGCGTTTAGTTGCCCCATGATACCCAGTGCTTCCGCTGCCAGGGCAAGATTTGCCTCCATTTCAACGGCAGTCAAAATTTCGTGCCCGCCGCCTAACTCGCCGAGCAGCTTGTCTGCGGAGACACTGACATCCTTCAATACAATGTTCGCAACCCGCTGGCCGTCCATCATCTTATAACTGCTACATTCCACTCCCGCCGCGCTGGCAGCCACCAGGAACAAGCTTATACCATCCTCGTCGCTCTGCTCACCGCTGGTGCGTGCGGAGACGATTAACTGGTCGGCATTAGCGCCATTAAACACCACAACCTTTTCGCCATTCAATCGGTAGCCATCAGAATCGGCAACGGCGGTGGTCAGCACATCACTCAATTCAAATCGACTCTGGCGCTCCAGATAGGCCAGCGCGCCGAGACAGCTGCCATCAATAATTTTCGGGATGAGCGTGTCCTGCACCTCTTTGTTACCGCCTTTTTGTAAGGCGGCACCAAACAGCAACACGGTTGCGAGATAGGGCTCAATCAACAGCCCTTTACCGAACTCTTCCATCACCAACATGGTGTCGGTCGCGCTGCCGCCAAAGCCACCGTGTTCTTCGGCAAAAGGAATCGACAGCCAACCCAGGTCGGCAAAAGTTTGCCAGTTGTCCGCGCTCATACCCTGTTCTGAGTCGGCGATTTCACGCCGTTTCTCAAAATCGTAATCTTCGCGCATATACCGCTCTACGCTATCGCGAAGCATAATTTGTTCTTCAGTAAAATCGAAATTCATTGCTCTAATTCTCCAGCCAATTCTTTATATCAACTTTGCTATTAACCGCTACAGCCCAAGCACCGCTTTGGCGATAATGTTTTTCTGGATCTCATTGGAACCGCCATAGACCGTGGCCGCCCTGCCATACATATAGGACTGGCGGGCTGCACTGCCAAAGCTGTGTCCCAATTGCTCCTCAGCCAAGTCATTGGGTAAAACACCCTGGTAGTAGGCCGCCACTTCCATACGCAAAGACTGTATCGCCTGCTGTATTTCGGTGCCCTTTATTTTCAACATGGAGGACTCTGCCCCCGGTGCGCCACCGGCAGCCACCGTGGCAAGCACCCGCAGTTCGGTGTATTCCAGCGCCATCAGCTCTATTTCGATATTGGACAGGCGGCTCTGGAACATAGGGTCGGACGCCAGGGTCTTACCGCCATTCACCTCCTGCTCGGCAAACCGGCGAACCTCGCCCAGGTTGCGAATTGAATCTGCCACGCCGGCAATGCCTGTTCGCTCATGGGCCAGCAGAGCCTTGGCGTAGGTCCAGCCCTTGTCCTGCTCGCCGATACGATTGGCCATGGGCACGCGCACATTCTCGAACACGACTTCGTTCAGGCTGTGGTGGTTGTCAATGGAAACAATGGGATTGACGGTAATGCCGGGGGTTTTCATATCAATCAACAAAAATGTGATTCCCTGCTGTTTGCGCCCCTCTGAACTGGTGCGCACCAGGCAGAAAATCCAGTCTGCATATTGTGCGTAAGTGGTCCACACCTTGGCACCGTTGATGATGTAGTCGTCGCCATCCACCTCGGCTTTGGTTTTCAGGGATGCCAGATCGGAACCCGAACCGGGCTCGGAGTAACCCTGGCACCACCAATCATCGGTGGCCAGAATGCGGGGCAGAAATTTTTCTTTTTGCTCGTCGGTGCCGAAGGTATAGATGACCGGCGCCACCATGGTCAGCCCGAAGGGTACGACATCGCGCACACCCGCGGCGGCTCGTTCGCTCTCATAAATAAACTTCTGCGTGGAGTTCCAGCCAGTGCCGCCGTGCTCAACAGGCCAACCCGGAGCAATCCAGCCCTGCTTGTGCAACCGTCTCTGCCACTCGACCACCGCCGCCTTGAAGGTGTCGACATTAGCCGCACGACTTCGCAGCTCCTCATCATAGCTCGCGGCAAAAAATGCCCTGACCTCATCGCGAAATGCAATGTCCTGTTCTGAAAACGAAGTGTCCATATAAAACCTCTTTGTTAATCGGCCCGGAACAACTGCAGGAAGCTCAACAGCTCCCCTGTGTCCGACAAGCCGCCTTCTACTGAAATAGTGCCATTGGCCAGCGCCAATGGAAAACCTTTTTGTCCGGTTACCAGGTCAACCCAGTCGCTGGCGTCAACGCTTACGACTATCTCCCCATCTACCGCCCGCTCTGTGCCCCGGGCCAACTTGTGCACTACAGCTACCTGGTTGCGAACATGTATCTGAAATCGTTTATCCTGATCTGGAAATTCAAAGACCACACTCTGGTCTACACCGGCACTCGCCACCGGGTTCAGGTTGACCGCCATGGAGTTCAGAATTCCCTCTATGGGGAAGCTTTTGACAAACTCAGCCTGCTCGGGCGTCACCTGGGCATTGACCCCGGATACATCTATCGTTATTTTTCCCTCCAGTGCCAGAGCGTCCGTAAGATACCAGTTGCGGGCATTGGGGTTGGGCGTTGTACTCGCCAGTTTTCGCAAGGCCTGGGCCTTTAACTGTTTTGCCGGCGTGGAAGTGCCGGCTTCGGCTTGCAACAACAGGTCGGCAAGTTCAGCGGCCCACTGGGGATCGCCGGCCTCCAGACTCTCCTGCGCCGCGGCCAGTACCGACTCTGCCCCGCCACTCAAGGCCACCAGGCGCAGTGCACGCTGTTTCTTTGCGGTGGGGAAAAGCGTTGTGCTGTTGCCATCAAACCAACCCAGATAGCCATCGTAAACCGATCGTACTGACCACGGCACGGTGCCATAAAAAGGTTGTAGCCAGGGATGAGATGCCAGATGAGGCGGCAATTGGATGGTTTCAGCCAGTTCATCAGCATCCAGGCCCTGGTTCATGCCGCGCACTGTCTGGTCGTGCACATATTGGATAGCGTCACCGTAGACACCCAGTATGTCGTCAATTTCTTCAGCGCCGGTGACAGGTCGAGTATGGCTGGGCACCAGAAACTCTGCACCAAGCTCGCGCATTTCACTTAACGTTCTCGCCCACTTCAAAACGTCCCTGTAGCGGGTACCCCGGATGGTATATAAATTGGGGAACGCCTTGTAGACGTTGTCCCCGGGCAACAACACGCGCTCATCGGGCAGCCACACGACAATCTGGTCATCGGTCTCCCCCGGGCTATGAATTAGCTGCAGATGGCGCCCGGCTATAGTCACTTCCATGACGTCGCTAAATGTATGTGTGGGTTTAATCAGGCCATAGATATCCGTGCCACCGTCAATGCTGTGAGCCAGGGCGGGGCCTATGCCGTCGTTCACGACACGTTCACCACCGGACTCCAGGTAACTGCCAAACATATGGTAGGAGCGCACACCGATAACCGGGCGCAGCACGTTCATTATTCGTTCGATATGAGCCCAGGTGGATTTGTGGGCATAGACCGGCACATCGCCGTTCGGAGCAAAAACCCTGGCGCCAAATATGTGGTCCGTGTGGTTGTGCGTATAGATGATAGCCTTCACAGGCTTGTCGGTAATCTTGTCAAATTCTGCCTTTACCTGCCTGGCCGCCGCCATGGATTCGGTGGTATCGACAATAATGACCCCGTCCGTGCCCTCAATCATGATGGTATTCGCCAGGGCATAACCAATGGCGACATAGACGCCGTCAGTAACCTGTACCACGCCGCGCTCGAACTCTGCTGAATGGGCCTCCAACTCGGCACTGCCAGCCTGGGGTGCGCTCTGCACCGCCACCTCACTGTCACAAGCGGTGAGGAAAAGCACACTGGCCAGCGGCACTAAAAGGTGCAATGGAGAGAAAATGAAGCGTTGGGCAAACGCCATAAACAGACCTCGGGAACGGGAATTTGACTTTTGAGTATGTTTTTAATTAATGCGGCATGTACCTTAGCGATTCTGGCGCTACAAGACAAGGATTGACAGTGACATATTTATTGACAGTGGCGCCCAAACCCACGCGTAAGGCCAGCCAAAATCAGGCTTAGTAGAGCATGCTGTATAGCTTGCGCTGGAATTCAACGGCCAGGGGGTCACCCTTACCCAGACTGGCGATGGTATCCAGCAGGGTCTTTTTAGTCGCTCCGTCGGCGTGCTCTTTATCGATAGTCAAAACACCGACCAGGTGTTCCATGGCTTCTTTATACTGGCCATCACTGGTGTATTGCACCGCCAACTGGCAACGCAAATCCAGGTTATCCGGATCGGCATTCCATTGCTGTTCCAGCGCATCGATTTCGGGTGACTTGGCGGCCTCGCGCTTGATTTTCAGCTGTGCGACCAACTGCTCGTAGGCCGCATCCTGGTCGGCCATGCGAATATCGCCCAGAACTGACTCGGCCTCATCCAGGCGCTTGCACTCAATGAGTGCGTGCACATAGGCGATGGTGATCTCATGTAGCTTGCCCGATTCATCCCAGGCCTGGCGAAGCGGTGGCAGAGCAGCGGCAAAGTCGCCCTGCTCCATGGCATCATTTGCAGCTTGCAGCAATGCATCCCAGGGCTTGGGGAGATATTTGGATAAAACCTCGCGCACCTGGGCCTCGCTCTGGGCACCAGTAAAGCCGTCCACAGGTTGGCCATTCTGGATGACCATTACCGTGGGCAGGTTGCGTACGCCGAACTGCTGGGTTATACCCTGCTGCTCGTCGGCATTCACTTTGGCCAACAGAAAGGCACCCTGGTATTCATTGGCAAGTTTTTCCAGCAGGGGCATCAAGACCTTGCAGGGCTCACACCAATCCGCCCAGAAATCCACGATAACCGGGCGATTATGCGACTCTTCAATCAGAAGTTGCGCCGCATTGGATTCGTCGATGTTGACGATAAAATCACTCATGATGCAGCACTCCGAAAGCCCAGCACATCCTGCATATCGAACAGCCCGGGGGGATGATTAACCAACCAGGCCGCTGCGCGTACCGCGCCGCGGGCAAATGACATGCGACTGGAGGCCTTGTGGGTAATTTCCACCCGCTCGCCCTCGGCCGCGAAGGTAACCGTGTGATCACCGACGATATCGCCAGCGCGTACCGTGGCAAAGCCAATGGTGTCCCGCTTGCGGGCACCGGTGTGGCCTTCTCTGCCGTAGAGCGCCACCTCGGACAAATTGCGACCCAGGGCAGAGGCAACCACCTCACCCATACTCAGGGCAGTGCCCGAGGGAGCGTCTACCTTGTGCCTGTGATGTGCTTCGTAAATTTCAATATCCGATTCCTCGCCCAGCACTCGAGCGGCGGTATCCAGTAATTGGAAACAGAGGTTGACGCCCACACTGTAGTTT
>JADFVW010000048.1 GCA_015222725.1 Pseudomonadota bacterium | reverse complement strand
GAAACCCCATCGACATCAACCCCGGCGCCGATGATGAAGCACACCTGCAGTGTACTGCAGCCTTCGCAGAAGACCCGGAAGTGGACGCAGTGATTGTCGGCCTGGACCCCTTGTCACCCGCTGTGCGGGCTCTGGCACAGTCCAACAGACCCAACTTCGATATCCATAACGAAAACAGTATTGTGCAACTGTTGCCACAATTGGTGGCGGCACAGGACACACCCATAATAGGGGTTGTAGATGGTGGATCCCTATATGATCCCATGTGCGAACAGTTGATGGATAACGGCGTATGTATATTCCGCTCCTGTGAGCGGGCGGTGACGGCACTGGGGCGCTATGTGAGTGCACGCCTGAACGCCGATAAAATCAAACTGGCAGAAGCCACCACTGTGTTCACTGGACACCATTCACTTTAATATAATCAGGAAAGGACTTTTTCGATGAGCTTAATTCAAGACTATTTAACCGGCGACCACCGCCGATGCGACGAACTGCTGAGCGCCGCCGAGAGCGCAGTTGACAGCGGTGACTGGTCCGATGCAGAGCAAAAAACCCAGGCCTTCCTCACCACTACCGCAAACCATTTAAGAATGGAGGAAGAAATTTTGTTTCCAGCCTTTGAGGAAGCTACCGGTATGACCCAGGGCCCAACTGCGATGATGCGTCAGGAGCACGACCAGATGCGTGGCTTGTTCGCCCAAATTGAGGACGCCCTGCAGCGCCAGGACGAAGAAGATTTCCTGGGTAACACCGAAACCCTGCTAATTATGATCCAGCAACACAATATGAAAGAGGAAGGCATGCTCTACCCTATGGCCGACGAACATCTTGTCGATCAATCTGAGCAGTTGCTGGATCAAATGAAAAAAACGAGCGAGTAAGCGGGCTGCCTAGATGAATGCTGAAGTATTTTTGGATGCCCGATTGATGGAGCCGCCAGATCCACTGATGCAGGGGATGGCCACATTGGCGGCATTATCTGCGGGGCAGTTTTTTCACATGCGACATCGGATGGCCCCCAGGATGTTATACCCTGAGCTGGCGGCCATGGGCCTGACAGAACAAACACTGCAACTGGGGCCTGACGATTTTCACCTCATTGCATGGTCAGCCACCGACTCCGCTGCCTGCACAGCGGCCAGGCACTGCTGCGAACAACTGCGTGGCAAGCAGGAACCGAGTCCCGACATCAAAGAATGGAGCAACCCGATCTCTCCCTTGACCAGTCTCCGCCACTTATCGTTTCACTGCGTTTTTTTCTGGTGGCTCCACTCTTTGCTCTGCTATCGATGTCGCTTTGGCTGTACAGTGGTGAATCGGTATTAGCCTCTCGCTGGAGCCCTGAACTGCTCGCTATGACTCACGGGCTGGTGCTGGGGTTTTTTGCCAGTATTATGTTTGGTGCACTACAGCAAATACTGCCAGTGGTCGCCGGCGTATCGGTGGCCAATCCAAAGCGCCTGTCACTACTTACTTTCTGCTTATGGGTACCCGGCGTCTTACTGCTGATGCTGGCATTTCTACAGTTTAACCCCCTGCTGTTCGCCGCTTCGGCCACACTTCTGTCGATAGCCATGGCCTACTTCGTCAGTGTAGTCGGCAGAGCCCTGCTGGGTTCAGAATCTACAAGTCACTCGGTGCCGGGCATGTCTTTCGCTCTGGTCTCTCTTATTATTACGGTATTACTGGGTGGATATTTGGCCCTGGGGCTGGGAGCCTGGCTGCCTGCATGGCGGCCACTGGGCACCAACATCCATATGAGCTGGGGCTTGCTTGGATGGATTCTCATTCTTATTTTTGGAATCGCCTGGCAGGTTGTACCCATGTTTCAGATTACGCCAGCTTATCCAAAATGGATAAGACAGCTTTTGCCGGGAGGCGTGTTACTGCTATTGCTTGTGCGCTCGATGGTAAGCATCATGGCCTGGCCACAGCTGGCACTTATAACAGACGTATTGCTGACATTACTGCTGGCGACATTTGCCCTGCAGACTATTTTCCTGCAGCGCCGCAGCCTGCGCAAGATCAAGGATGCACACCGCTCGTTCTGGCGCTTGAGCTGCATTAATTTTCTCCTGGTTCTTCTTATCTGGTGGCTGTCTCAGTTAGCGGGCCCCGCCTGGAGGGAAAAATTGCAACTGCTGGCAGTGTGCCTGTTCTTGCTGGGCGGCGTATTGGCCATTGTTGTGGGCATGCTCTACAAAATTGTGGCCTTTTTGGTGTGGCTGAATTTAAATCACGAAAACAAGCGGCGCATGACCAACAAGCAGCCGATGATTGATGTGCCGAATATGAGAAAAATTCTGCCCGAAAAAAAGATCAAACGGCAATTTGTAACCCTTCTGGTGGCGGACCTGGGCCTGATTATGGTCTTTTTTGTTCCGTCGCTTGCCCCGGTGGCCGGCATACTGTGGTTGGCTTTTTTTGCCCTGCTACTCCTTGACCTGTTGCGGGCCCGCCGGGTTTATTACCGCTGTATCGCTTGATTCTGAATTCAAGCTGTTATTACCTCAACGGCAAAGCGGTTTCCAACTTCAACTCCCGCAGGGCGATATTCGACCTCACCTGGGAAATCTGTGGTAAGACAAACAGGAAATCGGCCAGAAATCTGTCCAGTGAGTCGATGCTTGCTGTCACCACCCGCAAAATAAAATCTGCATCGCCGGTAGTGGCGAAACACTCCATCACCTCAGGGCGAGCCATAATCGCCTCCTCGAAAGGTGTGGTGTTTTCGCTCACGTGCCTTGCCAGGGTGACGTGTACGAAGGCACACAGGTCCAGCCCCAGTTTCGGCCGACTGAGTAATGCCGCATAGCCTTTAATAACGCCATTTTCTTCCAGGGCTTTGACCCGGCGCCAGCAGGCGGCGGTGGAAATACCCACTTTCTCAGCCAGATTCTGGTTGCTTATTCGTCCATCGCGCTGCAGGGCATTTAGAATACGAAGGTCTACACGGTTCATAATGAGTCTCTGTCAGAGTGATAGAATATTACAGAATAGCATGCATTATATAAATAATATTTCTATAACCGCGCCAATTTCAAAAAAATAGAGAGCATATTTTGGTTTAGTCAGAGTAAAGTTGCGAAAAACATAATGCTAATGACAGGCGACACTATGAACCTTCTCCAGAGCCGGGCTTTACTGGATAACTACAAGCTCCAGGACCGCTATATCCGCGAGGAAGGCAGGGTATTTCTCACCGGCACCCAGGCCCTGGTTCGCCTGCCCATAGTTCAGCGTGAGTTGGATCGCCAGAATGGCTTAAATACAGCGGGTTTTATCTCCGGTTATCGCGGTTCTCCCCTGGGGGGTTATGACCAGGAGTTGTGGCGGGCCCGTCAGTTCATGGGCGAGCACAACATCGATTTCATGCCCGCTATCAATGAGGATCTGGCTGCAACTGCGATACTGGGTACGCAGCAGGTCGAGAGCGACGTAGCCCGTAAAGTAGATGGCGTGTTTTCCATCTGGTATGGCAAGGGTCCGGGGGTGGATCGCGCCGGGGACGCGCTAAAACATGGGAATGCCTATGGCAGTTCCCCCCACGGGGGTGTGTTGGTCATTGCCGGTGATGACCACGGATGTGTGTCCTCCAGTATGTCGCACCAATCTGACGTGGCCTTTATGGCATTCTTTATGCCCACCCTCAACCCGGCTTCCGTAGAGGAGTACGTCCACTACGGCCTGTACGGCTTCGCCATGTCGCGTTTTTCCGGTTGCTGGGTGGGCTTCAAGGCCATTTCAGAGACGGTTGAAAGTGCCGCTTCCGTCAATCTCACCGAATTGCCCGAGTTCAGGATACCCAAAGACTACCAGGCTCCAGATTTCGGTTTGCACTACCGCTGGCCCGACTTGCCTGGCCCCCAGGTAGAAGCACGCATGGTGGAAAAACTGGATGCGGTGCGCGCCTTTGCCCGGGCCAACCCTATTGACCAGCGTATCTATAATATCCCCGAGGCGCGTCTGGGTATCATCACCACCGGTAAGGCCCATCTGGACTTGATGGAAGCGCTCAAGATGCTGGGCGTGGATGAACAGCGAGCCCGGGAGATAGGCATCGACATTTACAAGGTGGGCATGGTGTGGCCACTGGAAACCGAGGGGGCCAGAGCCTTCCTGCGCGGCAAGAAAGAAGT
>JADFVW010000343.1 GCA_015222725.1 Pseudomonadota bacterium | reverse complement strand
TGGTTTTTAGGGGGGTGCTTCCGTATAATGCGCGACTTGAATTTCTCGGGCAGGTTCTATGATCAAGATCAAGCAGGGTATGGATATCCCCATCCAGGGAGCTCCAC
Organism: Pseudomonadota bacterium; assembly: GCA_015222725.1. Lineage (GTDB taxonomy): Bacteria > Pseudomonadota > Gammaproteobacteria > Pseudomonadales > Halieaceae > JBALVT01. The sequence continues at coordinate 2,083 of JADFVW010000343.1, read as the reverse complement.
AACAAGTTATCCAGGATGCACCCGCAGCCCGCGCCGTGGCGCTGGTAGGGTTTGACTATCTGGGGATGAAGCCCACCATGGCTGTTCGTGAAGGCGACAGGGTTGTGGAGGGGCAACTGCTCTTCAGCGACAAGAAGAACGAGGGTGTACGCTTTACCTCACCTGCCAGTGGCACTGTCTCGGCGATAAACCGCGGTGCCAAGCGCGTGCTGCAATCTGTTGTTATCGACATTGATGGCAATGAATCCGAACAGTTCCAGTCCTACCCGGCGGATGCCGCCAACAAGCTCGACAGTGATGCTATCCGGGCACAGTTGATCGAGAGTGGGCAGTGGACAGCCCTGCGTACCCGTCCTTTCAGTCAGGTGCCGTCTGTCGACAGTGAGGCGAGTGCCATTTTTGTCACCGCTATCGACACACACCCCCTGGCGGCAGACCCGGCGGTTATCATTGCCCCAGAGAAAAATGCCTTTGAGTTGGGCTTGAACCTGCTGGCCAGGCTCACTACCGGGAAACTTTTTCTGTGCACCGCAGCGGGATCAGACATTCCCCAGGGGCAGGCCGCCAATATTGAGCTGGCGCAATTTTCCGGCCCGCATCCCGCTGGCCTGGCCGGCACCCATATCCATTTTCTGGAGGGGGTCAGCGCCGAGAAAACAGTGTGGGTTATTTCCTACCAGGAAGTTATCGCCGTTGGCCATTTGTTTCTCGACGGGCGTCTTTATACACAGCGAATCGTCGCACTCGGCGGGCCACAGGTGGAGAACCCCACGCTGCTGCGCACTCGCCTCGGTGTGGATTTACAGGAGTTGTGTGCAGGGCGTCTTAAAGAGGGCGACAATCGCATTATCTCCGGCTCGGTACTGGGTGGGCGCAAGGTGGTCTCTGCCACAGCCTATCTCGGGCGCTATCACGGCCAGGTGTCGGTTCTGCTGGAGGGACGTCATCGCGAATTTATGGGTTGGATATCCCCCGGTTTTAACAAGCACTCGAACCTCGGCATCTATATCAGTAGCGTCCTGGGCACAAAGCCCCTGGCCATGACCACCAATACCAATGGCAGCGAGCGCGCCATGGTGCCCCTGGGCAGCTACGAGAAAGTGATGCCCATGGACATATTGCCGACACAGCTGTTGCGCGCCCTTATAGTCGGCGACACAGAGATGGCCCAGGCCCTGGGTGCATTGGAGCTGGAGGAGGAAGACCTGGCCCTCTGCTCCTATGTTTGCCCGGGAAAATATGAGTACGGTCCTATCCTGCGGGATAACCTCACGCGCATCGAAAAGGAGGGTTAAGCTGTGGGATTGAGAAAATTCCTGGATAAGATGGAACACCACTTTGAAGAGGGTGGGCGCTTCCAGAACTGGTATGCACTGTACGAAGTCTTTGACACTTTTTTGTACTCACCCTCCACGGTCACTCAATCTACTGCTCACGTTCGCGATGGCGTTGACCTGAAGCGAGTGATGATTACGGTGTGGCTGGCAGCATTTCCCGCCATGTTCTACGGCATGTACAACCTGGGCTTCCAGGCCAATGATGCATTGGCGGCGGGCGCTCAGGTAGAGGGCTGGCGCGGATTTTTGATCGAGGCATTCGGCGGCTACGACTCCGGTAATTTGTGGCATTGTTTCTGGTATGGTGCGGTGTTCTTTGTGCCTATTTACGCGGTGACTTTCCTGGTGGGTATCTCCTGGGAGATTCTGTTCGCGATGAAGCGTGGTCACGAAGTCAATGAGGGCTTCTTTGTTACCTCGATACTGTTTGCGCTTATATGCCCGCCCGACATACCCCTGTGGCAGGTGGCACTGGGTATCAGTTTTGGTGTTGTCATTGGTAAAGAAGTATTCGGCGGCACGGGCAAAAATTTCCTTAACCCGGCACTGACCGCCAGGGCTTTCCTGTATTTTGCCTATCCGGCACAAATGTCTGGCGATGCGGTCTGGGTGGCGGTCGATGGCTTTACCGGAGCTACACCCCTGTCGGTGGTTGCCTCTGAGGGCATGGCGGCACTGGAACAACAAATGAGCTGGATGGATGCCTTTATGGGTGCCATGCCCGGCTCAATCGGTGAGACCTCCAC
>JADFVW010000342.1 GCA_015222725.1 Pseudomonadota bacterium | reverse complement strand
GGACATGGCCTATCTGAAGCCAGACGCTGATTTTGGCAGATTCAACAAAATACTGCTGATACCACTGGGCGTGGACAACGTCGAAATAAAACAGCCCAACACCTCAAGCTCAATCAATAGGCATAACCAGGTCTGGGAGCTAACAGACGAAGACAAACTAAAATTACAAGAGCTGTTTTACGAGGCCATGAGCAAACAATTGCAGGAAAAGGGTGGCTACACCCTGGTCACGGAACCCGGCGAAGGTATATTGCAGGTACAGGCCAGGCTGTTGGGCATTGCACCCAGCGCTCCCAAAGACGATTCTCGGTCTCGTCCAATTGGCCGCGGCGCTGTCTACACCGAAGGGGCTGGCGCTATGAGCGTCGGCGTTGTCTTTGCCAACTCTCAAAATGGTGAAATTCTGGCCTTAATGAAAGACAGCCGCGCTACTAACAACAACTGGGGTAGAAACAACAGCGTGAGTAACCTCGCGGACGTACGCCAGATGTTCAACAGTTGGGCTCTGGGTATCCGCAAGGGCCTCGATAAAGCCCACGGCAAGTAGGGGAACGCTACCGCAATGACAAGATAAACAGCGAATTATATGCCGGACAGCCCGACATTATTTTTCTGTAAAACTTGCTCGGCGCGGTAGCTGGATCGAACCAGCACACCGGAAACCACCTCTACAAAGCCTTTTTCAAGGCCCAGTTTGCGCAGATTTTCAAATTCTGCGGGGCTGACGTAGCGGTCTATGGGTAGATGGTTAACCGTGGGTTGAAGATACTGGCCCAGGGTCAATATATCGACATTGGCCGCACGCAAGTCGTCCATACATTCCAGAATTTCTTCATCGTTCTCACCCAGCCCCAGCATCAGGCTGGTTTTGGTCAGTACTTCCGGCCGGTAGTCCTTGGCGTGGGCCAGCACATCGAGCGTCTGCTGATAACTGGCCCGGGGGTCGCGAACCGGGTGAGTCAACCGTTTTACCGTCTCGATATTCTGGGCAAATACCACGATACCGGAATCTACTACGGCCTCCACATCGGCCAGCACACCTTCGAAATCTGGCGTTAAGGCTTCCACGGCACAATCGGGGTTCATCTCTATCACGCGTTTGACACAGGCTGCATAGTGGCCAGCACCGCCGTCGTCCAGATCATCACGGTTGACCGATGTCAGAACCAGGTACTTCAGGCCCATTAACTGCACTGATTTAGCGGTTTGTTCGGGTTCCTGCGTATCCAGCAGGCCCTTGGGATTGCCGGTATTGACGGAGCAGAACCGGCAGGCGCGGGTGCAAACATCGCCCATTAGCATGATGGTGGCTGTTCCGGCACTCCAGCACTCGCTCAGATTGGGGCACTTGGCCTCCTCACACACGGTGGCGAGATTGTGCTCGTGCACGATGGACTTGGTTTTGTCGTAGATTTCCCCGCCCTGCACCTTCACCCGCAGCCACTTTGGCTTGGGCATGCGCGTGGCGTCTTGCTGGCTGGCCTTGATGCCGTCTTTTATCGCTCGCACACCCTTCTCATTGACGAATTTCTCGCCACTGCCAATTTGTACGGAGGGAATGAGCTTGCTGTCTGACATGTTGAGCTGACCTGAAAAAATCTCTGCGAGGGCCGCTAGTATAGCGGAAATTGTAGTGGTAGGCTCGCAGCCTCAATTTGTAAATCAAAGATAAAATATGACAGATCAAGATATTCTGGACAGGCTCAATGCACACCGCCCCGCCTGTCTGTACGCTTTAAATGCGTCGGTTAAAGAAATGAACCGGGAAGAGAAATCTGCGGTGATGAGCTTCACAATCCCCCTCGACTTCTGCCACAGTGGCAATGTAGTTCAGGGAGGCTTCGTGGCCGCCATGCTGGACGCTACGATGTCGCATGCCGTCTTTAGTAATATCGACAATGTTGTAGCCCTGCCCACACTGGAGCTTAAGGTCAGTTATCTGGCCGCGTCACTGGCGGGTTCTTTCACCGCCAGGGGTGAAATAATCCGCGCCGGGAAATCTATTGTTTTTCTGGAGGGAAGGCTATATAACGAGCAGGGAGAGTTAACAGCGACAGCCAGCTCAACCGCAAAAGTGATCTTGCCAAAAACAAGCCGATCGACACAAGAATAATGTGAGGTATGCGCGTGTACGAAGCACTTAATACAGTCTGGAATGAGTATATCAGCCCCGGGCAAATGTTCGAGGTTAATACCATTGACGTGGGCGGAGCACCCACCCGAAACTTTGTTCACGCCCCCCCGTCACTGCGGGAATTTTGGTTAAGCACGGCCCAGCATGGCGAGCGCGAATACCTGGTTTATCTACAGGAGCGCACCAGCTATGCCCAAGCACAGCAATACACCGCCTCTCTGGCAAGCTGGTTGCAGAAGCAGGGCGTACAACCCGGTGACCGTGTTGCCATCGCCATGCGCAACTACCCCGAGTGGATGCTGGCCTACTGGGCCATCACCTCAATGGGAGCAGTTATTGTAGGGATGAATGCCTGGTGGATACCAAAGGAAATGCACTATGCCCTGTCGGATTCCAAGCCCAAGGTTCTGATATGCGATCGCGAGCGACTTGAACGTTTTCGGGAAATTCAACAGGACTTTCCGGAAATGGTGGTAGTGGGAGTCAGGCTGCAAGAAGAAACGCCAGCGGACGTCTTCGCCTGGCAGGACATCATAAACACAGCAGGAGAATTGCCCGAGGTCGCCATAGACTCCGACAGCGATGCCTGCATTTTCTACACCTCTGGTACAACCGGAAAGCCCAAGGGCGCGCAACTTACGCATCGGGGCTGCGTAGCCAATGTAATGAACCTGGCCTTTATCAACAGCGTGCAACCGATCGCCCTCGCCCGCAGTAAAGATGAAGAACCACCTATCCCCAATCCAGAAGAGCAATTGTGCGCGTTAGTAGCGACGCCTCTGTTTCACGTGACCGCCAATAACTGTGTGGCACAGCTGACTACCATGGTGGGCGGAAAGCTGGTGCACATGTACAAATGGGACGCGGCGGAAGCTCTGCGCATTATCGAGGAAGAGCAGGTCACCAGTTTCAGTGCTGTGCCAATGATGTCCCGGGAAATGCTACTGCACCCGGACTTTTCCACACGTGATACCAGCAGCCTGACGTCTATTGGTGGCGGCGGAGCCGCCCTGCAACCCGACCTGGTGGCCAAGCTGGAAGAAGGCACGGAAAACGCACGGGCCAGCACCGGATACGGTATGACAGAAACCTGTGGCATCATCGCAGCAGTTTCCGCCGACTTTTTTGTCGACAAACCCGCCAGTGTGGGCCGGGCCATGCCGACCTTCGAGGCAAAAGTGGTCGACGCCAACGGCAACACCCTGCCAACGGGAGAGCGCGGCGAACTGCTGGTGCGCGGGGCGCCGGTCATCAAGGGTTACCTGAACCGACCGGAGGCCATTGTCGATGGCTGGCTGGAGACCGGCGATGTGGCCTACATCGACGAGGACGGCTTTATATTCCTGGTGGATAGGCTGAAGGACATGGTATTGCGCGGCGGCGAGAACGTGTACTGCTCGGAAGTGGAAAACGCCCTGTTCTCCCATGAAGCAGTCTCTGAGTGCGTGGTGTTTGCCGTACCGGATGATCGCCTGGGCGAGGAAGTGGGCGCGGCTATTCACCTTAAAGACGGCGCAGAAGCCACTACCGAGCAATTGCGGGAGCACTGCCGTACGCTGCTCTCACCCTATAAGATACCGCGTTATATCTGGATTGTAGCCCAGCCCCTGCCGCGCAATGCCAACGGAAAGTTTGTCAAGCGAGAGCTGCGCGAAGCATTGGATATGGCCGATGCCCGCTAAGCCTACAAGACTGTTCTTTGTTGAATTGAAGGGGAAATAGAATAATGCATATTGGTTTTAGTTCGATGAATACGCCGCAGGATCCGGAGCCGGCTGTGCTGGCCAGAGCCCTGGAGGAGCGGGGCTTTGAATCCCTGTGGTACGGTGAGCATAGCCATATTCCCAGCGCCCAGAAGACACCCTACCCCGGCGGCGGCGAAATGCCCGCGCCCTATCGCTGTATGGCCGATCCCTATGTGTCGTTAATGGCCGCTGCTGCCGTCACCACCAAGCTGAAGCTGGGAACCGGCATTGCGCTGGTTATGGAGCGCGAACTTTTTTCCCAGGCGATTACCATCGCCACCCTGGACCGCCTGTCCAACGGCCGGGTAATCATCGGCACGGGTGTAGGCTGGAATGAAGAGGAATTCAGCAATGCCAATCCGCACCCCTGGAACAAACGCTACGCGGTCATGCGTGAAACCGTGGCGGCCCTGAAAACACTCTGGAGCGAGGACGAACCCGAGTACCACGGCGACTTCATCGACTTCGACCCCGTGTGGTGTGACCCCAAACCGTTACAAGATGGAGGACCCCCGATAGTGTATGGCGCCATGGGACCCCTGGGCATCAAGCACGCCGCAGCCTGGTCAGATGGTTGGATACCGGCGGATATCGGCCTGCCGGAGCCCCGAGCGCAACTGGCTGCTTTCCGGCAAATGGTTATCGATAACGGCCGCGATCCCGACAGTGTTCCGGTGACGGTGCAGGCCATGCTCAGCCCCGACCTGGATATGATCAGGCAATACCAGGACATGGGCGTTGTGCGGGTTAATATAGGCGTGGCCGTAGACATGTGGGACAAACCCGATCAGGTCATGCCGATGATAGACCGCTATGGCGACATTATTGCCAAGCTATAAGATGGAGTGGAACTAATGGATTTCCACTGCGGTCTATGCCTGTAACAATGCAAACGGAGTTTACCCCATGTTAAAGAAATTAATCTGCCTTGTGCTACTGATGAACGTCCCGATGCTGGCCCTTGCCGAATCAGCCGAGGCAATATTTGCCGGGGGTTGCTTCTGGTGCATGGAGTATGAATACCAGGACTTGGAAGGTGTGAGTGATGTGGTGTCGGGTTTTAGCGGCGGCGAATCGGAAAACCCCAGTTACAAAGGCAATCACAAGGGGCACTATGAGGCGATAAAAGTAACTTATGACCCCACTGTCATCAGCTACCAGGACTTACTGACTATCTTCTGGCGCAGCATCGACCCCTTCGACAACAAGGGCCAGTTTTGCGACAAGGGCCCCAGCTACCGCACAGCTGTTTTTCCCGCTAACAGCGCTGAGCGGGAGCTTGCCACTGAAGGCCGAGATGCTGTCAGCACACAGTTTCCCGAAGAGACGGTATACACGGAAATTCTTGACGCCTCCGCCTTCTGGCCCGTTGAAGAGGGCCACCAGGACTATTACCTGAAGAACCCGGTGCGCTATAAATACTACCGCTGGAACTGTGGACGCGACCAACGCCTAAAAGAAATCTGGGGGGAGAACGCCGGGCACTAAAGCCCGCCGTACGCTCACTACTGCAAGTTACTGGAGCAAGCTGGGTAATGAACTTCACCGCCCTACTGGAAAATTACGACGGGCTCTCCGCCCTGCTCGCACTGCTGGGCGTGATAGCCCTCATCAAAGTTGGCAAGTTTCTGGCCTTTAAGGTACCCGCCCTGGCCCGCATGAAGAAAATCAACAGGGAGGAAGACAAAAAGAAGCTCGCCCAGGCGAAGTACAGGCCCATGATTAAGTCCAGCAGGAATGTTGGCCTGGCCTGCAATCTGACGTTCTTTATTGTCGTGCTGCCCTTCTGCATAACAATGGCCTCCACCCCTGCCTGGAAAATTCTGCTGGATGTGGTCATTATCCTGATGTTCTACGATTTCTTTTACTACTGCGCTCACCGCTTTTGGTTTCACGGCAATGGGCCCATGCGCAAAATACACGCAGTACACCACCAGGCGCGCTCGCCCACCTTTGTCGATGCGCTCTATGTGCACCCTTTTGAAACCTTTATCGGGCTGGCGCTTTACATTGTTTCCATCGCCCTACTGGCCGCGCTGATGGGGCCCTTCCATGT
>JADFVW010000341.1 GCA_015222725.1 Pseudomonadota bacterium | reverse complement strand
TGTCGGGCCATGGCGGCCAGCTCGACAACTCTATAACATACCTTCCCGGGACTGGTGCTTCAGGGCTTGGAAGTTGGGTAAGAAAATGGAATTGGTAGCTGTTTTGAGTGTTGCCGCGGTGCCCTCCGGTATCAGGCAGAATGTCTACTCAAACAGGGAATGCGATGTCAACGAACGATATTTCCTGGCATCCGCGAATGTGCTTGAATTTCGGCAACGCGCATTGACAAATGCCGTGGTCGAACACTCCGAGCAGTGGCTGAAACGCTATTCTGCTCGAATATTGTTCAAATGGGGTATCATCAATGCGCTGCGTCGCTTGTTCCTTTTGGCAGGATTACACCCGGAAGCGGTCAAGAATTTTATCCGTCATCCAGGCAAGGGTGGGTTTATTGCAAGGCTGCACAAGGTCCGTGGTGTTAGTTGACTGGAGGGGAAAAGGTGTCGAATTGTAACAAGGGGGATAGTGGGAAAGCGCTACTGGATGGCGCGATTAAACGGGGGCAATCTGTTACCTCTGACTGGTCTGTGCTGCGCGAGTCCATAGACGGTGTTGAAGTGAAGGAAATGCGCAGTGTTATCAAGCAAAATGGCTATCTCACTGAAATTTACCGAAGGGATTGGCATCTCGACCAGGGCGGGGTAGACCAGGTTTTCCAGGTTGTGTTAAACCCCGGTGCGATTGAGGCCTGGCATGTACACCAGCAAACGACAGATCGATTCTTCGCCAGTAGTGGTCGTATTTTGCTGGTGCTGTACGATGCCCGGGAAGGTTCTCCAACCCATGGTCTAATCAATGAATTTCGTATGGGAACGGAGCGTCCGGCACTGGTGGTTGTACCTCCCGGCATATGGCATGGGGTATGTAATATTGGTGATGAACTTGCTGTGTTGGTCAACCTGGTCGATGAAGCCTATAAATACGAGTCCCCGGATCACTGGGGGCTGCCGGTAAATACTGAGCAGATACCGTATTGTTTTGAGCCCTAACAGAGCAGATTTTTAACTGCCGGAGGCATGATTGAAACTCATAATACAAATTCCCTGTCTCGACGAGGAACAGACATTGCCGGCCACCCTGGCGGAGCTGCCGCGTCACATTGCGGGGGTTGACAGTATCGAGATACTGGTCATCGATGACGGCAGTAGCGATAAAACTGCCGAGGTCGCGCGAGAGCTGGGAGTGCATCATGTGCTGCGCCATACCCGCAACCAGGGCCTGGGCAGAGCGTTTCGCACCGGGCTGGATGCGGCACTCAAACTGGGCGCAGATATCATCGTTAATACCGATGGCGATGGCCAGTATTGTGGTGACGACATCCCCAGGTTGATTGCGCCCATTCTTGCAGGGGAGGCGGATATCGTCGTTGGTGACAGGCAAACAGCGAGCAATACCGAGTTTGGTTTTACCAAAAAGTGCCTGCAGTGGCTGGGCAGCTATGTGGTGCGCTCTTTGTCCGGCACCGATCTGCCCGACGCTGTATCGGGCTTTCGGGCGATATCGCGAAAGTCAGCGATCCGGCTGAACATATTGTCTAAGTTCAGTTATACCGTGGAAATGCTCATTCAGGCCGGTAACAAGCAAATGCATGTGGTGAGTGTACCGGTCCGCACCAACCCGAAAACCCGTGAATCCAGGTTGTTTGCCAGTATCCCGCAGTTTGTATCCCGGCAGTTGGTGAGTATGCTCCGCATGTACGCCATGTACCGTCCGATGCGCTTTTTCCTCTACCTGGGTTTAGTGTTATCAGTGGCGGGCGCTATTCCGATTTTCAGGTTTCTGATTTCCTATTTTTCCGGGGCCGGGGCCGGGAACATACAATCCCTTATTCTGGGTGGCGTGCTGATGACCATGGGCTTTATGGTCTTCATTACTGGCCTGCTGTCAGACCTGATATCCCAGAATCGCCAACTCACCGAAATAGCATTGGAAAAGATTCGCGAGATGGAGTTGGACCAGCAGGCAGTATCGGGAGTGGTTCTACCCGGGCCAGAGTAACCGCGACGCCAGCGATTTCAAGCGCCGTGGCAGGGCCGCTGTGGAAGCGGTCATCGCCGAACATGTGCAACAGTTTAGTTGGGAGCCGGTGCTGGATGCTGTAGAGTCGCTTTGACTCGGTCGCGCGTTAAAACATCATTACAAAGCAAGGCCGCCAGAAAGAGCAGGCTGGGCACGAGTTGCATGCTGATCCGGCCCACCGCGGTAAAGCGCACGGCACCCGTCGCATAGCCGGTAAACAGAAACAGGGCCAGAAACAGCCCCACCGCACTTGCCAGGGCGGCGGTGATTCCCAGGTAGCGACGGACTTGCGTTCGAGCCACCATCAAACCCATGGGGAGCAGGCACAGCAGCAGGCATCCAAGCAGGTGCCAACTGTCGTGCACCCAGAAGTTCTGGGCAATGCCGGCCCATGCCCTGGGCCGATAGCGAATGCCAAGCCGGTCAAGGGAGTGGCCTGCAACTTCGAAATCCCCGGGCAGCAGCAGCAAAAGAGCAAGCAGTGTGAGTAGC
>JADFVW010000340.1 GCA_015222725.1 Pseudomonadota bacterium | reverse complement strand
TCCCATATTTCCAGGGGGCGCTTGGCATAGCACACCGCGCGCGAGCCGACGCTTACGGTGTTGTTATCGTCGATCACCACCACGGGAATACCGCGGCTGGCGCAATCAAGTGCAGCAATCAGTCCAATGGGTCCGGCTCCGATAATTACCATGGGGTAGCGGGCAGGCACGCCATTTTTTTGCTCTTCAGACTGCACATAGTCAAATTCTGGGAAAGAATAGGTGTTGAGCATTCAGCGGGCCTCTACTGTTAATTATTCTGTATCGATGAAATCCTGATATTAGTCTCATATAAAACTAATGTCCATGGCTTCCTGTCAACTGTCAAATAGATCATAATGTTCTCGAATGAGAGTTTATGTGCTTTTGAGTGAGCCCTGCCTGAAAGGCCCGATAACGAGGTAAACAAAATGACTGGTGATTGCGAAAACTCCCTGCTGCTGAATCAATTCATTCCCTACCTGATGGCCAATCTGGCAAAGCGCATCAGCGGTACCTGTGCCGTGATTTATGAGGAAAATTTCGACCTTACTACCCCGGAGTGGCGCATCCTGGCCCGGCTGGCAGAGAGCGGACGTGAAAACTCGCGGGAACTGGCCAGGCTCACCTTCATGGACAAGTCCAAGGTATCGCGTGCGGTGAAATTGCTGAATAGCAAGGGCTACCTGTCAAAAAGAAAAGATGCCGCCGATAACCGGGTAACCTGGCTGTCACTGAGTAAAAAGGGCAGGAAGATATACAACAATATAGCCCCCGAGGCGCTGGCCTGGGAAGGTGAATTACTCGATGCTCTCAGTGCGGTGGAATACCGGAATCTGCTCCGCATAATCCACAAACTCGATTGTCGGTTGGACATGTTTGCCGGTGAGAATATTGAGGCTGAGCCAGTTTGATAATAATCCTGGAAGACGAACAGGGCGAAATACTCAATATAGGCCGTAAAACCAGAGCCGTTCCCGCTTCCATACGCGGGGCCCTGGGGTGTTAACCCCGGTCGGCGCCAGTCACCCTCTGTGGATGTGTGTAGACAGTGGCACGCTGCTCGCGGACAAAGCCGCACAGCGTGACGCCGAATTTGTCGGCCACTTGAATGGCGAGGGAGGTTGGGGCGCTGACGGCCAGCATAATCTGCAGGCCAGTGCGTACGGCTTTGAGTACCATCTCCAGGCTGAGGCGACTGGACAGCACAACACCACAATTATTGACATTGCCACGTTGCAATAAAACCATGCCGATGGCTTTGTCCAAAGCGTTGTGGCGTCCAAGATCCTCGGCGACCGCCAGCACTTTACCGGTATCATCGAAAATCGCTGCGGCATGTGAACCGCCGGTCTGCTCAAAAATATGCTGGCCCGCGCGCATCTGCTCCATCAGGGGCACAAACAGTTGTCGTTGCAGACGGAGGCTGTCGTCGACAACGGGCAATAGCAGGGCATTGTCTTCCAGGATTTCCCGCGGCCCACAGATGCCGCAGGAGCTGTTTATAACCACATTCTTTCGGCCAATTTTCACCGTTTCCGGGTGATGTAGCTGAACCTGCACGACCTTGGGGTCGTCCGGGCACACTGACAGGCATTTGATATCTGAAAGGCTGGTAATCAGGCCCTCGGACAGGGCAAAGCCCATGGCCAGGGCCAGCCCCTCGGGTTGTTCACCCTCACCCAGCAGGCCATCTTCCAGGGTGTAACCCTGGGCAGTTGTGTTGGCGACAGTGGGGGTCCACATCAGGGTGTAGTGACCGACGCCCTCTACATCCAGGGTGAGGACATCCTCCTCGACCACCTGGCACCATGAGGCCTCTGAAGCACTTTTGGAATCGGCGCTAAACAAGGCCTCTACATTGACCACACCCCGTTTCATTGCTCGTGCCTCCACCGTGTTGCGGTTAGTGGGCGGAGTGAAATGGATTCATACTGAGAATAGGTTCGTACACGCCAATCTTGAAAATCAGTATCCGCCAGGTACAGAAGCCTGACAGCATAGCAAGTCCTGAGATTATCGCCAGTAGGGCGTTGCCCGGGGCAGCCCACGTAATCAGCGCGGGCACAATAATACCGGTGGCGATGACCATGCCCCAGAACCATTTTGAATAAGAAGTTTGTAGTAGTAACTCGACAGAAGTGCGCGCTCCCGGGCTACCGTGCCAGCCCCCGTGAAGTAGCATCACATGCATTACCGCAAGGCCCAGTAGTAACAGCAGCTGAGTGTCGGCCAGGCCGCCCGTTTGCGCTGCAGGCAATAATACCAGAGCTCCGGCAACGCCCAGCGACAGCGAGTAAAGCAGGCTGGCCATGGGGATGATCGCTGAGTTCCAAATCCCGATTGCAGTTGAATGCGACATGGCAAAGCCCTGGTAACACATCACCACCAGGGCGAAGGTCGCCGAAGCCACTTTCAATAAACCCAGTAGACCAGAATCCGCTGCAATGCCAAATTGTTCTCCGAAGGCGAGTCCTATCACATACAAAAAGCCGGTGCCAATCATGGCGCCCAGGCCCAGTAAGCCACGGCTAATCCAGGATCGGTCCGGGCGCAACATGGCACGCCATGATCTGCTGGGCACTCCCATGTGGGCCAGGTGGAAATAAGGTTTACCGGTGGAGACTAATACCAGGCCCACTATCATTCCGGTCAGGGAATTCATCAGCAGTGATATGAAATATATGCCCGCACCCAGTTCGGCGAAAATGAAGGCGTAGGCCATGGAGTTGTCCCAGTGACGCTGGAAGCGGTAACCCGAGCGCAGGGTATCACCGCTGAATACTTTATCTTCGATTGCCATGTTTGCTGGCCTCCGTTATTTTTAACTGTCAGTTGACGTAGAATACTTTTGGTTTGGTGTTTTTTTCCGGCAGCGGTGGGCGACCGTGGCGCTCGCGAATCATTTTGCTCGGTGCGCTTTGCTCGTCATCCAGGTCACCAAATATCCGGGCATTGGTGGGGCAGGTCACGACACAAGCCGGATCAAGACCAACATCCACTCGTTGGCTACAAAAGTCGCACTTGGTAACCGTTCCCGGTGTATAACGGCCATAGCCATCTTCTTCGAAGGGCGTAATGTCTCCCTTGCCAAAAAGACCCTTTAGGAAGTTATCCGCATCCATTTGGGTGCGTTGATCATAAGGGCAGGCGACTGAGCAGGATGAACAGCCGATGCATTTGTCATCGTCTACCATGACGATGCCGTCGTCGCGGGTGTAGGTTGCACCGGTAGGGCAGACCTTTTCGCAGGGCGCATCCTCGCAATGATTGCAGATGGTCGGGATGAATACCCGGTTAGCCATGGGGAATACACCGTATTCCTCACTCAGGGTCTTGGTAAAGAAAACGCCATCGGGCAGGGAATTTTCCTGCTTACAGGCAATGACACAGGCATTGCAGCCTATGCAAGCTTTAAGGTCGAAGACCATTCCCATTCTAGCCATCAGTGCTGCCCCCCCTTACCCTTGGCCTGCTCGTTTTTAGCGATCAGGTCATACACTGTGTGGCCGTCTTTGAGGAACTCTGGCCAGTCATCGAGTTTGGTTATCTTTACCTTGCATACAGTTTCTGGCTGGCCGGTGGCTGCATCGGTATTGCGTAGATCGTAGGGCAGCATGTCATTGAAATGACCACCAGCGGGTAATACGCCACTGTCCTTGGATTTCATTCGGGACAGTGCGTTGGATATTCCCAGCGTTTCCGGGTGCATCCCCTCTGAGACATTAATGCGTCCGTAGACATGGCCATAGGGAGATTCAACAAAGACGATACTGCCCTGTTCCAGCCCCTCGGCGGCGGCGGTTTTAGGGTTTAGCAGTAAGCCGGTGTGGACCGGGTCGCGATAGACAATGTCCTTGAGCCAGGGGTTGCTGAGGCTCTCGCCGAAATTGATCTGGATGTCCTTGAAAGTAATCGCGTACAGGTTGTACTCCGGTGGCTCCTCATGTACCGGGTCCAGTGTGGTTGAGGGCAGGGCCTGGTAATCATCCCATTCCCACTCATCCCTGAACGGCACATTGGCATCTTCCATATTCTGTTTTAACTTGTCGCGTTCAACCAGCATATCCTCGATATAGAAGTGCAGCCGGCTGCCCTCCCAGGGACGGTACCATTTGTCCAGCCGTTTTTCTGTTACCGAGTGGCCACGCTCCATATACCAGTCGATGTCCTCGCCGTTCCACAGTTTTCCCTTGCGCTCGGCTATTTCCTTGTCGGTATATTTTTTATCCAGCTCCAGCATCAGCTCCGGATGTCCCTCGAAACCCAGTGTCAGGTTAACGACATTGTTGTAGGCCTCGAGAATGCCCATGCGCTCGGATATTTCGTAAAAGATATCCTCTTCACTTTTGGTGTCGTGCAGCGGTGGCACTGCCGGCTGCCGAAAACTCTGCCCCTCGGTGTGGGGAGGTTCAATCATGGTGCAGTTCCAGGTTTCCAGTACATCACTGGAGGGCAGGATAATGTCAGCCCAATCCGTCATCTCGGTGGGTATTAAGTCCACGCAGACGATAAAACGCATGCTGCGCAGGAAATCGAACCACTTGGTGCGTGGCCCCTGCATCGCCCAGACCGGGTTGGAGTGACAGTTCACTATGACATCCGGGGTGAATTCGACACCAAAGTGTGCCGGGTCATCGTGAACCAGCAAGTTGAAATGTGGTGGATTGACACCCAGGGGGAAATAATCCATCAAATGGTAGGTGTTGGGAGGATAGGCGAAAGGTGGTGTGGGACCTAACTGGTGCGGATTAGGTGTGAGCATGCCGCTCTCACCGGGTACGCAGTGGTTGATGTCCACTTCCTTGGTGTCCAACACCACACCCATGTGACCGCCGGGTGCGTCAATATTGCCCATCAGCATATTGACCAGTTTGAATGCATGGTTGGTCTGGGCGCCGTGTTTGTGACCCTGGGCACCGCGGTAATAGTTGTAACCAGCGGGCCGAAAGGGCACCGTGCGCCCGTCTTCAAGTTTCATGGTGGCCCCGACCTGGGCCGCCTCAGCAAACTCCCGCGCTATGCGGCTGATAGTTTCGGCGGGTACCGTGGTAATTTCAGACATGGCCTCCGGGGTACATTCTTCCAGGATGTCCTTGTACACCTGGAATGCCGGTCTGCAGGCTTTGCCGTCGATTTCGTAATTACCTTCCAGGGCGATCTTGCCAATGCTCTTGTCGTTCCATAACTTGGCACAGTCGTTCTGGGCATCCCAGATATAGCACTGACGATTTTCATCGCGTATAAACAGGCCGTCTTCCCCGACCAGGTAGGGTGAATTGGTGTCACGCTTGAGGAATTTGTAATCGCATAAACCCTCTTTAATCATTACGTGGGACATACCCATGGCAAAGTGACGGTCGGTGGCGGGGCGAATGGGAATCCACTCCTCAGCTTTGGCGGAGCCGATGGACAGCCTGGGTTCAATTGACACCACACGCATATTGCGCTCTGTTCGTGCCTTGGCTACCCAGTTGGCCTGGGCTGCAGCATGCAGGTGCGAGGAGAAACCATCCCCGGTGCCGTTGTTGATCCAGTAGTTGCAATACTTGGCATCGTTGGCGCAACCAAAAGCAGAGTGGATAAAGCCATTGATGGGGTGGTAGGCGCCGCCGCACATGGTGCCACCGGACTGGTAGAAGTTAAAATTGCCAAAGGACAGCGGCCAGGCCCAGATATTGAACTTTTGGAAGTCTTCAATGGAGGGCAGGATCTTGCGGGGATCCTCGTCCATAGACTTCTTGATCTCTTTCGCGGTGATATCCAGCGCTTCGTCCCAGCTGATGGGTTCCCACATGGGGTCTACGCCAGTTCCCTTCTCGGGGTTGGTACGGCGCATGGGTTGCTTGAAACGGGCTGGGTCATAGTGGCGCATAATGGCCGCGTTACCCTTGGGGCAGAGCTTGCCATTATTGGAGGGGTTGGTGGGGTTGCCCTCAATTTTGTTGATGATGCCATCATCGGTGACGTGTATCAGGTTGCCACAGGAATGTAGGCACATCTTACAGCTTGAGGCGACCCAGCGACCACTCTTGAGTGAATTTGCGGTGGGTTGTCCCTTGGATTTTGCAGTTGCCATTACTTGCCCTCGTTATAATGGGGATGGTCTTTCAGGCTATTTTTTTATAATGCGATATTACGTTTAATTTACGGTTTAATGTATATACCAAATATGTCGAGTTGTACAGTGGGAGTCCAAGTGAAGTGCATTGTTAGTCAACAGGATATGCGTTTTGCTCCAACTACCGCGCGGCAGCGATTCTGCTACGTCCGAAAATCAAAAAGCCCCGACAGTCTCCTGACAGGGCCCTGACAATCCCCTATGAGGTCCTAAAAGTTCTTGCGCGCGGATAGACCCCACCAGCGAGGCTCTCCCACAGCGATTTCACTGCAGCCACAAAACAATGAGATATCGAAGCCCATAACCTCGTTTTCTTCATCTGTGAGGTTATTGACAAAAGCGGCAAATTCCCAGTTGTTGTCTCCTCCTGTAGCGTAGCTGATACGGGCATTGACCAGGGTGTAATCATCCATTTCGTGGGAGTCGTAGTTGCGCAGTGTATAGAAGGCATTGTCACTGTAGCTGGCGTCGGCTTGTACTGCCATCTCGGCGTCGCCCATGGGCCATGCATAGCGGACCAGTCCACTTAGCTGTAGTGGTGGTACATAACTGGGCTCTGTGTTCTCGAAGATACCCGGAGCTACTTCCACGTCCTCCACCTCGGCGTCGATGTAGGAGCCCGCAAGAATAATATCAAGCCCATCTATCGGGGAAGTAATCAGCTCGATTTCGCCGCCCACTACTGTGCTGTCATAGTTGACCACATTGCCAGAGACCCCAGCGAAGACGAAGCCCTGGTAATCCTGGTAATCGTAGTAGTACAGGGAACCATTAAGGCGCATCATGCCGTTCATCATGGTCGACTTGAAACCTACCTCGTAGGACAGCAGTATTTCTTCATCGTAGTCGTAACTGTATCCACCTGGTGTGAGTTGGGCGCCACCAAAATCAATTGGGGCGTTGAAACCGCCTGCCTTTACACCGCGATTAATGCCAGCATAAAGCAGTACATCATCGGATGGTCTGTAGTCCAACTGGATCTTGCCTGTCCACAGGGAATCACTAGTGTCATCCTTGAACTTTGTCGAAACCGGCAGGCCGACAACGTCTGAGAAGGTGCCAAACAAGGGGCCGTTGGCGTAATCCTTGGCACTTGTCAGTCCCCGTACCTGCAGGTCGTAGAAGTAGTCTTTGTCCTCTTGCATCACGCGCAGGCCCATAGTCAGGGTCAGCTTGTCGCTCAGGTCCATATCGAACTGGCCAAAGACAGAAATGTTTTCGGTCTCCTGCTCGACGTGGGCCGGGTAGTCCGCCGGCAGTGTCCCCGGGGGCAAAAGAAATTGCCCGTTGTCCAGTACTTTGAAACCAATGTTATTGTCGTAGTTAACGTCGAGGTAGTAGAGACCGCCTACCCAATGCAGGGTGTCGGTGCTGCCACTGAGTCGAAATTCCTGGCTGAACTGGTCGACGTTGGCATCAAACCATACAGACAGTTGATTCATGGGTGCGGAATCGACATCCATGCCCATGAACTTTTCAAAATCTTTGTAATCGGTAATAGAGACAAAGTCCATGTCGCCGATTTGCCAGTCAAATTTGGCGGAGAGTCCGACTGTTTCCATGGTGTTGAGGTCGTCGAAGGAAAAGTCACCTTCCGTATAATCAAGACCGTTGCCGTCCCTGTCGATATATCCGGTGGCGTCGCTACCGGGAATGGGCCGTGGAAAAGGACCAAAAATTCCTGTCTCGATGGGAGCTCCAGTCTCAAAGGCAAAACCCTGGGCGGTAGAGTCTTTTGGCTGAAAGATTGCGTTGCGCTGGCGCCCCTGGGCATCCAGTACGGGAGCGGTTGCCTCGCTCTGGTAGGGCGATGTGGCCAGGGTGGAGTCCGCCCAGTTAGCAGATAGCCAGAGGCTGGCGGTGTCCCCCAGGTCAAATAATAGTTGGGCGCGAACAGCGCTATTTTCCTCACCGCCAAAATCGTCACCGGTACCCTGGCTTAAGGCCAGTTCCGACGGCAGGAACGATTGTGGATTGGCCGGGTCGTAGGAGTTATCCAGATAGCCATCCTGTTCGTGGTAGTATCCGGATAAGCGTCCGGATATACCGTCAGTTATGGGGCCACCGACCGCACCTTCCAGTTTGATACGGTCGTAGTCACCGTATTCCGCCTTCATGAATCCGTCCAACTCTTCGGTGGGGCGTCGTGAAACAAAGTGTACCAGGCCGCCGGTGGCATTGCGGCCGAAGAGTGTACCCTGGGGTCCCTTCAATACTTCTACCCGGTCCAGATCGTACATGGCAAACCGTTGTCCCTGGGCCATTGCGACATAGGTGTCATCAATGTAAACCGCCACAGGAGATTCTGTCTGGTCGTTAAAGTCATTCTGGGCCACGCCGCGGATAGTGAACTGCAGGTTCTGTCCTGCGAGGTTACCACCCACATGCACACCGGGGGTAAATCTTGCGATGTCGGAGCTTTTGGTAAAACCCAGTTCTTCCAGTTGTTCGCCGGTATAGGCCGTGATGGAAATACCTACATCCTGCATGTTTTGTTCGCGTTTTTGCGCGGTAACCATGACTTCTTCGAGCAATATACTCTGGGCCAGAGTCGTAGGAGAAGCGCTAATAATAGTGGCAATCGCGATGGGCAAAAGAGATTTGGGAGAAGGTAGGTGGGACATTATGCATTCCTCATATAATTATAGGTATCTTCGTCTACAAATCAGACTGACGATATTCTAGGCTGAGGTGGCGGCGAACACCTTTTCCCTAAGTGCACTAGTCCTTGCACTGAAGCGCAGTTACAGGGAAATCTGGTTGCTCAAAAGTACGGCGGGCTCGGGTGTATCCTCCAGGCCCCAGCCTCCCATCAGATAGTGATGGACAATGCGTATGGCCATCTGGCCTATGTGATCCTCGAACCCATCAAGGTCGGCAAAGCGCTCAGCCAATTGGTCAATGCAAAAGCCTTTCATCGGCTCATAGGCCCAGATTGGCACGAAGTTGACAAAGGCCGTTTGGCACGCAGTCATTGTTGCGTCAATGAAGTCCACGCCGTGTTTGAAGCCGGCGCGATCTGTCATCTCATAACGGCCGGGTACAAAGCGGTCCCAATCCAGCTCCAGGAAGCCGCGCATAAACCGGATGAAATTGCAGAAATGGTAGTC
>JADFVW010000047.1 GCA_015222725.1 Pseudomonadota bacterium | reverse complement strand
GGGTATAGGTCGGTTGCACGTAACCGGTTTCATCGACAGCCCGGCTCTGCACCAGGGCGGTAGAGCCATCCCAGTCCCACTCCAGGCCAAAGCGTGTTAAGGCCCGCGGCAGAACAATGCTGGTAAATTTAGTCGGGCGCCAACTCACGCCACCATCGAAGGAGACATCCACGCGCTTGATCTTGCCACGGCCCGACCAGGCCAGCCCCTCCACCCAATATTTTCCCGGCCGGGTGAGCGGCTTTTCCGGGCTGGGCGAGGTAACCACCGAATTACATTCCTGCACAAAGGAAAATTCCCGGGAGCGGCCGTCGGGCATAAGCTCCGTGTATTTTGATGTTTCTTCACGGTGATACCAGGGCTTGTCGCCTATCTCCAAGCGACGCAACCACTTGACGCAGGTGTTGCCCTCCCAGCCGGGATTGATCAAGCGAACAGGGTAGCCCTGCTCCGGGCGCAGCGCCTCACCATTTTGTGCGTAAACAATTAGCGCATCATCCAGAGCCTTATCCATAGGAATAGAGCGGCTCATGTGGGAGCCATCGGCACCCTCCGCCAATATCCAGCTGGCTTTTTTATCGATGCCCACCTCCTCCAGTAAGGTAGAGAGCAACACACCGGTCCACTCGCAACAGGCCAGCATGCCATGGCTGAATTGCAGCCGGTCCATCTGCGCACCACGCCACTCCATGCCGCCGTTGGCCGGACACTCCAGGAAGCGAATCATGCTGGTGGAGGGAAAGCGCATCAAATCATCCATGCTCAAGATCAGCGGCCGCTTGACCATGCCGTGAATCATCAGCCTGTGCTGTTGCGGCTCAATGGCCGGCAAACCCGCATGGTAGCGCTCGAACACCAGACCACTGGGCGTGACGATGCCCTTCAGGTCGGCCAGGGGGGTAAAACTGATGGAGGCAATTTTATCTGCGGTCAACCACTCTACGGTGCGCCGCTTCACATTAGCCTCGAAGGGCGAGGGCTTGCCGTAGGGATCGGTGACCACACCGCTACCTAAACGCTTGGTCCAAGCCGGCACATTGGGGGGCATACCGGAGTCCGCCAGCGACGCATTGGCAAGGCCCGCACTGCCCAACAGGGCAAGGCCATTGCGCAAAAAACTTCGACGATCAGAGCCGCTTAGCTCTTCAGATGACGCTGCGACAGTACGCAGAATTTGATCTAACTCACGTTGTTTTGACATTCTACCCCTCGGAAGATGGGACATTAGCTGTTATCATTGTTTTTTTAGTATATTATAAAATAATGATATAGCAAGCAACGAATGGCTTGAGTATAGGATAAAAAAATGGATTTGGATAAAATGCAGGAGTCAGCCAAGACAGCCAGCGAGCTGCTAAAACTACTGGGCCATCCCGATCGCCTGATGGTGTTGTGTCAACTGAAAGCCGGGGAACAGTCTGTGGGACAACTCTCGGAAAGCGTGGGTATCAAGCAATCAGCCCTGTCCCAGCACCTTGCCAGAATGCGCCATCTGGGAGTAGTCGACAGCCGTCGCGACGCCCAGACCATATATTATTCAATTTCCGGCGAAAAAGTGACCAAGGTTGTTTCCCTCATGTATGAACTATATTGCTCTGACTAAATAATTCATATAAAACAATAGCTTAAGAAACAATCACTGTCCTCTCTGGAGACCCCTCAAGCGCCGTTGCTCACGCCTTCTCGGCGACCCTTTAATCTCCGTTGTTTACAATTACATCATTTTCTAATATCTTAATATTCAAATATACGATGATTTCATGATTTGCATCATGGACTTTTACAAAAATAACGAGTGAGAGGCCCGCGTATGTCGAATAAAAGAAGCACCATTTCCGTAGCGGTAGCCGCCTGCACACTGATGATGTCAGGTACTGCCCTCGCCACCAATGGCTATCTCAGTCACGGTCTGGGTACAAAGAACAAGGGAATGGCCGGTGCCGGCACCGCCGCACCCTCTGAAGCCATGAGCATAGTAAACAACCCCGCTGCCGGCGTTATGGTGGGTGCTACCTATCAGGCTGGCCTGTCCATATTTTCACCGCGCAGAAGCTATGAGTCCACTGACAGCCTGCTAAATGGACAGCTGGGATCCTTTACCATCGGCCCGGACAGCATCGACAGCGATAACGAATACTTTCCCATTCCCTATATAGCTGGTATCTGGGCGCTGGACGACAACAGTGCATTTTCTGCCGCTTTTTATGGCCGCGGCGGGATGAACACGGAGTATCGCGGAGGCACCGCCACCTTTGACCCGGACGGCCCCGGCCCAGGCGGGACGATGACCCTGCCGGGACCCTTCGGGGCGGGAACATTGGGCGTTGATTTAAGCCAGGCATTCCTGGACCTCAGCTTTTCCGAAAAACGCG
The DNA here is from genome assembly GCA_015222725.1 of Pseudomonadota bacterium. GTDB lineage: Bacteria > Pseudomonadota > Gammaproteobacteria > Pseudomonadales > Halieaceae > JBALVT01. Next base: position 16,686 of record JADFVW010000047.1, on the reverse strand, counting down.
GGTCTTTTAACTGGGGCATCACCGGAGTACTGGCGCTGCAGGCTTTTGAAGTGACCGGCATGGCAAACTTCGCGGGCTTCACCGAAACCTTCGCCAAAAGCGGCGGCACCGAAATGCCGAAATACCTTTCCAATAATGGCCACGAGTACTCCTACGGCCTGGGCGTAAAAGTTGGCGCAATCTGGGAGACGACTGACAGCGTCAATCTGGGGCTTTCGTACCAGAGCAAAACCTATATGACGGAGCTGGATAAATACGCAGATCTGCTGGCCGATGGTGGCAGCTTCGATATTCCCGCTTCAGCACGCGCGGGAATCAGCTGGCAGGTTTCCGACCGGGTAAGCCTGCACCTGGACGGCGAGCACATCTGGTACTCGGACGTTGATTCAATTGCCAACCCCATCGACGGCATCGTCAATTGCCCCACCGCCGGATTCGGCGGCAGCGATACCTCCTTCTGCCTGGGTGGAAGCAACGGTATCGGCTTTGGCTGGGATGACATGACTATTGTAAAAGTCGGTGTCGAGTGGCAATTACAAAATGCCTGGACCTTGAGAGCTGGCTATAGCAAGGGCGACCAACCCATTCCCGACTCCCAGCTACTGGTCAACGTTCTCGCCCCCGCAGTGATGGAAGAACATATCACCTTTGGTATCACCCGGGCATCGAGCAACGGCAATGAGTTCAGCGTGTCGTTTATGTACGCCCCGGAAAAAACTGTGACCGGGCCCAGCACTTTTGATCCAACCCAGGACATCACTATCGAGATGGAGCAGCTGGAACTGGAATTTGCCTACTCCTGGTAACAGCGATCCAACTTGCGACAGGGCCTGGCGACAGCCTCTTCAAAAATAGTCCATTTCCATCATCTGATAGAGCCGCCCGGCGTTCTTGGCGGCCAGCTCGTCAAAGGTATCCAGATCTGCGTAAGCTGATTGATCAATGGCATAGGCGTCAGCCAGATCACCGTCCTCCTCCAGAATCCTGATAATCTCTGTACGCAGAAACATCAAATAACCCAGAGTATAGCGCTGCAATGTAGCGAGATCGGTGGGCCGGCCATGGCCTGGCACGATAGTTTTCGGCTGTAGAGCTGCCATAAGTTGAAACGAATCTATCCAGCCCGCCACGTCGGTATCGGGAAAAATGCCTAGCAGGCGCTGATGAAAAGCGATGTCTCCGGCAATCAAGATACGCTGCGCGGGCAGCCACACCGATATATCCCCGGGAGAGTGGGCCTCACCAAAATGGATCAATTCGATGCGGGTGTCGCCCAGTTGGAGAATATAACGCTGCCCATCCGCCGCTCCAAAGCTGTGCGTTGGCAGGCTGATGGCGGTCTCTGTGGCCCTCTCCTTGTTGCGCTTTTGCATGCGCGCCAGGGCGGCCCGTCCGTTGTGATTCATCTCCGCAATGGCATCCTCGTGGGCAATAATTGATACTCCCTGCCCCGCCCAGTACGAATTACCCAAAAACGCATGTCCCTGGCCATTTTCATTGATAATCCATTTTACCGGCAACTCGGTGCGCTGCCTTATCTCCCGGTGCAAGGCGGCCGCCAACAGCTCATTATCGCCACCATTGACCACCACCACACCCACGGAGGTGAGTATAAAAGAGAGATTGTTATTGTGGCCGAAGTTCTCGTAGGCCGGTGCCTGGGTCACACCAATCGCCGAAAAAACGGCATCACTCACTTGGGTAATTTCCAGCGCTGGCAAGGTATTGGGCCACCCGGCAGCCGGAAAAAATAGCAGCGCAATGCACAGAAGCAGCGCTGAAACCTTGTTTTGCGATGGTGCCCTCGACCCTGTTTTCATTTTCAGCCTCAATTCTTCACTGTACATTTGCTTAAAAAAGAATATTATAAAGTGCTAATATATAAAACTATTATAAAAATCAAAGCTACAGGTGGAGAAAAACTATGAACGACAAATCAATTATCTCATGGAAAGCAGCCGGTATTTCTCTCGGCTTGCTACTTATTCTGGCCACAGCGCTGGTCAAGCCGCTGGGTGTTTCTACCCAGTTTGTGGTCTCCGACGCCGCCATCCTACATCAGGTGGCTCCGGAGTTTGCCGAGGACAACACCTATCTTTCTAAATACGGCGAGAAAACTGACTGGGGCATAGGCTACGGTTGGATGTTGGTGCTGGGCATGCTTGTCGGTGGCGCGATTACCAACATGCTGTTCGGCAAAAAGCGACCGGAAGCAGATAAGGGCTCCATGCCACCCATGTGGAAACAGAATTTTGGTGAGTCGCGGCTAAAACGTAATGCCGCGGCATTTGGCGGCGGCGTACTGCTGCTCTTCGGCGCGAGGCTCGCAGGCGGGTGTACCAGTGGCCACATGATTAGCGGCATTTCACAATTGGCCCTGAGTTCCTTCATCTTCGGTATTGCCACGTTCGGCGCGGCCATACTTATGGCCAAATTCCTCTACCGCAAGCGGAGAGTATAAACATGACTCTTCTTATTGGATTTCTGATCGGTTGCGCCTTCGGCGCTATTCTCTATCTGGGCGGTGCGTCCAGCTATCGCAGAATTCTCGGCACCTTGCTGCTGAAAGATATGGCCATCATCAAATTAATGATGACCGCTATAGGTGTGGGTTCACTGGGCATCTATTTACTGGACATGGGCGGGCTCGCCAATATGAGCATCAAGCCGGCCTACGTCTGGGGCGTGCTGGTCGGTGGCATCATCTTTGGTATTGGCTGGGCTGTATCCGGTTACTGCCCTGGAACCTGTATTGTGGGGGCGTCAGAAGGTAAAAAGGACGCTGTGTTTACCATATTGGGTGCCCTCACCGGCGCTTTTTTGTTCTCCCTGGCCTTTCCCGTGCTGGAAGAATGGCTGATCAAACCCGCCAACTTCGGCCAGGTCACCATGGAGAGTATGCTGGGAATCGACGGCATCTGGATTGCCATACCGTTTAGCGCGGCCCTGCTGTTCACCGCCTTCTTCGTGCTGAAAGACAACTACGAATAGCAAACCCGGGGTCAGGTCTAGATGTTTACCGAGAGCCCAGCGAGGAGAAGCGCCTTGGTTTTTTATCGGGACAGATTGAAGTGCCAGAAGATTTTGACCAAATGGGCCAGGCCCAAATCCAGCAGATGTTTAGCGGTAGTAAATAATGAAGCTGTTGCTGGATACCCACCTGTTGCTCTGGGCCGCCGGGCAGCTAGAAAAGTTATCTGCAACTGCCCGAGAACTGATCGAAGATCCGGAAAACGAATTGTTATTCAGCGCTGCCAGCCTCTGGGAAGTAGCTATTAAGGCGGGCCTGGGGCGGGATGACTTTCGCGTAAACCCACGACTACTGCGGCGCGGCCTGTTAGACAATGATTATAGCGAAGTGCCGATTACCAGCATGCATGCCGTAGCGCTGGAGAGCCTTCCTCCTATCCATAAGGATCCATTTGACCGTATTCTTATCGCACAGGCCCAGGTCGAAGGTATTGTATTGCTGACTTCCGACGACGCCGTATCACAGTATCCAGGGGCTATTCATAAAACCTAGACCTGACCCCGGGTTTTCTTTATTCTGGATCGCTTAAATAGCATCGGAGCCCGCCGCCATTTTTCGTTCCCTGGTCACCCTGTCCCTATTCCTGACCCTGCTCATGGTCATTCTCAGCGCGTATATCCGTCTGGCTGAAGTGGGCATAGGCTGCCCCGACTGGCCCGCGTGTTATGCGCAACTGAATCCGGACATGGAAAAGAAAGGGGTTACGGTTCTCACCGAGGACAGCCGCAACGTGGCGTACTACGGAGCGCGAATAGCGCACCGCTATATTGCCAGTACCCTGGGCCTGTTTATTGTCGCCATTTTTGTGGTGGCCCTGCGCCAGGGGAAAAGGAGATCAACTCATGTCTTGGTACCCATCGCCATCTTTGCCATCACCGTCTTTCTGTCACTGCTGGGCTATTACACCCCCACGCGAAGCAACCCGCTGATTACCATGGGAAACCTGCTGGGGGGCATGGCGCTATTGGGCCTGCTCTGGTGGCTGATGCAGAGGGATACCTCTGCAGCTGGCGCGCCCGCCGATTCGAGGGGACTACGCCCTCTGGCCAAGCTCGCCCTGTGCCTGGTGATGCTGCAAATTGTGCTGGGAGGATGGAGCAGTGCCAACTACGCCTCCGCTAATTGCCCGAAGTTACTGAGCTGCGAGGGAGCATTACTAACGACGGAGAGTATAGCGGACGCCTTCAGTCCCGGCCGTAGCATTGAAATGGACAGTGCAGGGCAAGTGGTGCGCGTAGAATCGCTGGGACTGTTGAGTATGGCCCATCGCCTGTTTGCTATCTTTACTGCGGGCTACCTGGCCTGGCTTGTGCGTAAAATGAAGGCGCATCCAGAGTTAAAAACAGCACTTGGCGGCACCCTTGTCGCCCTGTCGTTATTTTCAATAGGCCAGGTCGCCCTGGGCGTCAGCATGATCTGGCTAAATCTGCCCCTGTTCATGTTGAGCCTGCACAACACCCTGGCGGCCGGCCTGCTACTGAGCAGTATTAATCTGCTGCACCGGCTGACTCCGCCAGCAGCGTCTCCACTTCCTGTGACACCGCCGCCACATCCTTGAGATTGAAACCCAGGCCGGAATAGCGAATCCTTCCTCGTCGATCGAGCAGATAGTGGGTGGGAAAGCCCGGCACCTTGTACTGCTTACTCAGGACACGCCCCTCGTCACGCACCAGGGGAAAGGGCACATCCTGCTCTGCCGCAAACTCCAGGGCAGCAGCGAGATCTTCATCCACATTGATGGCAATAACCCGAAAGCCCTTGTCATAGTGGCGCTCCCATAACTGGGCCAGGTAGGGCATTTCCTGCCTACAGGGCACACACCAGGAGGCCCAGAAAGTGAGGTAGACCACTTCGCCGCGATAGTCGCTCAACGAGAGCGTGCCGCTGCCATCCAGCATCGGCAAGGTGAAACCCAGGGCCTCTCTGGCTTCAAATCGCTGCTCGCCGTTACAGCCGGCTAATACCACGGCCATCAGTGAAGTTAACACCAGGGCAACACTGTATCGGTAAACCGATGGCCGAAATTTCTTGTCATTGATCATTGTCTTGTTGCTCCGCTTGCTGCACCATCTCCCGAACTAAATGAGCGGGAGGTTTATCGTGGAAATTGTTCTCTTTACGGGTGTCGGTATAGTACTTTACCTGGTAACAGGCCAGCTGCTTAGCATGCTGGAAAAAATGCACGGCGAGCCCCTGCCCCAGCGCAATATCATATTCTTTGTCATTATCATGGCGCTTGCACTACCCACCTTCAGTATTATGGACAGCCTGACCGGGGCGGACGAGAGCACGCAAAATAACGATCAGGAACAGCAGGCCCCCGACGGAGGAAACCAGGCCGCCGAAACCCATTAAACCCATACCCAGTACACGCTCTATAGAGTCAAGACTCTGCTCGGCTCCCGCCACTTTACGCTGCACACCGTATCCGCCCGACCAGACCAGGCCACCCACATGCATCAGCTGGCCGGTGCTGTAGATAACCGGCTGCCAGATAGCCATCTTCATATTTCGCAGGGGGTAACCCAGCTGTGGCAGCAGTAAATAACACACGCCCATCAGAGCCAATGTCACGCCTACAATAGAGCCGTGGTAGTGGGCCGGGATGGTGACATTACTGCCCGAAATCAGGAAACCGATCATGCCGCCTATGCCAAATAGAAACAACGAGCATTGCAGCGCCGATCGTGCCAGTGCTTCTCTCTGGGTACCTCCACCATAACGCAATAGCGCCGTGATAATGGCCAGGGCCAGAGGCAAAGTAGCCAGGCTACCACCCCAGCGCATCAGCCAGGTAAACAGCTCCACATGCTCCAGAGCGGTGATGGGGTATGCCAGATAAATCAGCGGTGAGACAAACACACAGGCCAGCCCCACAAACAAAATAACAAGTACAACCCGCGGCGTAATGGGTAGCGTCAAGCCAGCTGCGCTGGACAACCACAGCCAACACACCAACATCAACAGCGTATAGGTAAACTGCAGCACATGGCCGCCACCCCAGAACAGCAACTCGAAAAAGGATTGCCCCAGCAGGTAATCGGGCATCTGGATGTAGGACCAGACAAAACAAATTAGCGCTACCGCTGCAGACACCGCCGCTGCGTTCAAGCCAAAACGCAGAGCGCCACGGCCACTCATCAGGGGTCCCACCGGTGCCATAAACACCATGCTGTTAACGACCAACAGGGTAAAGCCCAGGGCAAACGTAAACAGGCCTGCAAAAAACAGTGGGTGCTGCAATACGGGAATATAGTTGCTCATCAGGGGCTGGGCATCGCGCACAAAGGGCGAGATGATGATGATAATCGAACCCAGGCAGGCTAAGGCCAACGCCATCCAGGCCAGCCAGGCCTTTCCCGGACGCTGGTTCAGGCTCCACAGGATGCCACCAAATGACAAACTCCACACCAGCACCGACAGGTCTACATGCACCACCAGGGCCGAGTGAAAGAAATCAATCCAGGGAATGACATCCGACACATAGGGTGTGCGGGACAACACCAATAGCAGGGAGAAAATACCGGCGCCCATTAGCGCCAGCACACACAACCAGAGCCAGCCCACTGCCAGCAGGCGCCGCGAATCCTGCGGTACTTCCAGGCTGTAATCTTGGTCTGGGCTCACTGTATTCGGAATCCTTCTTTGAAACTGGCCACCATCACCTGGGCCGGCTGTAGATTAATATCCTGCTCAAACTGCCAGTTAAAGCCATCCACTTTAATATCGTCGTTCATGCGTATTTGCAAGTGATGCGGGCCGGCCGGCAGCTCAAATCGCTGGTACATGCTCGATATACCATCGTTGTGCAAGCCCGATGGAGCCACCTGGGCACGGTACAATGTTTCCCCGTCCAGGATCAACTCCAGTTCCAGCGGTGAGCGCTCCCGGGGGCAGACTTCAACAGCCTGGACCATGCTGGAGGGACGCATGCCGTGGCTCTCTCCGACAATGGATTTACACTCGCCAATGATTTCACCCGCATGGCGTACCGCTACCTTGAGCACAGCTATATCGTCTTCCATGTAGCGATAGTTGGGCTGGTGGCTGACGTAGGCAAGCGGAACAAAAAATAAGGCGTAGAACACCGCCTGGGCGGAGTAGCGAACAAGCTTATTCATTGCTCAACTCCACAAAATCCAACTGCTCCTCTTCCAGGTGTGCCTGAAACTCAGCCACCTCCCGGCCCAATTGCTTTGTACCTTGTACACCCAGCCAGCGCAGGCGAACCTTGTCCCGCGGCACCCGGGTGCGCAGTATCGGCATGCGCTCCTTACTAAAACGCTGGTTCATCCACTCATTACCCAGGCGGTAGTGGCAATCCCCCTCACAGCAGCCGCTGATCATCACCCCATCGGCCAAATCCTTACGCAATACATAGTCGATAAATGCGGGGGGTACCAGGGCCGTACAGGGCATACTGATTGTGGCGATGTTCGTTGAGGCCATATCATCCAGCACGCTGCCATGGTCGCAGCCGTAAACCATAATGCGCGGTTTATCGGTACTGAGCCCATGTAATTTATTTTCCGTGAGAGACAACAGCTCCTTGATATGAAAACCCGGAATGCTGATTCCGGTGGTCAACTCGTCCACATGGCGGAACGGCGATGAAGAGGGGCAGGCGCCGGCGCAGATGCCACAGCTGATGCACAAGTCGGGGTCAACCACCGACTGCTGGTGACCCTTTTTGTAATCGTGCACTTTCATGGTGACCGCCTCGTAGGGGCAGTCCGCCAGGCACCAGCCACAGCCATTGCAGTTTTCCGGGTCAACCACGGCCACCGGTGTCTGTTTTTCTCGCTTTGATGGCAGCCAGGGAATAATGGTCAGAAAGGAGGACAGGCCCACAAGCAGCGCCCAGGTCTGCCCCGGCCCCCAGCTGCCAATGAGTGTGTATGGATTGAGAAAAATCCAGTCCAGGCCCACTTCTGTTATTGTCATATCGAGGTTGGCAGGAGCCTGACTCATGGCGGGCTGCCACAGGGACAGCACCAGCATAGCCAACAAAGTGCCCGCTGCCAGGCCCTTGGCCGGATTAGTGCGGGCACCGGTGATACGCTTTATATGGATGAACATACCCAATAACAAAGACAGGGGTATACCAATATGGAGAAACACCAGCAGCGAGAAAAAGCGGTCACTAAGAGCTGCCTCGTTGAGGAAATTGCTGGCCATGGGGTCGACCATAATGGGCAGCCAGTCGAACCACTGCGCTGTTAAAAGTGCGATGTACTGGGCCTGAATGTCCCAAACCAGCCAATAACCGCCGATGGAGGAAGCAAACAACAGCCACAGTAAGGGAATGCCGGATACCCAACTGAACCAACGAACCCCGCTGTATCTGTCCATGGCATATTCTCGAACCAGGTGCAGGGTAACGCAGACGCCCATGGCGGCGGAGGCGTAGCGATGAAAACTGCGCATAATGCCACCCAGATACCACTGCTCTACCGAAATATACTCCATAGACGCATGGGCACCGGTGATGCTGGTCTCGAAAAATATGAACAAATAGACACCGGTGATCGCCACAATCCAGAAGTAGAAGAACGACAGGGCGCCCAGCTGGTACATGGGGTTCCAGGCCGGTGTAAAGACTTTTGAAAACAGGCTATCCAGAGCGTTGAAGCCTTTCTTCAGCAGCGATTTCATTTGCCAGCCCTTATACTGCGGCGCCACTCTTTAAACAGTACTCGGCCGAATAAAATAGAAACGACCAGCCCCACGAAGGTGCCGATAAATACCGAATAGTCAATATAGTAGGAGTCTGTGGCGGGGTCGTACACCGTGCAAAACAGACGAATGCGCCCCCCCAGGTAATCCAGCGCGGAGTGGGTTTTCGGCTCACCGAACACCAACTCTTTCAGGGGTTCGATTAAATGCGGTGTGGGAAACGATATACCATAAACCTGGCGGTATATTTCACCTTCGGCATTGAGCACAGAAGACTGAATTAAATGATCAAAACCCCTGGCGGAAGGGGTATAGATAAAGCCCAGTTGACGAACCAGCCTGGCCATATTGTCTGCGTCACCCGAGAGAAACTCCCAGCGCTCATCCGTCACATCGTTGCTGCGGCGAAACTGTGCCATGCGTTCTGGGCTGTCAGTGAGAGTGTCAAAACCAACCGTAACCACCGCGAAGCTGTCTTCATCCAGAACATCCCGCGCCTTGTCGACTACCTCCTGCAGATGCGCGGTGGTAGCGGGACAAATATGGTGGCAGCTGGTGAAGATCATGCTGATCACCAGGGGTTTCCCGCGGTAATCCGACAGCGATACCAGGGAACCGTCCGGCCGGGTCAGTTCAATTCCTTCCACAGTCGAGCCGATGGCGGCCTGGCTGTATGCCAAAGCGTCATCGTGACTAAACTTGGAAAAATCCGGATCAGGTGCGGCAAAAACCATACCTACGGAAAGAAAAAGGCCAGCTAATGCCGGCCATAGAGTCTTGTGCATAGTGAGACCTTAGCTGCGGGATGAAGAAGCCCGATGGGGGCTTCTTCAGCGTGCAGTTTAACCGATCCCCCATGTTTCGGCCAGATACTTCCAGTTAATGAAGTAATACAGCGCGAAGCTGACGAAGAACACCAGCGCCAACACGATGGTGCCCGGTATGGCAAATGCACTGCCTCCGTTGGCAGCATACTCTTCATCGGTAACCGGAGCTACGATGCAGGGCTCAGCCATGGGCTCGTCGTTGCCCAACTTCTTACCAAACAGGATGGTTCCAACCATGATCAGGCAGAAGGCCGCGCCACCGGCAACCGCCAGTATTACAGACATGCCGTTCAGAGCCAGCATCGTGTAGGCAGCGGCAGGAAACTCGTGGGTTATACCCCCAGTGCCGGCAAAGCCGATATCCCAGTGCCGACGCGGTACACCCAAGGTGCCCGCACCCATCAGAAACAGTGAGACGCCGGTCATTCCCAGACCAAACACATAGGGCTGCCACTTGGCCAGACCTTTCCAGATAAGCTCCCTACGGAACAGTACCGGTACCAGCCAGTAGGCCAGTGCCATAAATGCCAGGGTACTACCCAGCACCACTGTGGCATGGAAGTGCCCAGGAACATATAAGGTGTTGTGAATCAGGATATTGATTTGCTCTGCACCCATAACCACACCGGTGATACCACCCAGGAAACCAAAGCCGACCAGGGAAATAAACATCCCCGAGAAGGCCGGGTTGCCCCAGGGCGCCTTACGCAGCCAGGTAAACAGACCCGCATTGTGCCCACGGGCACGCTGTGCGGCCTCCATGGAGCCGGGCACGGTCAAACCGTGCACCATGCTGGCCATAACCGCCAGGTACATGGCGTAGCTGGTGTTGAACATCTTGAAGTTGGAACTCAAACCGGGGTCTACCAACAGATGGTGAACACTGGCGAGTTGCAGGAACAGGATGTACATAAGGAAGGCCGTACGACTGACCTTTTCCGACAGGGGCTTGGCGCCAAACAGTATTGCGATAATGGCGTACCAGACCGATACGTGAGCTGCCACGTTGATCTGCTGGGAAGAGTGACCGAATGCCCACCAGATCATGCGATAGGCCAGCACATCTATCTCGCCCACCAAGCCTACGCTCCACAGCAGGGTCGGGATTAGCACTATAGCGCCACTGACAATGGTGAACACCGCAATAATTGCCGCTGTAATAGCACCAAAAGTCACCAGAGGCACCGAGCCCTCATAGGTTTTCTCTGCCTTGGCCACCACCAGGGTGCCAAAGAATACAAAGCTGCCGATCAGGGCGCCCACTGCAAACAAAATCAGGCTCAGGTAAAACAGCGGATGCGCCTCCAGTGGCACATACGATGTCATCATTACACTGGAGTTGCCCTGTAGCACGATCACATTATTCATGACCGCGCCGATTACCATCAGGCCAAAGCCAACCCAGGCCCATCGGGGTGTCGCCAATCGACAACCCAATAATACCGAGGAGCAAAAATACAATATCGCGATTTCAAAAAATATCATCCAGAAGATAAGTACGTTCAAGCCGTGTGCTGTCAAGACCATGTAGAAGTCTTCAGCACCCAGTAAATGAACTGCCTGCCAGCGGGTTAAACCCACCAGTAAGCCAAACATTCCACCAATGAGCAGGAATACCACCCCCGCGACCGCATTAGCTTTGATCAAGTTTTCCGCAGAACTGAAAAACTTCAGGCCAGTGTCCGGGCATGTCCTAAAACTGTTATTCACCATCATTATTCCCCTAGTCCACTACCAGTAATTTGCCAATCATCAGGTGATGACCAATGCCGCAGTACTCATTACAAATAATTGAATACTCACCAGATGCGTTGGGCGTCAGGGTGAATACATGCTCGTAATTGGGTACAACCTGGATGTTGATATTAGCGGGTTGCAAGGAGAAGCCGTGCTGCCAGTCCAGTGAAGAAAGATGGAAACGGTACGTTTCACCCTTCTTCAACTCAACAATAGGCCACCATTCCCACAGCCGCGCGATCAGATAAACATCGCCGCCCGCAGGTGGTGCTACCACAGGATAATTCCGTGGCCCCTCGGTGCGGACGGTGTACTTGTCCACAAACTCCTGGGTTGTAGCCTGGAAAGCCTTGGGTGTTGTCTTGTAAGTTTCGGTGCCGAGGTTCTGCTTACCCACCACGTGCCAGTAGGGCATCATGAAGGTCATCACCATGCCCCATACGAAGACAAGTGATATCCACAGCAACTCGGATTTGTGAATTGGTTCGTTCCACCATATTTTCTTGGCGGGAGGCGACAGGCTGGACATAGATTTAACCCCTTCTACGTTCTTGTTTTAATTTTTTTATTTAGCGAGCAGGGATGGTGACAATCTCCATAAGACCCCAACCCAAGTACAACACGGCTGGCGAAGCCACACCGATGAAAAGCAGTAAAAACGGGTTGTCCAACAACTTTTGCATCATTGGAATATCGCCGTCATCACCCTGATCTTGATCAGACATTTTGTTTTCCCCCAAAAAAATCAATAAGCTAAGTGTGACACAATGTCGCACCCGGCAATATTACTCTCTCTATACCCTAATAAACTTGACCTCTATCAAGAAATCACTTTTTGCCGCAGTCCCCGGCAATATCAACACTGCTGACAGCTCCCTGATAATCTGGACCGGTGTGCCGGAATACTTCCCCCGGCGCCTGATAGATAAAGACGCAAAGCTGAAGTTGGTGTCGCAATTCGGGGGGGAGTATACACGCCTCCCCCGCGGACTTCTCGCGCAGTGCAATATAGGCCGCCCAACTACCCGCACAGTCCACCCGCCAGTGCGCTTCCATCTCTGCTTTACGCACTGGAAGACGTTCATTCACGGCATTTGAACTACTGTCTGCTAATACCAGCGGTGCAAACAGTGCACTGGCAATTATTCGAAGGAAAAAAGTCATACACCATCTAGCCTCAAAATAGGCCCGCAATGCTTGATACATGTCAATTAAGCGCATAGCCTCAGGTACTAGCATAGCGTGTAATAAAAAAAGAGGCTGCTTCAGCTGCCCCTAAATCGGAAACCAATATGCCGGATCGCCCACTCCTTGCTTTTCTCTGGACACTGCTACTGCTCACAAGCAGTGCGCACAGCTGGGCCGCAGAGCTGACTCTAGAGCAGGCGCAACGGGTTTTCCCCTCCGCCGAAACCGTCACACCACTCAACGGAAAGGCGCCCGCTTACTCGGTACGCAGCGCTCGCAAGAACCTGGGCTATGCCTTCACCACGAACGAATTGGCACCCATTTCGGCCTATTCAGGAAAGCCGATCAATACAGTGGTTGCCCTGGGAGAAGATGGGCTGATCAAGGCTGTGGAAATTCTGCACCACGAGGAACCCATACTGGTGCTCGGCCTCTCCGACGCCGACATGAAGGCCTTCATAGACCAGTTCGTGGGAAAAAAGACCACCGACAGAATACGCGTGGGTGCCCATGGCCGTGAAGGATACATTGGGATTGACGGTATCAGTGGCGCCACTATAACCACTATGGTACTGACCAGCTCAGTTAACAAGTCGGTTCACCGGGTGGCCCAGGCCTATGGCATTCCCCGTAGCAGTACGCCTGCCATGCCCGGGATGAGCGACGCACCCACGCTCATTCTGGCCGAGGAAATACCCGCCTGGCAATTTATGTGGGAGAATCGCGCTGTTGAGCTCATCGTGGTTTCGCTGGCCCTGCTGCTATTGCTGGCCATCCTGTTCTTTCAGGACTGGCTGGTAGAACACACAGTGCTGTTTCACCGACTGCGGGTGGGCTACCTGTTGTTTACCGTATTTTTTATTGGCTATTACTGCTCAGCACAGTTGTCGGTTATTAACCTGCTGGCCTTTTTTCACAGCATAGGTGGAGGTTTTTCCTGGGATACCCTGTTGATGGCGCCGGTGGTGTTTTTACTATGGGCCTTTGTTGCCATCAGCATAATACTGTGGGGCCGAGGTGTTTACTGCGGCTGGCTGTGCCCCTTCGGGGCGGCCCAGGATTTAATCAGCAAGCTCGCCAACCGGCTGGGGTTTGAAGGCTATCGCATTCCCCCGCGGGTGCACGAGCGACTGTGGGCCATCAAATACTTCATCCTGATAGCGCTGGTGGGCCTGTCCCTGGATTCCATGGTCAATGCCGCAAAGCTGGCCGAAGTCGAACCCTTCAAGACCGTCTTTATCCTGCATTTTATGCGCGAACCGATATTCGCCATCTATGCGCTTGGCCTGCTCGCCCTGTCCGCTGTCAACAGCAAGTTCTACTGTAAGTATTTGTGCCCCCTGGGCGCGGGCCTGAGCTTCGTCACGCGCTTCCGCATTTTTGACTGGCTGCGGCGTCGCAACCAATGTGGCAAACCCTGCCAGTCCTGTGCCCACCAGTGCCAGATCGCCGCGATCAAACCCACCGGTGAAATTATCGACAACGAATGCCACTACTGTCTGGAGTGCCAGGTCACCTATTGGGACCAGCATCGCTGCCCTCCCCTTGCAGAGAAACGCAAGAAGCGGGAGAACCGGGAGAAAAAGGCGCGTGGAGTTATTGCGTCAGATTCATAATCTGGATAACAAGCCGAACTTCCGTGCCCCCTCCCGACCTCGAGCCTAGCTGCACATGCCAGCCGTTAACGTCACAAAGGTGCTTAACGATTGCCAGCCCCAGGCCACTGCCCCCTGTGGAACGGCTGCGGGAATGTTCCAGACGATAGAAGGGCTGAAACACGGCCTCGCTCTCCCGCGCAGGTATACCTGCACCCCTGTCCAGAACTTGAATAAATATCTCAGTGTCCGTGTGGCCACAACACAGCTCTACCGCCGAGCCCCCACCGTAACGAAGTGCATTATCGATCAAGTTTTCCAGCACCCGGCGCAAGGCAAGTGTATCCACCGTGCAGTGACAACTGCCCCGGGATGAAAATAGCAATTCACTTCCCTTTGCTGGCCATGTATCCACGACAGAGGATACGAATTCATACAGGTCGACTTCCTCATGCTCATGTGACGAAAGTCCGCGGGAAAGATCCATCGTGTCACTGATAAGCTGGTTCATCTCATCCAGGTCTTGCCGAATTCTGGCGATTAGCTCTGGGGTGGGATCTTTTGACAGTAATTCCAGCGCCAGTTGAATACGTGTTATTGGGGTTCGCAAGTCATGTGAGATACCGGCAAACAAGGTAGTTCGCGCCAAAAGTAATGAGTCAATCTCACGGGACATTTTATTGAAGTGTTGGGTCAGCAGACGAATTTCCCGGGGGCCTGTTTCAGGTAGCAGCGTTAATTTCTGGCCCTTGCCGACACGGGAAGTCGCATCGGACAATTTTGTGACAGGAATTGTAATACGCCGAACCAGGTAGAGAGAACTCAATAAAATAAGGACTATACCGAGAGCCAAAATATACAGTATCGCTGCCGGCGGTCTTGCACCAACGCGGTCTAGCGGAAAGCTGACCCTAAGAATACGATCCGCTACTGCGACGTCCACGTAAAACTTGGGGATATTGTCTTTCTCCGCGTACATAACCCGAATTGGCTTGCCGGAGAGCCTTATTAATGCCGCTTCAAGAAACTGAATATACGGCAGATGGGGGGCGGCTTCCAGGTCGTTTGTCGTGTGAAGGATCGCGAGCTCGTGTTTCTCATGTAATTCTCGCTCAAAGTCCGGCCGGGTTCCCGGAGGCAGCTCAACCCAGGTCCGTGTCGAAAGAATAATTAGACCAGCAAGATCATTCGCCGCTCGTTTCGAGACAGGAATCAAGACAAAATAAGCCAGGCTAACAGTGGAAAGCAGTAAAAATAGTAGTAACGTCACAGTCAAAGTGACATAGGTTCGGGTAAAGAGTGTTGTCGGCTGCCGCATAACTTAATCCACTCTAGTTCGGGGAAAAGCGATAGCCTTCACCCCAGACGGTATGAATGTAGATAGGAGACTTGTGGTCTTTTTCAATCTTCTGTCGCAGCCGGGTTATGCGCACATCAATACTGCGGTCATAGGGTGAGCGATCATGGCCAGAAAGCATGTCGATGAGGGTATCGCGACTCAGGACACGATTAGGGTGTTGTGTAAGTACTCTTAACAATGCAAATTCTCCACTGGTGAGGGGCACATTGGCCCCGTCACAACTCAGCAGTTGGCTTTCCAGGTCGAGGGTGAAATCCCCAAACGTGCTAACGCTCTTTATCGGCTCCTTCTCCTGCGCTGGAGGGTGGTTGCGCCTCAGTATGGCCCTCACTCGAGCCAGTAGCTCACGGGGATTAAACGGTTTGGGGAGATAGTCATCTGCCCCCACTTCCAGGCCGACAATGCGATCGACTTCGTCGCCCCGTGCCGACAACATCAAAATCGGTGTGTCGTAATCTTTTCGTAATCGCCGCGCAATACTCAGGCCGTCTTCACCCGGCAACATGACATCCAGAATAATCAGGTCCACTGTCTGGCCCACTAAAAAGCGATCCATGCCCTGGCCATCGAGTACGCTGGCAACATTAAAGCCCTCGCTTCCCAGATACTGCTCCAGTAATTCACCAATAGCCACGTCATCGTCAACGACGAGTATTTTTGCTCCCTCGATATCCATACCGGCAAGCCTAGCAGAATGAGAGAAATACAGACAGGCGCGAAGATGCATTGAAATATTTTGTAACAAATTAGTGGTGTTCTGACATCACCGGGAAACATTTTCTTTGTAGTCTGTAACTGCGGGGTTGGTGTTATTTGCTCCGTGACCGAATAAGCGGAAAATTTATGCAGTAAAGACAGGAGAATGTCATGAAGATTGTAACTGCCTTGATTATAGGTGCCTCACTTGTACTGGGTGCCCAGTGGACATTGGCTACCGAGCCGGTAGCAACCAAAACACAGGAACGCATTAAAACCCAGGATCAGAAGCGACTGCACGTCGAGGGTGCTGACGCCACAAGAGCCCAGAAAAGAGAGGGCAGTGGCCAGGGCGAGGCTGGCTATGGCCAGGGCGAGGCTGGCTATGGCCAGGGCTATGAATCGCGCAACGGTAGTGGTCAGGGTCAGGGTCAGGGTAAAGGGGGTGGCGGGGGAAGGCGCTAGGCTCTCTCACTATTTAGCCAACACTATCCATAATCACGAGGTCACATTATGAAGTTATTAACTGCACTTTTAATAAGCCTGGGCATCGCAACGTCCCTGGCAACAGCGACG
>JADFVW010000339.1 GCA_015222725.1 Pseudomonadota bacterium | reverse complement strand
TGACAGTGAGTCTGCGCGAAACCAACCTGGAAAAACTGCGAGAACTGGAATTTGATGTACTTATTCTGGGCGGTGGCATCAATGGCGCGGTATCGGCTGCCTCTCTGGCGGCCCGGGGCGTTAAGGTAGCGCTGATAGACAAGGGTGATTTTTCCAGCGGTGTGAGCTCGAACTCCTCCAACCTGGCCTGGGGTGGCATTAAGTATCTGGAAAGCCATGAGTACCTGCTGGTAAACAAACTGTGTAAATCCCGCAACCATTTGATGAAGCACTACCCCTCTACCGTTAAGGAGATTCGATTTTTCACCAGTATTGCCCGCGGCTTTCGCTTCCCGGTTTTCTTCGTGTTCCTGGGTAGCGTCCTTTACTGGTTGATTGGGCGCTGCGTTACCCAGGCCCCTCGCTATGTGTCGGCGAAATCCCTGGAGAAAAACGAACCTGTTATCAACACCAGCAACGTGGCTGGAGGCCTGGAGTATTCAGATTGCTACCTGTATGACAACGACGCCCGCTTTGTTTTTAACTTTATTCGAGCCAGTTTGAACTATGGCTGTATTGCGGTTAACTACGTGGAGTCCACCTCGGCAAAACGCGAAGGTGGAAAGTGGCTGACAACGGCCCGGGACGTAATGACTGGAGAGCGTTTTACCATTCGCTCGGCTGCGATTGTGAATGCCTGCGGCCCTTATGTTGACGAGGTCAACCAATTGTCGGGTGAGGAGACCGAGTACCATCACCTGTTCTCCAAGGGTGTGCATCTAATCGTCGACCAGATCACCGACAACCGTCGCGTGCTCACATTTTTCGCTAGCGATGGACGTTTGTTTTTCCTGATTCCCATGGGCCCAAAAACCTGTATTGGTACAACGGATACGCAGGTCGATACACCTGCGGTGACCGTGACCGACGAAGACCGGGACTTTGTTCTAAGCAACGCCAATGCCTTGCTCGATTTGGAAAAACCCCTTACCAGAAAGGATATTATTGCCGAGCGAGTGGGGGTGCGGCCATTGGCCCGCAAGGGCAGGGGAGGGGTTGCAGACTGGGTTGAGCTGTCCCGCAAGCACGAGATCGAAGTGAATGAAACAGATAACTACATGAGCATATTTGGCGGCAAGCTCACGGATTGCCTCAATGTCGGGAACGAGGTGGCGGATCATATCGCCGGTCTGGGAATCCCAGTGCCCTACCCGAACAGGAAGTGGTACGGTGAACCGGGAAAGGAGTCGCGGGAAGAATTTATGATGCAGGCCCAGTTGATGCGTCTTGACGATCTTACCGACGCGAGTTCATCCGAGCCCTTATCCGAGCGTTTCTGGCGTCGCTACGGCGAGGCCGCTTTCGGTTTGCTGGAGCGCATTCGCGAGGATGAAAGTTGCGCCGACCTGCTGATAAAAGCGGCGGAATATACCCGCTGCGAAATCGAACTGGCCGCCCGGCGCGAGATGATCGTCAAGCTGGAAGACTTTATGCGCAGGCGTTCTAAAATTGAGCAGGTGGTTCGCTGGGAAGACATTATTGCGGCCCCCGGTTTAAAGGAGGCCAGTGAAATATTGTTTGGCGAGCAGGCCGAGGAGCGCTGGCGCGAGTATATAGACTCCCGCCCCGTGGCTTAATTAATTATCAGCCCTTCCAGGATTGCCGAACAGTCCGCCACATCCATATACTTCGGCACCGGATAACCATTACCCTCTTTACAGGCATCTGCAGCAAGTTCAGCAATATCACCGGGCTTGATTTGCTCAAAGCCCCGCGGGATATCCACCCGGTCATTGAGCTCTACCACCATGTCGATAAGCTTCTGGGCCAGCGCCGCCTCACCTTCACTGGCGTCCCCCAGCCCTGCACTGACAACCAACTGCGCCATTTTCTGCTGGGCCGCATCTTTGGAGTACTCCAGTACGTGTGGCAATACCACCGCATTGGCCAATCCGTGGGGAATGCCATAGTGCGCGCCAAGTTGGTGGGAGATGGCATGTACAAATCCAACCATCGCTTTGGAGAAGGCCAGGCCCGCGTAGTAGGAGGCAAGCGACATGGCTTCCCGGGATGCCAGGTTGCTGCCTTCCTCATAGGCGATGGGAAGGTGCTTAAAAATAAGCTTAACGGCGGCACTTCCCAGGCTCTCGGTTTCCAGTGTGCCCCAGGTACCTATGTAGGATTCAATGGCGTGGGTGAGCGCATCCATGCCGGTTGCAGAAGTAATATGAGGTGGCAGGCCCGTCATGATTGTCGGGTCAAGGGCGCAGGCGGTGGGCACAAGCTTGTTGTCTGCAATAGGCTGCTTGGCGTGAGTCACATCGTCGGATGGCACCGCTACCAGGGTGACCTCTGAGCCGGTGCCGGCCGTAGTGGGAATGGCGAACAGTGGCAGGGTGGGGAGCTTGGCTTTACCAAACCCCACCAGATCTTCGGGCGCGATATTATTAGCGGCAGCCAGGGCCATAATCTTGCCAGCATCCATGGACGAGCCGCCACCAAAGGCCATCACGCCGTCACACTGGCTGCTTTTAAGTAGAGCCAGGCCTTCATTGATGATCTTGAACGTGGGGTCGGGCAATACGCCATCGTAAACGACGACTTCCACGCCGCCTTCTTCCAGTGCCTGCTTCGCGCCGTCGATAAGACCCAGTTCTACCAGGGGTTTGTCGGTCACCATAAAAATTTTCTTTAAGCCGAAGTGGCCTATCCCATCACACAGTTGTTTTACAGCCCCCGGCCCAACAAAGGTA
The DNA here is from genome assembly GCA_015222725.1 of Pseudomonadota bacterium. GTDB lineage: Bacteria > Pseudomonadota > Gammaproteobacteria > Pseudomonadales > Halieaceae > JBALVT01. The sequence continues at coordinate 1,012 of JADFVW010000339.1, read as the reverse complement.
ATAGGTTTTGGCTGGGCATGGGGCTTGAGCACCTTGTGAGTGAGGGCCAAGCGGAGGCGATAGAGCATTATTTTGAATGAGCTGGGCATGAGGTATTGTAATCCTGATTATGGATAAGGAGAGAACCTAGTATTCATAGTGGTCGCCCAGCCCCTTCTTGTAAAGCCAGTTTGCTCATTCGCTAGCGCTTTCGAACCACTAGTTGTTTTAAATCATTTGCCACAAAGAACATCACGGGAACAAGAAAAAGCGTTACTACGGTGGCGAAAAGCACACCAAAGGCCACTGAGATGGCCATGGGCTTGACGAACTGAGCCTGCAAGGATGTTTCCAGCTGAATGGGAAGCAATCCCATAAACGTTGTCACCGAGGTCAGCACTACCGCCCTGAAGCGCCTGACACCGGCCTGCATAACGGCGTCTCGCCACTGTGCTCCCTCGTCAATCCGGTGATTGATATAATCGACTAATACCAGGCTGTCATTGACTACGATACCTGTCAGTCCCACCATGCCTATCACCGACAGAATACTGATTTCCTTGCCGAGGATAAAATGCCCCAGGAATGCGCCCACGATTCCAAAGGGGATGGCGGACATAATCAGCAGGGGCTGGCCGTAGCTCTTTAAGGGAATCGCCAGGGCGGCGTAGATCATTAGCAGCACGAAAATCGCGCCGAGTAGCAAAGTGGCGGAGCTGTCCGCCTGGGCTTCGGCTTCACCCCTGAAGCGAAAACTCACATCCGGGTATTGGGCTATTATCCGGGGTAGTATTTCATTGCGCAGTGTTTTGTTGACCTCACCGGGCTCGATTAAAGATTTGTTCACATGGGCCCGCACGTTGACTACCCGCTGCCGATTAAAGCGATTAATGCTGCTCACACCGGTGCGCTCATGTACCTTGCCGACGACATCAAATGGTACGGAGCGACCGTCTGGCAGCCTTATCCACATGGTCTTTAGTGCATCGAGAGTTGCGCGCCGGTGCTCGGGGAAGCGCACATAGACGCGCAC
>JADFVW010000046.1 GCA_015222725.1 Pseudomonadota bacterium | reverse complement strand
TTATACTGCTCACCATCGGGTATTACCACCTCGGTGATCAGCTGGCGCGGCTCGAGTAAAGCACGCACCCGCTCTACGTAAAGGGGCGCTACGGTTTCATTGCTGACAATAACCACCTGGGTGCCAGCGATATGCCGGGCCAATAGTTGCGAATCAGCCAACAGGTCACGGCCTATGTATACCGGGTAGCTACGCTCCCCCAGATCCACATGCAGGGTGTGCATTAACAGGGACACATCAAATCCTTGGGTTTAGTCTGGAGGGGTCTATCATACCGCCAGGAGCCTGTCCCTCGCTACGGCGCTTATTCTCGGACAGGCTCCCAGGCCAGCGGTGATGTCTTTCTTAGCGGCGGATGATTAGTTGTTTTCCATTAATTCGCGCACCAGGCGCTGGGCTACAGTTCGCGGGCTGCAGGAGTCTGTTTCAATAATATGGTCGGCAATCTCACGATATAGCGGATCGCGAACCGCCATCAGGGAACGCAGCACCTGCTCCGGATCACCATTTTGCAACAACGGCCTGCGCCGGTCTCGGCGGGTGCGGCGTATCTGCTCATCTACGGTTGCATAGAGGTAGATCACAAAGCCACGAGCGGCGAGAGCCCGGCGGTTTTCCGGGCGCACTACGACACCGCCGCCGGTGGCGAGCACGATGCCGTCCCATTCAGTCATCTCCTCTACCACCTGTTGCTCCCGATTGCGGAAACCCTCTTCGCCCTCCACATCGAAAATCCACGGGATATCCGCCCCGGTTCGCGCCTCGATCTCGGAATCCGTATCTGCAAACTGCAACTTCAGGTGCTGGGCAAGATATTTGCCAATGGTGGTCTTGCCGGCCCCCATGGGGCCGACCAGAAAGACTCTGTGCAGGGCTGGCATTTAACTCTAAATAACCCTAGTCAAGCAGGGTATCAGCCAGAATGCGCGGCGTGATGAAAATAAGCGTTTCTGTTTTCTTGTGACTGGTAGATTCACTTCTGAAGAATGCGCCTATGTAGGGAATATCGCCAAAAAATGGCACTTTGTTCACTGACTCGATGTCCTCGGTTTTAAACACGCCGCCCAGCACCACGGTCTCCCCATTGCCGACCAACACCTGGGTGTTGAGCTGGGTTGTGTCGATTGACGGAATAAAACCGCCGCGGCCACTTGGCACCAGTTCACCGATTGAATCCTGGTTGACCTGCAGATCCAGCATAATCCGGTCGTCGGGCGTGATGTTCGGCGTGACGTCCAGTGACAATACCGCATCCTTGAACGACGTGGTGGTCTCACCGCTGGCGGAAGATTCCTGGTAGGGTATTTCTGTACCCGACTTGATCGAGGCCTGCTGCTTGTCGCCGGTAATGACCTTGGGCTGGGAAACAACTTCTCCATCGCCTTCCGCTTCCAGAGCGGACAGTTCCGCAGTCAGGAACAAATCACTACTGGTAAAGCCCACGGCAAAGCCACTGGTGGAGGCGACACCGAGATCCACCAGCAGTGCACCCGGGTAATCGACCGTCGGTTGCGTGCCGTTGATCACAGACTCGTTAAGGCCAACCACATTCGAGGTATCGCCGGAGACAGACACGATATTATCGCCGACATCCAGGAAACCGCCGCCCCACTCGATACCGAGGTTCTTGGTCGCGTCAGACTGGGCTATCACGATACGGGCCTCGATCATCACCTGGCGCACCGGAATATCCACCAGCTCGATAAGGTCCCGAATTTCGGCCAATTTGGCAGCCGTGTCGGTGATAATCAAGGAGTTGGTGCGTTTATCCACAACCACGGAGCCGCGCGGCGAAATCAGGCTGCCCCCCTCCTCGGAGCCCGCCTGGAACAACGCCACTACATCGCTTGCATTGGCATAACGAATGCGCACGAACTCTGACTGCAATGGAGCCAATTCCGAAATCTGCTTATTGGCCTCGATCTGCTGACGCTCCCGTTCAGCGATCTCCGCCGCGGGTGCTACCATCAGGACGTTGCCGATCTGCCGTTTGTCCAGTCCCTTGGTCTTCAGTACCAGTTCCAATGCCTGGTCCCAGGGCACATTTTGCAAGCGCAGGGTAATTCGCCCCGACACGGTATCGCTGGCCACCAGGTTCATCTCGGTGAAGTCGGCGATCAACTGCAGCACCGCGCGTACCTCGATGTCCTGGAAATTCAGGGAGATTCTGTCACCTACATAGGTGAATTCGTTCTTGCGCTTTTCTGCTTCCTTCCTGGACAGGGGCTTGACGCTGAGCACGTACTGATTATCCGTCTGGTAAGCCAGGTAATCGAATTCACCCGTGGTTTTCATGGTCAGCGTGGCACCACGCTCAGTGGTATTGACATCCACACTGTCGACCGGGGTGGCAAAATCCGTGACATCGTAGCGGCGCATCAGGCGCTCGGCCACGGTAGTATCAAGGAACTCCACCTTGATATCACCCGCCTCGCTGAACACATTGACATCCACTGAGGGGTCGGTCAGCTCCAGTGTCAGTCGTCCCTCCCCATCCCCGGTGCGCTGAAATTGCAGGTCGCTGATCTCGGATTTTACGTCAGCGACGGGCACTACAGCGGTATCAACCCGGTGAGGGTCAGTAGTCCGCTTCACGTAATCCGTACCTTCCTGGCCAACTACGAGGTACAGGTTATTGCCGTCTACGCGAGTCTCGTAAGGCACCAGCTTGACCAGATTGACCACCAGGCGTGTGCGATCACCGGACTCCAACACCACCGCCCCGGTGGCATTGCCATAGGGCAGTGAAAATCGTTTGCGTTCCAGGCTGCTGGTTGTATCGGGAAAATCAATGGCGATCCGCGCCGGCTTCTCTATAGAGTAGGCTTTGATCTCCGGTGGCGGCTCATTGAACTCCACACGAACCTCGAACTTGCTACCTGGCCGGGAGCTGAACTCGATATCCGTCACTGTTGGCGAAGCCTGTACAACGCCCGCCAACAAGCTCACCGTCAATCCGGCGACTGCGCTATGCAACCATTTTCCCAAGCTGAAATTTCGTTTACCCACGGCCTTTGTCCCCAGTTTTTGTTTTTTACTCGACATGGTTATTATCCATGGCGTCGGCTTACATACCGGCTAATTTAATTGTACGCGGGCGTTCCACCCAACCATCCTCAGTGCCGTCACTCACTATCTCGACGACCGCCACATAATTGTCGGTCATCTCAACAATTTTACCGTGATGGCGACCCAGGAAATTCCCCGCCGCGACCCTGTGCACGCCGCCTTCCGGATCTTTTATCAATGTCCAGTTGACCTGTCCTCGCTCCAGTGTGCCCACCATCTGCAGCGAATCAAAAGTGAATTGCTCCAAAAACTCCTTGGCGCGCGTATTATCGGGCTTGATGGAGCTGATAGCCTGCAACTGGGCTATCTCCCGCACCTCAATGGGCCGATCAAATGGACTGCGCAAGGTGGTGGCGCTGTAGGCGAACGCCTCATACGCCTTGAAGGTAGGTATGGGGGCAATAATGCCGCCCGGGCGGGCGCGTTTTTCCGCCATAAAACTGTCCAGGTCTGAAAAGTCATTATTGCTACAGGCGACCAGTACGGAAGCTGAAGCCAGGATCATGGCGAGTGTACGAAGAAAACGGTTCATGGTTAGCTGTCCCCGTCCTTGTAGCGGTAAGTCTTGGCAATAATTTTCATCTGCAGATTATTCGCATTGCCACCCTTCACCGAAATATTAAAGTCGTGGAGGGTAACAATCCGCGGCAAGCCCGCCATACCACTGATAAAAGCGCCCAGGTCGTGGTAGGAGCCGGACGCATTTATGGCAATAGGCAGCTCCACATAAAACTCCCTGGCCTGCTCTTTTTGCAAGTCAATGCTGGCTATATTCAAGCCATTGAGCAGACCTTTGTTGGTAATATCCTCCAGCAAACCGGGCACCTCGGTATCACTGGGCAACTGGCTTATCAGGGCACCGAAGGACTCTTCCATCTCCACCATTTGCTGTCGATAGGCATCCAGGTTGGCCGCTTGAAAGGCTTTCTTTTCAAAATCCTTCTTCAGCACTATTTCCTTGGCTTCTACTTTCGCCAACTGCAACTGCAAATCTTCAACGTGGTAGTAGTAGCCCCCCACCACGACAGCAGCCAGCAGTGCGGCCCAGATGAACAGCTTTATCGGCGTAGGCCATGCGCCGACGTTGTCAAAATCGAGGCTATTAATATCGAAATCGCGCAGCGAACCCATTGTGTCTTCAAATGCCATCGCTCAGCCCTCCGCTGCTTCGTCACCGGTTTTCGGTAACTGTAGTTT
>JADFVW010000338.1 GCA_015222725.1 Pseudomonadota bacterium | reverse complement strand
GATGGCCAGCCCCCAGATAACACCAAATATTGACCAGCCCAAACCACCACGAAGCGTAACCAGGGTGAAAGGCGTATAAGTACCTGCAATCAGCAAATAGATTGCGTAGTGATCAAGTTTGCGGAAAAAGTTTTTCGCCTTGCCACGCAGACTGTGATAAAGCGCCGAAATTGCATAAAGCAGGAAGAGCGTAGCTCCATAGACACTGAAACTTACAATCTTCCATGGATCACCCTGATACGAAGCCAACACGACCAGTATCACCAGGCCAGGAAGTGCCGCCACCGCACCAATCGTGTGACTAATGCTATTAAATCGCTCCCCTTTATACATACACAACTTGCTTTATGTTTGCAGGTTTTGGCGCATTTTTAAATGGGTTGTGTTTCATTGGCCAGATCAGGCTCTCCACAGTGCCGCAGGATGTCTTCGCGTGAAGCATCGCGCAGTTTCAGGGCAATCGCCCATGTGTTATCGGTCGCTTTCTCTTTAACCCTGTCCGGGTAAATAGCTTCGCCAAAGGTCACCGTAATAGCACCATGATGTGGAAGCCAGGTATCCGAGCGCAGAATAGAACGGGTACCGCGAATGGTGACGGGAACAACCGGCAGACCCGCCTCGGCTGCAGCGACAAAAGCACCCATATGAAAAGGTAACAGGCCAGAAATACGGGTAAAGGTGCCCTCGGGAAAAAACACCAGTGATTGCCCCTGCTGTGCAACCTTAGCCAGGTGCCGAGCATCGATGATTCCCTTCTGTTGATCAAATCGCTCCACAAACTCTGCCTGGATGCGACTGAGAAAAATACGGGGAATCAGGCGCTCCAGCAGTTCCGCCTTGGCAACAAAACTGAATTGACGAGTGAATGCTGCCACCAGCACCGGGCCGTCAAGATAACTGGCATGATTGGCCACAAACACACATGGCTGGTCGGCTTGCGGCAGGTGCTCCAGCCCCTGGACCTTGAAGGGCGTGCCTGTCGTCCTTGCCAGTATATGCGCACCAGCACGTATGGCAGCCCAGCGCCATCTAATGGGTGGCAGCGTCGCTGCCGCCAGCCATACAAGGGGCGCAAACATCCAAAAAAGTATTCGGGCATAAATCCCATACAGCCTTGTCACCAGGGCCTGTTGAAAACGACGTAATTGTGGTCTCAAACCAGCCAACGCTACATGCAATATCTGCATCGAGATTGTTTTTTGTGCTTTGCCGATCTGGCCTCGCTCATAGAGTTCACGGCTTGCCGCACGACGAATTTTGCCACTCGAAGTTTTGAGGACACTGTTCGGTGGTGCCAGGACCACGTCATCAGGCGGCGTTTCTGTCAGGTCTGTCGCAACCACATTGATCTGGTGACGCAACTGCTCCAACATACTGGGATCTTTTTCCCGCGTTTCTGCGATCAGCACTAATCTTTCAGTACCAGAATCAGGATCACTACTTGCGAAGGCGGTCACCCGTCCCTTTCTTATCCCGCTTACATTGCCTACCGCCTCCTCCAACTCATCAGGATAGATATTGCGCCCAGCACGAATAATGACATCCTTACTACGACCAGTAATAAACACATCGCCACCCGATACATAACCCAGGTCACCGCTATTCAACCATTCTTTATCAAACAGCCGGCCGGTTTCCTCCGGATTGCGAAAATAGCCGCTAGTGGCCGAGGGCCCTCGAAACTGGACACGTCCTTCCTGCCGATCTGGCAGCTCAAGCCCTGTCGGATCAACGATGCGAATTTGATGGCCTGGCAATGCCTGACCACTGGCAACGAAACGCAATGCTTTAGGATCTGCCTGCGCTACAGGAATAGCACGACCGGAGCGCACAAAGGGCTCGCGCTGGATTTGGTCGATGATCATTGCCCGGCCATAGGGCGGGAAGGCAAGCCCGACAGAACATTCTGCCAGGCCGTATACCGGCTTGAGTGACTCTTTTCGTAGTCCGTATTGATGAAATCGATCATAAAAATGCAACATCGTATCGGGACTGACAGCCTCTGCCCCATTAAATGCAGCACGCCATGTCCCAAGATTAAGCCCTTCAATATGAGCATCTTTGACTCTGTGCAAACATAACTCGTAGCCAAAGTTGGGGGCTGCCGATAATGTGCCACCGTAATGGTGAATGGCCCACAGCCAGGCGTGTGGCCGCTTCAGAAATTCCAGCGGCGACATAACAACAAATAAGGCAGCATAGTAAAGGCTACCAAGCCAGGCCCCTATCAGTCCCATATCATGATAGAGAGGTAACCAACTGACAAAAACATCTGAGCTATCTGCCCTTACCACCTCCCCCATGGCTCTAATGTTGGTCAACAGATTGGCATGCGTTAATACCACACCTTTCGGATTACCAGTACTGCCAGAGGTATATTGCAAAAAAGCAATGTCCTGTGGCCCATGTGCCGGCATAGTAAATATGTCCGCCCCGGATGCAAGCTCATCCACAGTGACAATACTCTGCAGTGTTTCCACCTGCGATTTAAGCAGGTGGGCAACTTGCCTCGCTTCAGGCACGGTAATCAGTATCGTGGCAAGGCAATTGGACAAAATGGAGGCATGGCGACGCAGATGTTCCTCAAGCTGAGAGCGTCGCACTGGTGGATAGATGGGAACCGGGATGCCCCCGGCTAACAGGATTCCGAAAAAGCTGAAAAAATAACTGCTGCCGGTTGGCAGCATAATAGCGACCGCATCACCCGCTTGTAAGCCACGCGCCTGTAGTCCGGCGGCCAATTTCTCCGCACCATGCCATAACTGGGAATAGCTAAGGCTTTCACCTTCATTGTCATGGCTATGAAAGCGAATATGTGGCCTGTCTGGATGGGCTTGCACATGCCATTGCAAAACCTCAATCAAGGTATTCATACTACGAGGCGCCGCTTCCGCCTCACCCAAGCTTAACTCGCTAGTTTCAACAGTCATACTCGGTTTTGTTTGGGCGCCTGCGCTTAACATGGCACGCAGTAAATCGCGCGGTGTTTCTGCTTCAGCAAATACCCGCTCTGGTAAGGTAACAGCGAAGTGCTGTTCAACACGGGCAAGCAATTCCACCCGGGCCAGGCTATCCAGGCCAAGATCACGTATTAGCTCACTATCGAGTGTCACTGGCTGGCTGGCCACTTGCTGCGGACGTAGTTCTGCAGCCAGCTCCTGAACTACCTTGAGCAGTTCAACAGGAGTTTCATTACTTTCTTCGCTGTGATTCTCACTAGCCAGTCGTTGCATCACATCCGCCACCTTGTCTATTAGAGGGCTACTGGAGGTGCATTTTGAAAAAGGTTATATAAATCCCTAGCCTATTATTTCAGTTTAGCGGTTAATGACGCGCCGCGTACAATGGCGATACATCCACCTTAACGTCGAATTTTCTTATTCCCTCAAGCACTGGCCACTTTTTGTTCAGTGTTTGTATCTGTGGTTGTGATGATGGCATCAAGCAATGCCTCATCGATGAGTTCTACATAAACGAACTCAAGCGCCTGACGTACATGCTCGGGCAGCTCATTCAGATCTTTCTGGTTTTCTTTCGGCAGGATGATGCGGCGGATGCCGGCGCGATGTGCAGCAAGCACTTTTTCTTTAACGCCACCAATGGGCAATACCAGGCCACTCAGGGTGATTTCACCGGTCATAGCAGTATCGCTGCGAACCGGCTTGCCAAGATAGAGTGATGCCAAAGCCGTAGCCATAGTGATACCCGCCGAGGGGCCATCCTTGGGTACCGCACCAGCGGGGACGTGAATATGGACACCGGATTTGCGAATTTTTTCCTTGTCTATATCCAGAGCAGCCGCATTTGCCCAGACATAGCTTTGCGCAGTTTTGGCCGACTCTTGCATAACGTCACCGAGCTGCCCGGTTAGCGT
>JADFVW010000337.1 GCA_015222725.1 Pseudomonadota bacterium | reverse complement strand
GTATTTTGGCAATGATCGGCTGCCGCTGGTCGAATTTCGGTTGAAGGGGCTGCTGGCTGATAGTTGAGTGTCACCAGGTCAATTCAACGCGGTCAAAGGCTATGGCGAATGACCGCAAGCTCGCCCATTCGCCTATTTCCACCCCGGCCACTTTGACAGCAGCCACAGTTGGGACCATTATTATTTCTTTGACCCGCAAGGAGAGATCCCATGAAAGGTGACGCCGGGGTAATCGAACGCCTCAACAAGGTTCTGGGCAACGAATTGGTTGCCATCAATCAGTATTTCCTGCACGCCCGCATGTACAAAGACTGGGGCTTGAAAGAGTTGGGGGAGCACGAATACCACGAGTCCATCGACGAGATGAAGCACGCGGATATGCTGATCGAGCGCATCCTGTTCCTGGAGGGACGGCCCAACATGCAGGGCATGGGCAAACTGCTGATAGGCGAGAATGTCACGGAGATGCTGGAGTGCGACCTGAAGCTGGAGCACCTGGCACACAAGGATCTCAAGGAAGCCGTCGAGTATTGTGAATCCATAGCCGACTATGTGTCGCGCCAGCTGTTCGTGGACATAATGGAGTCAGAAGAGGAACATATCGACTGGCTGGAGACCCAGCTGGGCCTGATCGACAAACTGGGCCTGCAGAATTACCTGCAGACCGCTATGCAAACGGTAAAACCCGGCTGAGTTGCTACTGTTCCGCCTGCTCGCCTGCGGTATCCTTGATCAGGGTCTGCAACTCACCACTTTCAAACATCTCGGTAATGATGTCGCAGCCGCCGACCAGCTCACCGTCCACCCAGAGCTGGGGAAAGGTTGGCCAGTTAGCGTAACCGGGGAGATTCGAGCGAATCTCGGGATTGGTCAGGATGTCCACGTAGGCAAAACGTTCACCACAAGCCATCAGCGCCTGCACGGTGCGGGCAGAAAATCCACACTGGGGCTGGTTGGGCGAACCCTTCATGTACAACAAAATATCGTTGCTCTCAATTTGCTCTTTAATCGTCTCAATAATGTCCATGTTCAAATAGTCTCTCGCCAGGTCACTGTATCTTGGTAGATAGGGGACAGACCTCAGGTCTGTCTCCTATCGTTGAAAGTCGGTCATTCTACCCTATTGTGACCATAAATTGCGCCCGTCAGTTCAACTCGATTGCCAAGCCTTACTTATGCAGATATAGTTGCTTGTTTACGGGCAGCTACAGCTGCCTTTTTGCGTTTTTGGGAGGATGAGAAAGATGTCGGCGCTGATGCAGACTTACGCCAGGTTACCAGTGACATTCAGTCACGGTGAGGGAGTGTACCTGTATGATACCGAGGGGCGACGCTACCTCGACGGGATCTCCGGCATCGGTGTCAATGGGCTGGGCCACGCTCACCCGGCGGTAACGGCGGCTATTCGGGAGCAGGCCGACAAGCTGGTCCACACCTCCAATCTTTACCGCATCGAAGCGCAGGAGCAACTGGCCGAGGCCCTCTGCCAGATGTCCGGCATGGAAAGTAGCTTCTTCGGCAATTCCGGCGCAGAGGCAAACGAAGCCGCCATCAAACTGGCGCGGCTCTACGGGCACAAGCGCGGCATCCAGAAGCCCGCCATCGTGGTGCTGGAAGGCGCTTTCCACGGCCGCACGCTGGCCACCCTGAGCGCCACTGGCAATCGTAAGATCCAGGCGGGTTTCGAGCCTCTGGTAGCGGGTTTCATTCGCGCGCCGCGCGACGATGTGAACGCCCTGCGCCAGATAGCTGCCAACAATCCCGATGTGGTGGCGATATTGGCGGAGCCAATCCAGGGTGAAGGGGGCGTCAGGCCACTGCACCCGGACTATTTGCAAGCCGCTCGCCAGATCTGTGATGAGCAGAACTGGCTGC
>JADFVW010000336.1 GCA_015222725.1 Pseudomonadota bacterium | reverse complement strand
TCAATGGTGGCCGTAGCTCATCAGGTAGAGCCCCGGATTGTGACTCCGGAGGTGGCGGGTTCAAGACCCGTCGGCCACCCCATCTTCACGTTCAATGGGCCCATAGCTCAGCTGGATAGAGCACCCGCCTTCTAAGCGGGTGGCCGCAGGTTCGAGTCCTGCTGGGCCCGCCAATTTTCAGGTTTCCATGTGCTAACCGACCCCACATTCTATCTTGTCAGTATCCCCGCAGTGTTACTTTACGGTATCGCCAAAGGCGGCTTCGGCGGTTCCGTCGCCGTGCTGGCTGTGCCCTTAATGGCCCTGGTGATGTCGCCCACTAAAGCGGCGGCCATTCTCTTGCCCATTCTTATCGTCATGGATGTACTGGTAGTGAAAACATACTGGGGTGTGTTTGACCGAAGGGCTCTGCAGTTGCTGTTGCCCGGGGCGCTGGTGGGTATCCTGCTGGGTTATTTCACGGCCGGCGCAATGAATGACAACTATTTGCGAATTCTGGTCGGCGTGATATCGCTGGTATTTGGAGCGCAGAGCTTGCTTCAAATACAGTCGCGCTCAAGTGCTCAGCACCGTCGCGTTGCAGGAGGTATGTTTGGCGCGCTGGCCGGGTTTACCAGTTTCAGCATTCACGCAGGTGGGCCACCCTTTGCCATGTATTTGATGCCCAAAAAATTAACGCCTGTGTTGTATGCAGGGACTGCGGGCATTTTCTTCGCAGTGGTGAATGCAGTTAAAATTGTTCCCTACGCCATGCTGGGCCAGTTCAACATAGAAAACCTGCAATACGCCCTGGTACTTGTACCACTGGCGCCATTGGGTGTTTGGCTGGGTCACTATTTGGTGAGACGCTCTGACCCGACGACGTATTACCGAATTATCAGCTTTTTCCTGGTGGTAGTAGGCGTCAAGTTATTGCGCGACGGCATACTGGCTGGGTGATAAGCCCAGCCAGGTATAGTCCTCTAGAGCGCCGCTATGTCCATCGCCATAACAGTTTCTGGCCCGGCCAGCGCCGCAGCCAGATAGGCCGTGTTGCGAGGCATGATATAAAGTGCAAAGAAGGTAGCGGTGGTGATTTTGTTGTCGTTGAATGATGAGTTGCCTTCGCCGGCCTTGTTCAGGCGAGCAGCGGCCACCGCACTTTTTGCCAACAGGGCACCGGCGGCAGTTGTTCCCAGCAACATCATTATATTGTAGGCCGCCGCGCCCGGTGCATCCCACTGGCTTCCATCGCCACCGAGCAGAACTTCCAGGCTGGACCTGCAGCTGGCAATGCCTGCTTCCAGCGCATCTGCAATTGCCGACAGTTGTTCGCCCGCTGCCTGAGTTTCTCCTAATATTGTAGACCAGTCGTCAAACAGTTCTGTAGCCGCGCGCCCTTGGTCCCGGGCAATCTTTCTTCCCACCAGATCCAGCGCCTGAATGCCGTTGGTGCCTTCATAAATAGGCAGGATACGGGCGTCGCGCATATGCTGGGCGGCGCCGGTCTCTTCAATAAAGCCCATGCCGCCGTGAACCTGAACCCCCAGTGAGGTGGTTTCCATGGCGTGCTCTGTACACCAGCCTTTGACTAATGGCGTGAGCAGGTCGACGCGGCGGTGGTGGTAGGCCGCTTCCTCGGCGTCCATACTTTTCATGGCAATATCTTCATGTGCCATCGCGCAGTATGCCAATGCCCTGGAACCCTCGGTTACCGAGCGCATCTGCATCAGCATACGACGAACATCGGGGTGGTTGATAATGGCCGCTTTGTGATTGCCGGGTACTGCGCCTTGAATGCGCTCACGGGCAAACTCCGCAGCTTGCTGATAGGAGCGCTCGCTGACGCCTACAGCCTGTAGCCCAACGGACAAACGTGCGTGATTCATCATGGAGAACATATACACCAGGCCTTCATTTTCCTCTCCGACCAGGTAGCCCACGGCGCCGCCGTTGTCGCCGAACGCCAGACTGCAGGTGGGGCTGGAGTGGATCCCCAGTTTGTGCTCCACGCCGACACAGTAAACGTCGTTGCGATCACCCAGACTGCCGTCTTCGTTAACAATAAACTTGGGCACGATAAACAGGGAGATGCCTTTCACACCTTCCGGTGCATCGGGCGTGCGGGCCAGTACCAGATGAATGATATTGTCGGTGTATTCGTGGTCGCCCCAGGTAATAAAAATCTTCTGGCCACTGATAAGGTAGTGATCGCCTTTGGGTACGGCCTTTGAGCGGATGGCGGCCAGGTCAGTCCCCGCCTGTGGCTCGGTTAAATTCATGGTGCCAGTCCACTCACCGGAAACCAGGAAAGGTAATACAGACTGCTTCTGCGCTTCGCTTCCGTGCTTACCCAGGGCTGTAATGACGCCGCGACTGAGCAATGGGCACAGGCTGAAGCCCATATTGGCGCTCTGGGACATTTCGTCCACCGCAAAAGACAGTACCTGGGGCAGACCCTGGCCGCCGTAATTGGGGTCGGCAGCCAGGCTGGGCCAGCCGGCATCGACCATTTGTTGGTATATACCATCCAGCGATGGGGCTGTTATCACCGTGGTGCCTTCCAGTGAAGAGCCCTCTGCGTCGGCCAGAGGATTACTGGGTGCAAGTACTTCGCCGAAAAATCGTGCAGCCTCTGCCAATATAGCTTCGACCATATCGGGCGTCGCCTCTTCATATCCGGGCAACTGGGAAATTTTATTCATGTCCAGGACATGGTTAAGTAGAAAGTCTATCTCTTGCAGAGGTGCGTTATAGATTGTCATTTTGGGTCCTTACCTAGAAAGTATCCTTGATTGTAACCAGAAACTGAACGCTGTCCACGCCGTCATCGGTCATAAGCGGAAATGCCAGGTCGATATGGACAACGCTGCCCTTGTCAGCCCGGCTCGAGTTAAATCTGAGGCCTATACCGACATCCGCCAATACATCGCCATTTGAACCGTTATCCTGATTGTTAAACCAGGCCCTTCCCACGTCGAAAAAGGCGGCGGCCCCTACCCGAACCAGTCTAAAGGGATGCCAGTCAGAGTAGTAGCGCTGCTCCAGATTAAATACAAAGGAGCGGTCTCCAACCTGGTAGTTCTGGTCGTAGCCGCGCAGGCCATTGTCGCCCCCCAGCGTCAATTGCCGGTCTCCAGTCAGGCCGTCGGTGTAATCCAGTCGCAGCCGCCCCGACAGCGCCCATTTTCGAGATTGTTTCATGTGGTAGTGGGTCGCTGTACTCCACCACAGATTTTCGAAAGATTCGTCATCGAAACTCCAGAATCCATTGATTGTTGTTTGTGCCGTCCACAGGTGGTCTGCATTGCTCAGGAAGGTGTTACCGTATCGACCGCTGAGGGCCAACTGGTCGCGCGTGGCACCCAGGCTCTCGCCAGACCAGCCCAGGGTCCATTGGTAGGTCTCCCCGGTGAAAAAGTCCTCTGTGCGGCCCAGGTAATTTACGTTGATAATTTCGCTGTATTCGTCCTCGATAGACTGGTAACCGAAAAATGGATAGGAATAATCGCGCGCGTCGGGTAATTCGGCGGGGGGGATCGCCGAATCGCTGTAGCTGAAGTCGTTGCTCTCAAGGTGATAGCCAAATAGCCAGCGGCCCACTCTGTGATCTTCCTCTATATCCCGGGCGATGCCGCCGAAGACCCGATATAATTCACCCTCATGATCGAACTCTTCCACTTCGTCACCGCGAAACCAGTTCTTTTGTTCCAGCTCGAATTGTCGTAACAGCGTGCCGGCAGACCATTTTTCATACACTGAAAAGAAGGGTCGGACGACAGCGAGACTATGGTCAAAGCCATCATCGTTATCAGTTATACCAAGCCGTAATCGCCAACGGCTGCCTAGCAGGGCGGGGTCTTTGTAGAGAAAAGTGGTGCCCGAGCGCTCCGCATCGCTCTCGGCCCTGAGCACAATTTGTTTCCCCGTGCCCAAAAAATTGGTATCGCGAATCCCCAGGGCGTACTTGTCCTGGCCACCGCTGCGTGAAAAAGAGACGGTTGGTGTGAACGTCCAGATGTCACGGGTAATCACTTCAATGTCGACAACGCTGCCACACTGGCGCCAGGGACGAGCTGTTGCATCATAGACGAACTTGAGGTTGCGCAGAATTCGCTCTGTTTCGCGCAGTCGGGCCAGATTGTAGTCGTCTCCTTCAGTAAACAGGAGTTGGTCCCGCACAACAGACTCTCTGGTGAGGCTGTGGAAGCGGTTAGCGGTGCGGTAAAGCCACTTGTCTTCCTCGGGGTCCTCCAGGTCGAAAACAGATAAACGCTGGACCCGTATGCTGCCAATGGTCGCACCGGCGGGTATGGAAATAGCCAGTGCTTCATGTTTTCGGGAGGGCTTGAATTGAAAATCCTCCGAGACCGGTCTTGCACTGACCTCATTGCAGGATTCGTGTTCAATAGCGCCTTCGGCCCATGTCAGGCAGGGGAGGTAGAGAGCCAGAGCGAGGAGCAGGGCAAGGCCCCTCGCAGCAGGTAGCTTTAATTCAGGCATCGCCATGATCCCTGGCAGACAGTGCTAGTCCTGCTCTTTTCCACACAAAATATCCCAGCAAAAAATTAACTTGCAGGAGCAAAGCTAGCACCCACTCGAAGGCGTCCTCGACCCCGTTGTACCAATCTTCATTCCAGGCATCCAAAACCAGGGTTATTACACCCACTGCTATTAATACCACACAGACAATTAACATGGCATTAACAAATACTCCGGCTAAAACTGGTTTTAAACGACGAAGTTGCAGCAAGAGCAACAACTGGGAGAGATAGGTGAAGGAGAAAAACAGGGCTGTACCGATACGCCTTTGTCTGGCCCAGATATTTCCGTGCTCGCCCAGTACGGTGACATAGAGAATCAGGCCCAGGCCGGCAATGATTCCCAGCATTAGCATGGCGTTATTGGTGCCGGGCCGATAGCGCGGATGGTCGGCTCCCGTGTCTTTCAACCACCCGTGGTTTAACCACCAGTAGGCCATCATAATTACCGCACAGGGTAGCATGGTGGCCCTGAACAGATAGCTGGCGGGTGGGTGTCTGCCGGTCGCACTGATTGATGTGCAACTGTCGATGTAGGGGTTGCACCACTCTACCAGCCCATAGCTTGCAGCCACCAGATAAGTCCCATGAACTGCAAAGAAGGGCAGCAGGGCAGCCAGCAAAGCGATAAACCGAACGTTCATCATTTCAGTCTAACAGTTCTCAATCACGACAACTCTCTTTATAATGCGCCACTGTTTCTTCTGGAGTCGAACGGTGCAATTGCTGTCCCCCCGTGTTCGTTTAGTGATGATGTCAGTTATCTGGCTTATTGCCGTGGGCGCGCTTGCGCTGTGGCTGGACGGTAGCCGGGTGCAAAGGATAACTATTGCAGGTGGGCCGGCGGGCAGCGAAACACTGGCCTTGGTAACGGCCATCGCCAAAGTGCTGAACGAGGCAGATTCGGGTTTTACTGTCAGGGTTTTTGAGTCCGGCGGCAGCAGTGAAAACCTGCGCTTGCTCACCCGTGGTCGCGTTGATATGGGTACCATACAGGCCGATACGCAGGTGCCCGAGGATGTCTCTGGCGTGACAATTTTGTACGGCGATGCCTATCATCTGATTGTCAGGGATGAGGCACAGATTACCAGTTTCTCTGACCTGCCTGGTCGTCGCATAGCGATTCCACCGAAATCCAGCGGCCAATACAATTCATTCTGGTTTCTGGCGAGTCATTATGGGCTGGACAGCGACAGCCTCAACGCGCTGCCGATGGCGGAAGAGGCGGCCAATTTTGCCATGGAGCAGGGACAGGTGGATGCGATTTTTCGAGTCCGTGCACCGGGAAATGACATTATTCGGGCGTTAATCGGCGACAAGAAATTACACCTGGTTCCCATCGTACAGTCAGAGGCACTGGCACTGCGGCAGCCAGCCATCTCTCCGGGAGTCATTCCCCTGGGCTCTTACAGGGGGTCTCCCGCGCTTCCCAGAACAAATTTGCCCACGGCGGTGCTGGACCGCCTGCTAGTGACTCGATCAAACCTGGACGCAGCGCTGGTCTACAAATTTACCCGGGCTATGTATGAACGCCGCTCTGATATCCACGAACTGAGCAAGCTGTCCGGATTTATCTCGCCGCTGCCTGAGGATGCAAAGAGTGTGATTCCAGCTCATCCTGGTGCGCGAAGCTACTTTGACCGCGAGAGGCCCGGTTTTATGCAACAGAATGCCCGGCTTGCCTCGGCCCTACTGTATACGGTCGCTATTCTCTGCTCCGCCCTGCTGGCCCTGCGCACCGTGTGGGTAAAGTCCCGGCGTCTACGTATGAGCCAGTTCAACCGTCGCTTGATGACTATTGCAGGTACCGCCCGCCATGAAACGGACAGGTATATACTGTTTAACAACAAGCACCAGCTGATGGACATACTGGGTGAAGTTATGACCGACCTGGAAAAGGAAAAGGTCAGTCAGGATGAATTCGAGCATTTTACCTTTACCTGGCAATCGGTGGATGCACTGGTTCGCGATCGTCTGACGATATTTTCCGATACGGTACCGGTGAAACCAGGGGAGGGAGCAGACCATGTCGCCTAGAAAATTTTGGCTGCGCAGCGGTCTCGCCCTGGCACTGGCCATGGCGGGCGTGGCGTGGGGGCTTTCCCACTGGTATTTGAGCAGCTATACACGGGAGGTGGGAGATCGGCTTGAGTTGTTGGTTGAGTTACGCAAAGGCGCGGTGGCGGAGTATTTCTCAACGGCACAGGCAGAGCTGCAATTTTGGAGTACAAACCCGGATATACTGGCGGCGCAAGCCGGTTTTAATGCCGTCTGGGCCGGTGCAGAACCCGCGCTATTATCTGGGCAAATTCGAGACAGCTATGTAGAAAAAAATCCCTATCAGGGCAGCCTGTTTCAACTTGATGACGCACAAGATGGCTCAATGTACAGTGCCCTGCACAGTCAGATTCATCCCCTGGCAAAACTGTTTGTCAGCGAGCGTGGCTACTACGACGTTTTCCTGATCGGTAGTGATGGCGATGTGTTTTATACCGTTGAGAAAGAAAGCGACTTTGGCAGTAATCTCAGTACCGGTCAGTGGCGGGACAGCGGTCTTGCTCGCGCCTATAAACGCGCACTGCAGTCCAGAGCTGGTGCGGTATATATCAGTGACATGCAGCCCTATGGCCCCAGCGACAACGCCCCGGCGATGTTTATCGCCAGGGCACTCAGAGATGCTTCTGGAGAAGCGATGGGTGTCATAGCGTTTCAATTGCCGACCGCAAAAATACTGGAAATCATGGCCTATATGGAGGGGATGGGAGAGACAGGCGAAACCTACCTGGTGGGCCAGGACAAGCTGATGCGCAGCAACTCGCGGTTTTCTGAGCAGGTGAGTGTCCTGACCCAAACGGTAGATACGCTGGCGGTGACCAGAGCGCTTGAAGGTGAGAGCGGCGTAGGGTTTATCACCGACTACCGGGGCATGGAAGTGATGTCGGCCTACACCAGCCTTGCGGTGGGTCGCAGCGTCTGGGCTGTGGTGGCCGAGTTTGATCGGCAGGAAATTATAGACTCTGCCGCCGCAGAACGGCCGTCGCTAAGCGGCGCATTGGCGTTTATCTATGGCCTGTCCCTGTGGTCGCTCTGGTATTGGCGCGGGCGGCGTTTAGACGGCGCCGCAGGGGGTGATACCGATATCGCAGATATTGAACTGGATGTCGGCGATTTTGGAGATTCATCGGGTATGGGTGCTTGATTTAGCGCTTCGATAGCAGCCCCGCCAGGAAAGTATGTGTACTACTTTCCAGCAACGCGTAGACATCCGTCCCGGGAACGAGTTTTTCCAGATGATCATTCAGTGCAAGGCTGCTCAAGCCGTGTACCAGTGCCCACAGTTTGGTGGCCACTGATACAGCGTCCTCGTCCTTGATCTCGGCTTCATCGCACAGCGCCTGCACGGAATCTACCAGGGTGTAAAAGCCAGATGACTTCAGCTCTGCCGAATCTGTCTCCATCGCCCGAATACCATGATCTCCCCACATCAGCTCATAAAATGCAGGATGACCTGTGACGAACTGAAGATAGGCTTTGCCCAGGGCCAGAATTTGCTCCGGCGTCCCTTTTCTGAACGCCGCGGACGCCGTGTCGGTGGCTTCTGACAAGGCCATAAATGCTACCTGGCAAACGGCCTCCAGCAATGCATCCTTGTCCTTGAAGTGACGGTAGGGCGCTGCATTGCTCACACCGGCTCGACGGGATGCATCAATCATGGATACATCGCTCGATCCACGTTCTTCGATTAGCTCCGCAGCGGCCACAATGAGGGCGTTGCGCAAATCTCCATGATGATAATGATTCATACAGCCGCCCCCAGTTGTTCAGCCGGAGCGTCACTGTCGGCAACCCATTCTCTTGCCAGCACAAACATGGGAGGTACCAGGAAAAAAGAAACAATGGTCGAGAGTAGTACGCCGCCGGCGATTGCCATTGCGAAGGGCGGCCAGAACTGACTGCCCTCGAGAATCAGGGGGAGGAAGCCGCCAAAGGTTGTCACAGTGGTGGAGACAATGTGCCGGCTCGAATCCATAACCACGTTTCTAATAGCGAGTAAGTCTCCACTGGCGGCCGAACTATCTATTTTGAGGGCCGTCAGGATAATAATCGCCGCATTGACAGACACACCAACAGAGCCGATTACGCCGATGAGCGCTGTAATGCCAAAGGGGTAGCGAAAGATGGCAAGCGATAACAGGCTGAGCCCCAGCGAGCAGATAAACACCAGTAGAGTAACTCCTGTCAGGCGCCAGGAATTGAATGTGAGCAATATGGTGGCGAGCAGCGCGGAGATAATAAGACCCAGGGGAGCCATAATGTGCTCCACCACAGATTCCCGCTCACCGGCATCGCCGCCAAATTCAAAGCGGTAGCCGGTGGGCAATACCAGGGGGTTCTTTTTCAAATCGTCGCGCAGGAATTTTAAGGCTGCATCAGGTAGTACTCCACGTGTCAGGTACCCCTGGATAACATTCGTGCGCTCGCCATTATTACGGGAGATAGGGCTTCGCGACGGGACCAGCTTTGGCCTGCCCAGTGCACTCAAGGGAATTGCTGAAATTTGTCCTTGCTGGCCTGCCCGGGTGGTTGGTAGGGGAACCCGGATACTTGCTATCTGGTCAGAGTTCGACCACTGGGTTTCCCCCAGCCTGACTCTGACAGGCAAGCGCTCGGTACCCTCCAGCACTTCCCCGCCGATTCTCCCGCGCAAACTGGCATCCAGGGCAGACGCTGCGTCAGAAAGATCCAGGTTTGCTAAACGCAGCTTGGCCTCGTCGAGGGTGAACAGTAATTTGGGCGCCCCACCGGCCAGGCTGGCACTGGTGTGTGTGATATTGGGAATACCGTCCATTCGGAGGCGAAACTCGTCCCCCAGTTCCTGCAGCTTGTCCAGATTGGGGCCGTACAACTCAATTTCCAGCGGTGCCTGCACGGGTGGCCCCTGATCTATGCCTCTGACAATAACGCGCGCCTCGGGAAACTCGGCATCAACTTCGCTCTGCAAACGCCGTATTAAATCGTCTGTCAGGTTTTCGTCGGTAGTCAGCACCAGGGCTTCTGCCCAGGTCGGGATTCCGTCTTTGTAACGGAACATATTGTAGTAAAAAGCCGGCGGACTTTCGCCTATGGTCCAGTCAACTCGCCTTATCAGCGGCTCCTGTCGCAATTTAAGATCCAGGCGTTCTACCAACTGTTTGGTATCGTAAATAGAACGTCCCTCGGGCATTTTTACCTGAACATAAAGCTGATCCCTGTCGGTTGCCGGGAAAAACTGGGCCGTCAATGTGCCGAACGACAAGAAGCCGGTAATGGGCAACACCAGGGCAAAGGCAATAGAGGCGATGGGGTTGCTTAGGGACCAATCCAGTGATCGTGTCAGACTTCGTCCCATCCAGCCGCTATCGATACCTCTCTGCCACCAGCCCTCATGGCTCTCCAGCCCCCTGGGCAAAAGCCAGGCTGCCAGGACGGGTGTAAATACCAGTGCCAGTATCAGGGAGGAGACCAACATGGCAATGACGGAGATTGCAATGGATCCCATAAAATCTCCCGCCGGCCCGGGCAGAATAGCCAGGGGCAGAAATGAAAGAATGGTGGTTACGGTTGAAGCGAGCAGGGGAGTGCGCAGTCGATGGATGGATTGGGACAGGGCTTCAATCGGCGTTTCGCCTCTCTTGAGATGTTTTCGAATCTCATCGGTCATTACGATAGAGCCGTCTACCAGCAGTCCAAGGGCGACGATGAGGCCGGTTACAGACATCTGGTGAATAGCCATCCCCATCAGATCGAGTATGGTTAGGGACATCAGGCCGCACAGCGGCAGAATAACCGCTACCACGACGGCGGCTCGCCAACCCATGGTTACCAGCAGGACAAGAATAACCAGCACAATACCCACGGCCATATTTTTGGAGACACTCGATAGCCTCTCGGTGGTATAGCCGCTTTGTTCATAGCTGGCCTCCAGCAAAATACCCTGGGGGGCATCTTCGCGAAAGCTCGCCACAAACTGGGCAAAAGATTTACTCCATCGATCGACCTGCAGGCCGTCATCCATCGCAACAGCAATCAGAATTCCGGGCTTACCCTGGGTTATTACCATGCTTGAAGGTGGCGTTGACTGGGCCTTGAAAACACTCGCAATATCGCTGATTCGCGTGGTGCTGCCGGCGGCGTCAGAGTTCACGATCACATTGCGAATTCGCGCCATGGAGCTAAAGTCACCATCAATTTCTATCAACAAGTCGGCTCCAGAACCTGTCGCTCGACCGGAAGCGACCCGGGGGTCTGCGGCCTGCAAGGCTCTTGCGACTTGATCGAGGCTAAGACCCCGTGCAATCAGGGCATTTTCATTGACCTCTACGCGCACTTCCTCGGAGGGCTCTCCATAGAGGTCCACCAGGCGAGTACCGGGAATGTTGCGCGCCTCATCGGCAAACTGCTGCGCCAGACGATGCAGTAGCGACAGGGGCACATCGTTATAATCCGCGGAGCTTAGCGCGATAATAGTGGTATAGGCCGCCAGGCGATCATCGTCAAACTCCGGGGGTAGCACGCCCTTGGGGAAACTGTTCGATGCATCGTCCAGTGCATCGCGAATTTCCGACCATACGCGTTCAACTTCGCGGTCGTTGAGGGTCTCCAATAATTTGATGCTCATGAAGGAGATGCCAGTGCTCGATATTGAGTGAACCTCATCAACTTCACTAATTCGGCGTATCTCGTCTTCAATGGGGCGTGTGACCAGAGCTTCCACCCGCTCGGGAGAGGCTCCCGGGAAGTAGCTTGTCACAGTGGCTACAAAATTGGTTATTGTCGGGTCTTCCTGTCTGCCAATCGAATTGAGACTGGCGACACCAACAACAAAAATCACAATGACAAATAGGAAAAAGTAACGCGTGCGCTTATAGAGTATCTCGGCCAGCATATTATTTACTCTCTACCGAGACAGCAGCACCTGGTGTCACCCTGTGGATGCCGTGGGCAACAACCAGGGCGCCGTCGCTGAGAGTCCCCCGAACATAGGCCATATCGCCCTGTGTTTCCATCACCTCAACGGCTTCACGCACGGTGATTTGTCGGCCATCGCGCTCAATGATTCGCAGTACTGTCCACACGCCTCTCTGCCCATCGAGCAGGGCGGAGATCGGAAGCCAGCCCCCCTCCATGTAGACCGTCTGGGGCAAATCCAGGGTGATTGGCTCGCCGTCCAGGGCCACAAGCTCCCGGGGCAATGAAAATACGGCGGTTGCGGTGCGGGTTACCGGATTCACATCCGGGCGCACAGAAAGCAGGGTTGCTTGCAAGGGTTTTTGCCGCAGGAAAAGCGTATGTTCACTCCCGGGCCATAGCAACTCAATGTGCTCGACTGTTACACCGATATGAGCCTCCCGCCTGTCAGTTTCCATTAGTTTTACCACCGGTGTGCCGGGACTTACAACGGCACCTTCATCCAGATAACGATCGGCGATCACACCTGAATAGGGGGCCCTGAGGACAGATTTTTGTAAATCTATGTCTATGGTATCCTGTTGCGCCTCGACAGCATCTACCTGTGCTCGCAGCGCCTGGGCTATGAGCCTGGTGTCATCGTAGGCTTCGCGTGAAACCGCGCCAGTATCAATGAGGTTTTTCTGCCGCCTGGCCTTGATGTTTGCACGTTCAAGTTCAATTTCGACGCGTTTTAAGTCTGCAGTCGTGGCATCGCGCCTCGATCGAAGTTTCGCCTCATCGAGTATTGCAATGATCTCCCCAGCCGCAACGGCAGAGCCCTCCTCAACTTTGAGTTCTGCCAGCAAGCCGGGCATTTCAAAGCCAAGTACCGTTTTACGGCCGGCCTCCACAAGCCCCAGATAGGATGATTCCCGGGCGTAGGATTTTTGCATGACATAGGTAGTTGCCATCACTGGCATCGGCTTGGAAACCTGCACATCGCCAGACAGCGCAACTCTGGCGTATAAGGTAGAAGTCAGTATAGCGGTCAGCGCAAGCGCCCCAATAATGGCAATAAACGAACTGCGATTCATAATAGAACACTCAATGTAATACTCATTAACATGTATGTTATATATATTAACATCGTGGTCAAGTACTTATTTTCAATTGAGCTTGCAGGTCTGGCTGCTTTGGGCCAGAATACGCGCCCTCTGTGACTGGATGTTTGTGCTCGCAGAGTCTGTGGTGGCCCAGGCGGTCCCCTCGCAACGATAGGTAGTGAAGCCCGCCAGGCCCGGAAGGGAGCAACGGTAGTT